>JBJXFS010000199.1:0-27659 GCA_046155625.1 Verrucomicrobiales bacterium | reverse complement strand
TCATGGTGAGCGACCTCACTTTGGCTCATTATCCGGCGTTCGCCCAGTGTCCGTCGCTCGCGGCTCTGCGCGAGCGACTGAGCGCGACACGACCCGCCCACCTGCGTCATGGCATCCACGTCATCGCCGCCCAGCATGCCGACGGATCCCTGACACTGGGCGATTCCCACGAGTACGGCGATGACTTCGATCCGCAGCAATCAGCGGAAGTGGAGTCGCTGATTCTCGAGAACTTGGCGACATTCGTCCGGCTCCCCGACCTGCAGGTGGCATCGCGTTGGACCGGCACCTATTTGAAGAGCACGGAGGGAAAGATCCAGGTGGTGCTTCGGCCGCAGGATCGAGTGACGCTGGTGGCCGCGATGGGCGGACTGGGAATGACACTGTCCTGGGGGCTCGCGGAGCGCACCGTGGCGGGCTGGAGAGCCGCGGGTTAACCCGCCAAGACGCCTTCACAAAATAAAGACCTCAAAACTACAAAAATGACGCCAGTCGCACCGGGCTGCGGGCGGGCAGTTGTTGCCTCGTTGGTCACGGGGTTGGGACTATCTCAAAATGGGACATTACAACCACGAAAATCACGAAACACACGAAAAACCATTGAGTAGGACAAAGACTTCCTGATCCATGAGGTGGACGATGATCATTGGACACGGACTTGGTTTTTCGTGTGTTTCGTGATTTTCGTGGTTCCCATCCGGGTCTTCGGAATTATTTTTTCACCCCCCATTTTTTTGTCCGTTCGTGGTTGTTCCATCGTCCTTTTCACCAGCCGCGGGCGCGCCCGAGACCGCGCGGGTCGGCGGCACCGAGAAAGCGACCATCCGGCGTTTGAGCGATCATCTGGGCGGCGCCGAACGAGGGCGTGAGGTCAAGCGAGTGGCCGCGAGCGCTCAGCGCTTCGCGAACGGGACGGGGAAAGGCGTTTTCGAGCCGGAGGGAGTCCGGGCGCCACTGGTGGTGGAGGCGCGGACCGGCCAAGGCCTCGGCGGGAGGCTGTTCGAAGTCGAGAGTGCGCACCAAGGCAAGGGCGACCTGCGTGATGATGGTTGGTCCACCGGCGGCACCGAGGCTGGCGATGGGCTTTCCATCGCGAAGGACGAGGGTGGGCGACATGCTGGAGAGCGGGCGTTTGTGAGGCGCGATGGCATTGGCTTCGGCGCCGACCAGCCCAAAAGCGTTTGGGGCGCCGGGCAGGGCGGAGAAGTCGTCCATTTCATTGTTGAGCACCACGCCGGTGCCGGGCACGACGACTTTGCTGCCGAAGCTGGTATTGATGGTGGCGGTACAGGCGACCCACCATCCATGCCGATCGGCCACGGAAAGGTGCGTCGTGTGTTTTCGGAAAACGGCACCGGCGGCGTCGGGTGGGCGGCTGTGGCCTGGGACGATTGCGGCTCGCTGGGGATTTAACTTGGCTGCCAGCATGGCCGCGTAATCTTTTTCAATGAGTCCGCGCGGGACGGCGGCGAAGTCGGGATCGCCGAGCCAGTGCGCCCGATCGGCGAAGGCAAGCGTCATGGCGCCGGCGACGGTGTGGGCGAAATCGGTGGAGCGGTCGCCGAAGCTGGGGAGGTCAAATATTTCGAGGATATTGAGGATTTGGGCGACGTGCACGCCTCCGGAACTTGGGGGCGGGAAGCCGATGATGTCATGGCCGCGATATTGAGTGCGCAGGGGATCTCGGCGCACAGAGCGATAGGAGGAGAAGTCGGCGGCGGTGAGCCTCCCGCCGTTCTCAGCCATCCACGAGGCAGTGAGTTGAGCAAATGGGCCGCGGTAAAACCAGTCGGATCCGTGTTCGGCCAGGGCGCGGAGGGTGGTGGCCAAGTCGGGTTGACGCAGCCGACCGTTTTCATCGCGCGGCGAGAGAAAAGCCTCGGCGGTGGCGGGGAAGCGGCGCAGGTCGGCGTTGGTGGCGTGCAGCCTTGATTCGTAGGCGGCATCGGGGACGAATCCCTCGGCAGCCAGGGTGGCGGCGCGGCCATACGCGCGGGCGACGGGCAGTTTGGCGCCCGATCGTGAGGCATCCTCGAGGGCGGCCACCCATCCGGGGACGGCGGCGGCCAGCGGCCCGGTTTGGCTTAATTCGGGATCGGCGCGGCCCGTGCGGAGGAACATGTCGCGGGTCGAGGCGGCTGGCGCCGTCTCCCGACCGTCGATGGCGGTGATTGAGCCATCGGGTGCATGGATGAGCCAGAAGGCGCCGCCACCCAACCCAGAGTTGTGGCCATCGACGACAGCCAGGGTCAATGCGGCAGCAATGGCGCCATCCACGGCGGTCCCGCCGGCCTGCATGGCTTCGATGGCGGCGTCCGTGGCGAGAGGATGGCCGGTGGCGGCCATGCCGTTGAGCGCGTCCTTGGACTGGGCGACTGCGCCCGCGCTCCATATGAGAATGAGAAAACGCAGGCGGAGCGCGAAGGATCGAAACATACCGCAGGATGGAGCAAGCCTGCCATCTGCCAAGGGAAAGGGTGGGCCGGGTTAGCCTCTAGAACTAGGGGGTGGCGGGTCTTATTTCCAGCACGGCGAGGAAGCGTTGTGCGGTGCGTGCGTCGTTCAGGACAACCGTGCCC
Organism: Verrucomicrobiales bacterium; assembly: GCA_046155625.1. GTDB lineage: Bacteria > Verrucomicrobiota > Verrucomicrobiia > Verrucomicrobiales > V1-33 > CAJBME01. The sequence goes on along the minus strand of JBJXFS010000199.1, from coordinate 25,080 downwards.
TGGGCGATGACTTCATTCGCGCCCTGTGGCACGAGCCGCACGGGCTTGCGGGATTCCAAGTGTTCAGCCAGTTCGGGCAATGACCGGCAGCCGTGGGTGCGGGCTGATCGCAAAGTGGCGAGCGAGAAGCGCACGATCGAAGCGGAGTGGGCGAAACGGCGTGCCTCCAGCGCGGCGCGGCCCATGGTGTGGCGCGGGTTGATTTCGACCACCGGGCGGAGGGCGGGCGAACCATCCGAGGCACCGTAAATCAAGGCATCAATCCCGAAAGCTCCCGAGAATCCGAGCTCGGAGAAGCGAGCGCTGATCAACGGGAAGACGCGTTCGCGATAATAGTTCTCGATCCAATTCCCGCTGCTGCCACCGCCGAGGAATCGTGCGACAGCGGGTGGAAGCAGGCGGCCGAGGCGCCCAGCGGCTTCCACCGCGGCGAACCGGCCGCGTTCATCCGTGATGAGGTGGGTGAGCCCTTTGAGTTGGAGATGGCCATCGGGCATAACCTCGCCTTGCACGGAGAAATCGGCCAGGCGGTCGAGCCATGGCTCGACGATCAGGGCGCCGTGTGAATGGATCACGGACTCGGCCCAGGCGTCGTCCGTCGCGTGCCAACATTCGGTGCGGCGGAAGCCGCGACCGGAGGTGCCGAAAGCGGGTTTGACGACACCATGGTGGTGACCGGCGCGCTCCAATTCACGCATGGCCCGGTGCAACTCGGCCAATGAATGCACTGATTGTCCTGCCAGTGGATCGCCCAGGGAGGCGAGAATTCCGGCGCCAAAGGACTTGGAAAAAAGCGTGCGCTGTCTCGGGTCCCACGAGCCGGCGCGGGACGCGCCGCGCAGGGTAGCGCGCAATGGCGCGAGCATCGCTTCCGCGTCAGGCGACCATGCCCACGGCCGCACCCCGCCCAATTTGCGACGGGTGAGGGGTGAATCGGGCCTGAGCTGTTCCGGGGTGTCGACCACTTCAAACTCGGGTGCGTCGATGCCCTGGCGTCGAAGTTTTTCCAAATGCTGGAGCGACGGTCGGCGGCGCACCAGGACAACGTCCTCGCGATGCCCGAGCAGGATGGGGAGCAGATCGAGGTCTTCCGCGAGGCGCAGGATCGGGCGGTCCGGAACCTCGTCGCGCACGGTCATTTCGGCTTGCGGATTGAAAAGATAAACGACCGGCGTGCGGCCACGCGAGCCGGCGCAGAGGTCGAGTTGGCCGATGAAGCGGAGGTCGAGGCCGGCTTTCAATCGGCCGTCACGGTCGACCAGTTTTCGCGCTTTGGCGCGCACGGGGGAGAGGGGGAAGACAAGCCGACGCGCAAAACCCTCCCAATCGGCTTCGCCAGGGTCCTTCCATTTGCGGAACCAATTCAACCCATAGGCGACGTGGGAGATTTCGTCGTCGTGGATTGACTGAAAGAGGCGGGCGGCGGTCTCGTCTCCGGCTCGCCGGAAGATATCTCGATAGTTGAGGGAGAAGTCGAGGTTTGCTTGTTCAAACGTGAGCGGGAGGCGGGTCACATAATCCATGGGTGTTTCCATGGGGGCGACGGCTTTCCAGAAGAAGCCATTGACGGGGAGGTCGCCGAAGTGGACGCCGTAGTCGGCCATGCGATCGAGATACCATTGAGTGTGGATTTGCTCCTCGGCGAGGGTTTGGAGCAATCCGCGACGGAAGGCAGGCGGGGCGTCGGGGAATTTGAGGAGAGCGAGCGCCATCAACTCCGTGGCCAGGAGTTCATGGTTGGCGAGGAAATGGAGCAACTGCCCACGCGCGGACTCCTGAATGAGTTGGTGTTCGCGGGGAAAATCGGCGCGGTCAGCGCCGACGGGAGAAAGTCGCAGCGGGTGCGGGCGTCCGGGGGTGGGCGGCGTGGCCAGAGCCCGTCCCCGGGCACCGTCGAGGAGGCCCTGTGGAGGCGGGGCGAGTTTCTCCTCGAGGCTCTGACCAAAGAGCACTCGCTCGGCGAAGTCGCGCAGAGTGGTCATGGTCGGCGGCCGGTAGAAGCGGGCAATGGGATCAGGTTTTGCTTACTTGAAGAATCTCTTGGCGCGCTCGAAAAAACCCTCGCTCTCCGGGGTGTTCTCACCGCCCAATGACTCGGTGAAGGCACGGAGCTTTTCGCGCTGTTCGCTGTTGAGGCGCGTCGGCACCTCGACCTGCGTGCGCACGAGTAGGTCGCCGCGCCGTGTCGAATTCAGCTCCGGCATACCTTTGCTTCGCAGCCGGAATATGGTGCCGCTCTGGGTTCCCGGAGGGACTTTGACGGTGGCTCGACCTTCCAGCGTAGGCACCGTGGCCTCGCCGCCGAGAGTGGCCACGCCGAAGCCGATGGGCACGGTGCAGTGGAGGTCGTCCTCGTCGCGTTCAAACACATCGTGCTCTTTCAGGTGAATGACCACGTACAAGTCGCCGGCCGTGCCGCCACGGATTCCGGCCTCGCCGTTGCCACTCGACCGAAGACGCGACCCCTGCTGGATACCCGCCGGAATGCGCAGCTTGATGCGTGATTTGGTCGTTAGGCGTCCCTGGCCATGACATGGTCCGCACGGGTTGGAGATGATCTGGCCGGTGCCGCCGCATTCCGGGCAGGTTTGCTGGATCTGGAAGAACCCACGGCTGGCAATCACCTGGCCATGGCCTTTGCAGGTCGTGCAGGTCTTGGTGCCCCCGCCGCGCGAGCCGCTGCCCGCGCATTCGTCGCATACGCCGAGCTTCTCGAGCTCCAACTCTTTTTCGACTCCGCTGGCCGCCTCTTCGAGAGTGATCTGCAGGTCGTAGCGCAGGTCCGAGCCGCGCTGGCGGCCGTCGCGAGTGCGCCGGCCGCCGCCGTTGAAGAATTCCTCGAAGATCCCGCCCCCGCCGGTCGCTCCGCCGAAGACCTCGCGGAAAATCTCGAACGGATCGACGGCTCCGCCGCCGAACCCACCGCCAGCATTGCCGCCCTGCTGAAACGCCGCGTGGCCAAAGCGGTCATAGGCCGCGCGTTTCTGGTCGTCCGAGAGAATCTCGTAGGCTTCGCCGATTTCCTTGAATTTCTCCTCGGCGGCTTTGTCGCCCGGATTTCTGTCAGGGTGGTATTGCATCGCCATCTTGCGATACGCCTTCTTGATATCCTCGGTGCTCGCTTGGCGATCGACGCCCAGAACTTCGTAAAAATCTCGTTTAGTGGTCATGAAGGGAAGATGGGGTGTTGGCTTATTTCTTCGCCTCCGGTCCGGTGCTCACGATGACGGTGGCCGGGCGCAGGAGCCGGTCCCGCAGCCTGAACCCTCGGCGCACTTGGGAAATCACCGTGCCCTCGGGCACGTCGCCGCTCGACTGCTGGCCCACCGCTTCGTGAATGTTCGGGTCGAACGGACGTCCGACCGCGGGCACTTCCTCCGCCCCCTGATCGCGCAGGAACGACTGGAGTTGGCCGGCCACCATGTTCAGTCCGACCAAGAGGTTTTTTGCGCCGGCGTCGCCCTCGGCAGCCTGCAGGCCGAATTGGAAGTTGTCGATGATCGGGAGCAGTTCTTCGAGCAGCGAGGCATTGGCAAAACGTCGCGTGTCCGCGGCCTCCTGGGTCATGCGTTTGCGGAAATTGTCGAGGTCGGCGCGGGCGCGCAGCGCCGTGTCCTTCCACAGGGTCAGCTCGGCCTGAAGGGCATCCGGGGACATAACACCCACGCTGGGTGCCGGGTCTGCGGCGTCTGGCTCGGCAGCGGGAACCTCCCAGTCATCATCGAGGGACGATGCGGGGGCTGAGGACGGGGGGGGCTCGTTCGATTGGCTCATGGATGGCGGGACAAATTGGCAAATCGGGAATGTAACCGAAATTGACGACAATCAAGGGTGTGAGTCATAATGTCGCGGACATTTCGTCATGCCATTTCTTGGGATCGCGATGATTTCGGTTTGGGTTGAGGCGTGAATGAGGCCAAATTCGTTGAAATGAGTGATTCGCTTTCAGGCGAGCCGAGACCACCCGGCACCGGTGCGGCGGGGCCGGGCACCGTGCGTTTGGATGTGTGGTTATGGGCGGTTCGATTGTTCAAGACGCGCGCGGCGGCGGCGGAGGCGTGTCGTCTCAGTCGGGTGACCTCAGCGGACGGGGCATCGATGAAGCCGTCGCGCGCGGTGCGGGTCGGGGACGAGGTGTGTTTGCACGAAGATTTTCTGGTCCGCCGGGTGCGGGTCGATCGCGTGCTGGCCCGGCGGGTCGGTGCGCCGCTGGCCGCCGCTCATCGAACCGAACTGACACCCGCCGCCGATCTGGAGCGGGCGCGTGCTTTGCGCGCCGAGCAGCGGCTGGCGACTCCGGTATTTGTGCCGGGTACGGGGCGGCCGACCAAGGCGCAGCGGCGGGCGCTGGAGGCTTGGCATCGGGCGGCGCGGGGGGAAGGGGAGGGTGGGGAGATGGCTGAGGATCCGGAAGTTGACTGATGGCGAATCGATTTGCGTCTGGTTGCGTTTGGTGGCGGGCGCGTCAGCATGCCGTGATGAGTGTGACGCCGACCCGAGTTCCCACGACCCGGGAGAAAGCCCTGCAGATTAATTTGGATGGTCCGCCCTACGGCACGATTGCGGAAATCGGAGCCGGGCAGGAAGTGGCGAATTGGTTTTTTCGAGTGGGAGCGGCCTCCGGGAGCATTGCGAAGACGGTGTCGGCGTACGACATGACGGTGAGCGACTCGATCTACGGAGCGACGCGGCAGTATGTCTCGCGGGGACGCCTGGTCCACATGCTGGAGCATGAATACGGGCTGATGGTGGAGCGACTGGACAAAAAGATCGGAGATGAGAGCCTTTTCTTTGCCTACGCCAACACGGTACGGGTGCGCGCGTACGGTGACACCAAGCAGGAATGTCACGGGTGGATGGGGATGCGGATGCAAACGGCGCCGCATTCCGAGCCGCACGACATCATCATTCATCTGCGGCTCTTTGACACCCAGCTCAACGAGCAGCAGGAGGTGGTGGGCGTGGTGGGCGTAAACCTTATCCACGCCGCGCTTTACCTGCGGAACGATCTTCGGGCGTTGGTCGAGTCGCTGCGCGACAATTTGAATCCGTGGCGCGTGGAGGTGGATTTTCTGAAGTTTACTGGACCGGACTTCACCAGCGTTGACAATCGATTATGCGCCTTGCAGTTGGTGGAAAGCGGACTGACGCCGGCGGCTTTTTTCACGGCGGAGGGCGAGGTGATGCAGCCGTCCGAGTTCTTTTACAGGAAGCCGCTGCTCCTGCTGCGTGGCCGGTTCGACCCTGTGACCAAAGTGCATTTGGACATGATGGCGTCGGCCCGTTCGGCGATGCAATCGTGCTTGCACCCGGATACACCGGCGGCGGTTGAGATCATGGAGCTGTCGATGCACAACCTGCTGGAGGGGTCCGAAAAAGGCAGAGGGACGAGCCCGGGCGTGGACAAGGCGAGCTTTCTGGCGCGGGCCGACATGCTGCAGGCACTGGGTGAAAACGTTCTGGTGTCTCGACTGCCCGAGTTTCACCGGTTGGGGGCGTTTTTGAGCCGCTATACGAAGGACCCGGTGGGCATTGTCTTGAGCCGGGCGCTATTGGAGGAACTGTTTGAGGAGAAGTGGTATGTGGGGCTGGATGGCGGACTGCTTGAATCGCTCGGCCGGCTGTTCAAGCATGAGCTGCGGCTGTATGTGTATCCCGGACTGGATCCGGTGACGGGCGAGTGCCGCAGCGCGGACCAGGCGTCGGTGGCGCCGCATTTACGCAAGCTGTTCGAGCATCTGTTGGACAACCGGTACATTATTCCGATTCAACCGACGCCTGGCGTGGATCTGCGGCACTCGGGATCGGACATCCGCGCCATGATCGCGGCGGGGGATGAGCGGTGGAAGCCGCTCGTGCCCGACGTGGTGGCCGCGGGCGGGTGGCTCTGAATCGGCTTGTCACACCGTGCTGCCGCTCCAACCGAGCTTCGACTGGACGAGCCGGAAGAAGTTGTGTCCAGGGAGGTCAACCAGCGGGAGGTCGTAGGCCGCTCGGCGGAGGCGGATCGGGATGCCGATGGGCACGGCCACGGAGCCATCGCCGTCGAGGGTGAGCAATGTCTCATCGGCCTCACCCAGCGGGATGAGTTCAAGGCTGGCCGAGTCACCCACGACCACGGCCAAGTCGGAGAGGGTGTGGGAGCAGATTGGCGTGACGACGAAAACATTGGCCTTCGGACTGACCAGAGGGCCGCCCGCGGAAAGCGAGTACGCCGTGGATCCGGTCGGGGTGCTGACGATCAGTCCGTCTCCGCGGTACCGGTTGAGCAGATCACCGTCGATCCGCGCCTCGATCAGGATCATGCGCGGCTGGCGGCCGCGGGTCAGCGTAGCTTCGTTGAGGGCCGTGGCGATCACGGATTGGCCGGACCGGGTGGCATAGGACACCTCGAGCAGGCTTCGGTGGCTGAGGGTGAATCGACCGCTGGTCAGTGCGAGGAGAAATTCATCGATCTGGTTCTCCGCGGCGGTGGTGAGAAATCCGAGCCGCCCGACATTGATGGCGGCCAGTGGTGGCACGCCGGGGCCAAAGGCCCGGGCCGTCCGGAGGATGGTGCCGTCTCCGCCGAGCACCACGATGAACGCCGCGCGATGGGCGATTTCATCGGCACTGATCGGCTGCATCGCGTTTCCGAGCAGGCAAGCGGTTTCCTCGTTGGGCAAGGCTGACCAGCCGAGCGCTTCCATGCGAGCGAGAACCGCCCGCGCCAGACTTGCCGTCTCGGGTTTGGTGGGATTGGCGATGAGACCGAACTGGCGCGCTGCACTCATGGGGTCCCACATGAACCACAGATGCCCCTTTGGGGACACTGGTTTTTGCACAGGAGGGGAGTGGCGGGCTAGGGCCGCGAGAACCGCGAGAACGATCTGGCCGCACTTGGGGCCGCGCGGCGCCAATGTCTTCATTCATGGCGGCCCCAGCCCGCCGGGCGTTTTCGTTCTCGAGTAGGCATTTTGTACAGACGTCGCGAGGCGTGCGGCCATTGTCTAAAAGCCGGACTCAACAAAGTGCCTGTTCATGACGCCAATGTCTCGATCCATAAAAACGCCCTGCCCCGCCCGCCACTCCCCTCCCAAAATCGCTTTTCCTGGCCGTACACCTCCATTATGCCTGTGGCGTGAGAAATCTGGTCGCGCTGTGCATCACTTTGGCTCGGGCCATTCTGGGGGATACCCGCGTACGGCGCCAATGGATGTTCTTGGGAACACTCATAGTGCTTGGATTTGTCTTTGGAGGCTACTTCATTGCCGGTGGGCTTTTCCGGTCTCATCCCGTCCTCTTTGCCATCTACATCCTCGCTTCCCTGATCGGCGTCGTCTTCCTTGTCCTCTTCGCCGCTTATGATATGCTCATGATTCGTCGAGAATTCCTCGGGGCGCGCCGCGCCGCCCATCAGGAAATGCTCAAAGCCGTTCAGAACGAAGGAGACGGCGAGCGGGGGCCGGGGCGGAGGCGTGAGGAGGAGTTGTGAGAGAGGTCGGAGGGCGGAGGTCGGAGGTCGGAAGTCTGAGGTCGGCCGGGACGAGAAGGTTATTCTTCCTATTCCTCCCCTCTTTCCCATTCGTATTCCCTTGGGGGAATAAAGTCCAATGACAAACGGGAGAGCTGACGCGAGAGGTGTGAGTACGATGAAAGCGCTGACGTTGCAGGCTTACAATGAGTTTGAATGGGGTGAGGTGCCGCGACCGGAGTTGGGTCCGGACGAAGTGTTGGTGCGGGTGAAGGCGTGCGGGATATGCGGGAGCGATGTGCATGGTTATGACGGGACGTCGGGCCGAAGGATTCCGCCGATCATCATGGGGCACGAGGCGAGCGGGGAGATTGCGGAGGTGGGATCAGCGGTGAGGGATTGGCGGCCGGGGGAACGAGTGACGTTTGATTCGACCGTTTACTGTGGGAAGTGCGAGTACTGTCGCGATGGATTGGTGAATTTGTGCACCCATCGGCGGGTACTCGGAGTGTCCTGTGGCGAGTATCGGCAGCATGGCGCCTTTGCCGAGTACGTGAAGGTGCCGGCGCGCATACTTTTTGCCCTGCCCGATCATCTGACCTACGAGCAGGCGGCGTTTTGTGAACCTTTGTCAATCGCGCTCCATGCCGTCGAGCGGGTGAAACCTCATCCGGGGGACTCGGCGCTGGTGATCGGGGCGGGGGTGATTGGCTTGCTTGTGCTGCAAGTACTCAAGATGAAGGGCTGTGGACCGGTATTTGTCTCCGACCTCAACCCGGCTCGACTTGCGATCGCCTCAACCACGGGAGCCGATGCCGTTTTCCAAGCCACTGACTGCGATGTTGTTGGGGAGGTGCGTCATCGGACTGGGGGCGAGGGATGCGCGGTGACCATGGAATGTGTCGGGTTTGGGCCGGCGGTGCAGACGGCGATCGACGCGGTGCGCAAGGGAGGGAAAGTTGGGTTGGTGGGCAATCTGGCGGCCACCTGCGACCTGCCGCTGCAAAAGGTGGTGACGCGTGAACTCACGCTGTGTGGTTCCTGCGCCTCGTCGGGAGAGTATCAATCGGCCGTCGATGCGCTGGCCGCCGGGGCCATCCTAACCGCGCCCCTGCTCAGCGCCGTGGCCCCACTGGCCGACGGGCCTGCCTGGTTCGACCGCCTGCACGCAGGTCGAGAGCCGCTGATCAAGGTAATTTTACAGCCGTGAAGACCAAGGAAGCGGTCACGGCACCTCGCTCACCCGATAATAGAGGGTGAGGGCATCCTGCGGCACGTTTTGGTCGGTGAAGCTGGTTTGGGTGCCTTGGGAAGCCACTTCGCCGGGGAGCGCGGTCCACGCGCGGAGGTCGGTCGAGCGCCAGACAGTGTAACGGCCGTCGGTGCGTGAATTCCAGATCAGGGTGGATCGGCGGTTGGTGGTGTCGAACGAGAAGCTGGTGATGATGAAGGGCGGGGCGGAGGGGCCGGGCAGACCATCGGGACCGGCGGTGAAGTGAGAGGCGACGCGATCGGCAGTGAGCACCCCTTTCCAGATCCGGAATTCGTCGATGGTTCCCATGTGTTCCGGATCATTCCAGGCGGACTCGCCGACGAACTCATTGGCGCTGGTGACATTCGAGAGATCGTTGGTGTCGATGTCGATGATGGACTCAATCGGCTGGCCGTCCAGGTATCCATTCAGGGTACCATCGGCAGAGACGGTGATGGCGAGGTAATGGGCCTCATTCTGGGTGACGTCGGCGCCCAACAGCTTGGCACCGTCTCGATCGATTCCCGAGGTTTGTCCACCGCCACGGCGGTTTGTATACGCCAACTCCTGGCCGGCTTGGGGCGAACCAAACGTGAAGAGCTTGGCCCAAACTCCCGAGCCCGTGTCGGTGTACCATGACTCGATAGAGATGCCGCTGGGGCCGAAATTTTTTCCGACGCCGACTTCACGGGTGAAATCCATGCGGTCTTCGACGCCGTCGAGAATCAATTGACCGCCCTCGACGTGGGCATCGGCGAAGAGCACGCCATGGTTTCCGCCAATCGAATCGGTCGCATCGAGAAGGAAGGAGTAGCGATGGGCGAGCACGGCCTCGGTGACAGGCGGGGGGCTGTTGGGATCGAGCGGATTAGTTCCCTCGGCAATCTCTCGGGCGTCGGAATACCGGTCATCGTCCGTATCGGTCTTCAGGGGGTCGGTGCGATGGGTATTGACCTCGGCGCCATCGGTGAGTCCATCGCCGTCGGTGTCTGGACGGAGGGGGTTGGTCATGGCAGTCTTGACTTCCGCCCCATCGGTCAAGCCGTCTCCGTCGGTGTCCGCATTAGTGGGGTTGAGGAGCGGGTTGAACTGGAGTTCTTCCAGATTGGTCAGGCCGTCGTTATCCGGGTTGTCCGCACTGGTCTGTGGCGAGTTGGGGACGCCGAACCACCGTGCTTCCCAGGCGTCGGGGAGCCCGTCACTGTCGACGTCGCCCGGCACGGGAATGGTGTTGGGGCCGGCGATGAAATTGGCCAGCACTTCTGGTTGGGTGATCGTCCCTTCCCAAATCCGGAATTCGTTCACCTTGCCCAGGTGGCCGGGGTCGTTCCAGGCGGTGGCGCCGATGGATTCGGTGGAACTGACAACTTCGCTGAGCGGGTTGGTTGGCAGATCCTGGATTTGAATGACGCCGTCGAGCCAGAGGTTGGTGGTGCCGTCCTCAGTCACGGTGAGGACGAGGTGGTGCTCGACGTCTTGACTGATGTAGGTGTTGCTGCCCTGCGGGTAGTCGGTGAGAAACTTGGCGCCGTTGCGGTCGATGCCTGGAGCCAAGTCGCCGCCGCCGCGACGGCTGGTGAAGGCGAGTTCCTGGCCGGCGGCGCTGGTGCCGAACGTGAACAATTTCCCCCAAGTCCCGGTGCCTTCGTCGGTGTACCATGTTTCGATGGTGACACCGGTGGTGCCGAAATTGACGCCGATATCAACCAGGTTGGTAAATCCCATGTTGGCGGCACCGGCTCCCGATCCGGTGCCTGGGAGGACAAGGAAAGTGCCATCGACGGTGGCGCCATTGAGGAGGACGCCGTGATTGCCACCCACCGAATCGGTGGTGTCGTCCACGGCATTGAAGGAATATCGATGGGCGATAGTGGCCGCGGAGAGCAGCCCGGATGTCAGGACGGCGAGTGCGAGGCCGAGGGTTAGCCGGTTCATGCGGATTTTTTTATCAGTTGCACAATATTTTGTCCAGACGCCATTTTTTACTACACGAACGGGTTGAAAAAGCGCCGCTTGCCAGCCGATGAACGATTGGCCATCATAGCTTTCATGCATTTTCGGGCGACGGCCAGTGCAGGGGTGATCGCGGCCATCGGGTTGGCGGCGGTTGTCGGGTGTTCCGGGCGGACGGAGTCGAATCGGGCACCCGAGGCGGCGGGTTCGGCGGAGTCGATTTCCGCGGACGCCGCGTTCCGGCGGATGCTGGATCGCGAGGAATTGATCGAATCGCTCACGCCCGGGGTGCTCCGGCTCGCCCGGGGGTGCGAAAATCTCAAACTGCCGGACCACACGGCGCGCCGACTGTTCTCGGATGCGGCGCAGGTGGTGGACGTCGCCGGATCTCCATCATCCGAGCACCGGCAGTCGGTGGGCGGGGTTGAAGTCGTGACGCGAGTCTGGCCGGCGGCGGCCGAGTCGGTGCCGCTGACTCAGTTGGCCGGTGGACTATGGCGTCCAATCTGGGATGGGATGGCGGCCCTGAGGTACTCGAAGCTGGGGATTTTGCGGGGGCAGGAGCGTGAGGACGGGGGATTCTCCATGGAACTATCCTATTCTGGAGCGGGGGATGGGACGGACGGGCGTGCGGTGTCGATCAAGGGGACGGCAACGATTACTTGGGCGAAAGACGCTGACGAGTGGCGGTTGGTCGAGTGGCGGACGACGGGAGTGAAGGTCAGCGAGTCCTCAGGTCCTTGGTTTGAGGAATCGCTGAGAGCCGCGCTGCCGGATGACACTGATTTCGCCGATGCGCGGCGTTCCGTGCACGAAGATTATATTCGCGAAGTGCTGCTCAAGGGCGGCACAACTTTCCGCTACAAAAAAGAATACTGGCCGTACCTCATCAGCTGGGATTCTCTCGATCAACACCCTTCCGTGCAGGTGGTCGACATCGATCAGGATGGCTGGGACGACTTGTACGTCACCGCCCGGTGGGGGCGCAATCAGCTTTGGCGCAACCGCGGTGACGGCACCTTCGAAAACATCGCGGCGCGAGTCGGGCTGGATCTGGATGGATTGTGCAATGCGGCGCTCTTCGGCGACTTCGACAACGACGGCGATCCGGATGTGTTTATTGGTCGGAGCTTGGAGCGGGGCCTGTATTTTCGGAACGAGGGCGGCACTTTCATCGAGTCGACCGACACCCATCTCGATGGCCCGCTGCCATACTGGACATCGTCGATGGCCGCGGCGGACTACAATGGCGACGGACAGCTTGATCTCTACGTGTCCACTTACCGGTTGCCGATCACCAAGCCCGCGAATGCTCTGGCCAATGAGTTTCTCGATGAGGCCGAGCGCGCCGAGTGGAAACGGCGACGTGCCGAAGACCATCCGGTTTTCCGCCTCACCGGGCCGCCCAATGTGCTGCTGGTCAATCGCGGTGGCGGTCGCTTCGAGCGGGCTCCCGAGGGAGCGGCGATCGAAGTCTGGCTTTCCTCGTTTCAGAGCACGTGGGCGGACTATGACAATGACCGGGATCCGGACCTTTTCGTGGCCAACGATTACGGGCCGGACTTTATTTTCCGCAATGACTCGGATGAACGGGGTGGGCGTCGCTTCACCGACGTGACGAAGTCGATGGCGGGCGACGAACTCAATGGATTTGGCATGGGGGTGTCATTGGGCGACTACGACAACGACGGGCGGCAGGACCCATTTTTTACCTACATGTTCAGCAAGGCGGGCAGTCGCATCACGGAGATGTTTCAAGGTCTGGAGGCGCGGATGTACGAGGGAGTGCGGGGCAACAAACTGCTGCGCAACGTCGGCGATCGGTTCGAGCTTGTCTCCGGGGACGCGCCGCCGGCTCTGCCAGTCGCCAAAACCGGTTGGTCGTGGGGCGGTCAGTTCGCGGACATCGACAACGACGGTTGGCTCGATTTGTATGTCGCCAACGGCTATTACACGCCACCCGAGGCAGTGGCCACGGAGGTGGACTTGTGAAGCGACCTTTGGCGCGCGGTCGTGCGCTCGGACTCAAACCTCAAGGAACGCTTTGTGGCGGAGGGCGTTGACACGCGGGATTATGGCTCCATGCCCGGCGTGCTTGACACCAGCACGCGGGTGGAAGGCCGGGGGCGGGTGGCGCGAAGTCACTCGTTCAGTGGCCATGAAACCAACAGCCTGTTCATGAACGAAGGCGGTCGTGCTTTCGCCGACTGGTCGGCCCTGTCGCGGACCGACAGCCTGTACGACGGCCGTGGATTCGCCTATCTCGACTATGATCGCGATGGATGGGTGGACATCGCCCTGGTGAACTCCAATGCCCCTCAATTCGAATTGTTTCGCAACCGGATGGGCGCCCTGGGAGCCACCGGCAGGGCGATTCGCGTGCGTCTGGTCGGCGCTCGTCGAAGCGCCGAGCCTGCGAGGGAGAGGCTGAGCCCGCGCGACGGGACCGGGGCTCATGTGGTGGTCTCTGTCGGCGGGCGGGCGCTGCGGCGCGAAGCGCGGCTCGGCGACGGATTTGCCGCACAAAACAGCCAGACTCTCCTCATTGGGATTGGGCCTCGCGAGTCGGTGGATGGAATCGCGGTGCTCTGGCCATCGGGGCGAGAATCGCGTGTCGGCACCACGCCCGCCGGCGCGCTGGTCACCGTGCACGAGGACGCGGGAGACTCTGGCCAGGGGGCGGTGGAGGTCGCGATGCCTGAAGCCGCGCGCCCGCCCACCGGCCGGCGCCCGCCCTTCAGCCTGGCTGAGTGGAAACCGCTGCTGCCCGCATCCGAGGCGCGTTTGCGCGTCATCGTAACCATGGCCACGTGGTGCAAGGTGTGCCGGGGCGAATTGCCGCATCTGGCGGACTTGCGCGCCGCCTTGCCGCCTGGCGAAGTAAGCCTGATCGGGTTCCCGATCGATCCGGAGGATACCGCCGAGACGCTGGCCCATTATGTCACTGAGGCCAAACCGGCCTACACCCTCCTCGAGTCAACCACTGCGGCAGATCAGGAGTGGGTGAAGCAGCTCCTGGTCGAGCATCTGGGCGAAGCGGTTCTGCCCGCCACGGTCGTGGTGGACGCCCGCGGCTCCGTCGTGCGCATCCGCAAAGGTATACCCACCCTTTCGGAAGTGCGGCGGCTGCTGGCGTTGGTTCCGTGAGGGGGTGGGAGAGCGGTGGCGGGCGGGCGGAGGCGCGTGGAACTATTCGCCGGCCGCAGCCACGCTGGATTTCCCCTCGGCGATTTCGGCCGCTTTGTCCTTGGCGGCCTGCCCCTCGGCGATCAGTTCGCCCTTGGCGTCAACGAGCTTGTAATTCGGGATACCCTGAGGGAAGAGAGGCTTGATCAGGTCAAGCTTGTCCCGGTCCTTTTTGGAGACCACGGGAAACTTCATCTGGTGGTCGGTGACGAATGAGAGCATTCCCTGCTCCTCATCGTCTGAGCTGATGTGGATCAATTCAATGTTGGTCGCCTTGGCCAGCTTGTCATTGTACAACTCGACCAGGGCGGGGGCCGCCTGTTGGCAGGGGCCGCACCAGGATGCTCCCCAATACAGCAAATAGTATTCGGGATTCTTGGTGGCGAGGAAGTCGTTTTTCTTTAGTTTCTTCCCGTCCAAGGCAAGCGTGCGTCCCTTCAGCGCGAGGGCCATCGGGCTGGTCTGGGTTTCGGCGGCCTTGGATTTGGCCGCGGCTTGGGAGTCGATGTACTTCTGATCCTCGGCCGACAGCTTCGTTTTGGCGAAGGTCATGGTTTTGCCGTTCGAATGCTTGATCGTTACTTGGTCGCCCTTGGCTTCGACGAACGTGCCTTGGAATTTCTTGCTGGCATCATCAGCGCTGGTCCAAGTGCGCGCTTCCTGGCTTGTGGCCAATCCGGCAATCAGAGAGGCCGCGAGGGCGGCGGAGAGGATGGTAGTTTTCATGACGATCAGGAAAATGCGTTCATTTGACCGCTTGGCGAGCGGAATTTTGGCTGAACCGGAACAGGACGGTGGAAACGACGAAATTCACGAATGGCCACGAATGATCAGCGGGTTAGGCGAAACCATCCCCTCACTCGGCGGGTGGAGGACGTCTATGGAGCAAGGCTTTGGCTATTCGTGATATTCGTGTGAATCGTGGTTCCCATCCCGGTTTTTCGGATGAATCGGAAGTGTTTGACTCGGGATGCCTAACACTCGCACGGAACGGACTCACCGCCTACGCGTCTGGGAGGTTGCATCCCATCTTATGGCCGACTTCGCCTTGCGAAGCACGGCCGCTCGCCATGTCTTCTGGATGCGGAGCCGTCGGATCGCCGAGCAGAAATTTGAGGAACTCGGAGTGGTCCGCTGCGGGTGTGGCGGCGGAGCGACCCCAACGCCGTTTGGGTGGAGGGGCGAGGGCGAGCCAGTCGGGGAGGGCGACTGGGCAGGCGTGGCGCACTTTCTCATCGGCGATGGAGGCGGCGTCGAAGTCGGCGAGCAATCGGGTGAGGAGTGAGCGTGGGCAGGCGGGATTGGCTTCGACGGTGGCGGTGGTGAGGACTCCGGTGAGGTGTTTGACCAACCAAGCCCAGAGTATCGTCTCCGATCGGGCGGCGTGGACGCGTTGATACCGGCATTTCCTCACCAGTTCCGAGGTGTGGACGGCGCGGCGTGCCTCGCGGAAAAATATTTCCCCATGCATCCCGTCCAGCGAGGCGTAGAGGTGTTCGCACCGTTCCGCCAGCTGCGGGTGCGCGCGCCAAGCCGCCTCCAGCACGAGAGCGTCTGGAAGATATTCGCGCCAGGGAGGAGAGTCTCCATTCGCCGCCGCGGCGGCGAGCACTCCGACAGGGTTGGGTGATAAGTCTTGCGCGGTCATGGTCGCGAGCGTCTGCCATTCGGATTCGGTGCCCTCAGCGGAGAGCACGAGCACGGCGGGCGCGGGAGCTCGGAGGAGTGACGTCGAAGTTCCACCGGGGGGGGAGGGCGTGACGGCATCGAAGTGACGCAGCAATGCCGGCATCGTCATTTCCTGCGCAAAGAGGGATTCGCAGCGAGCGCGGCCGGCTCGACCGAACCGAGCCCGCTCGTCCGGGTGGTTGGCCAGACGGGCCAGAGCCTCAGCCAGAGCCCCCGGGTCATCCGGTGGTACCACCAATCCCGTCGTCTCCGAAATCACCATCTCAGGGACTCCGGCCACCTGCGTGGACACCACCGGCAAGCGCGCCGCCATGGCTTCCATGATCACGGTCGGCAAAATGTCGCTCGCCCCCTTCTCGTCGATACAGCAAGCCAAGGCAAACACATCGCTGGACGACAAGCGGACTTTGATCGCCTCCTGGCTCAGCACACCGAGCAAGTGGACTCGTGAGACCAGGCCAAGTTCCTCGACGAGCCGAGTCAGTCGGTCGCGCCACGGCCCCTCGCCGATGATGTCCAGGGTGACGTCGATTTGCCGGTCGCGCAGCCGGCCGACCGCGTCGATCAAATGATGAAATCCTTTGAACTCGATGAGCCGGCCGACGCTCACCACTCGCAACCCCCCTGACGGACCCGGGATACACGCGGGAAAGGCAGCCGGATCAAGCCCGTTATAAACACGGTGAATGACATCCGCGCGATCGGGGCAACGGCGTCGCAGGTCGTCGCGGCTGAAGTCGCTGACCGCGATGACAAACTCCGCCTCGCGGGCCAATTCCCGCAGTAGATCGTCGCTTCCCAAGTCGACCATGTAGTCCTGCGCATGCGCCGTGAAACTGAAGGTGAACCCCGCCTTCTTCAGGAAGAGTGCCGTGTGCGTCGCCCGGTTGGCGAAATGCACATGCACGTGGCGCACCCCGCGACGCACTAGCATCGGCGCCAACCATGCGGCGTTGCGAGCCCGGGTGCCCGCTTTGAAGGAACCGCCATATCGGGAGTCGTGTTCTTTGGCAAGCGCCATCATGGCAGGCGGAATGGCAACCGCTTTTAGCACCAGCGCGGGCGGCGGGTACACCACCTCCGCTTGCAGGTCGCGCAGCCTTTCGTGGCGGAAACTCGTGGTTGGAGGATTGAGCGAGGCCACCATCAATTCCCGCCCCCCTGCCTCCAATGCCAGCATCTCCGAATCGCAGAATGTCTGCGATACCACCGGATAGCGGCTGAAGAGATAGGCGAGGGGCATCGAGGGGTAAGGGGTAAGAGGGAAGGGGGAAGGATAAAGGAGGAATTATGAAGTATGAAGGGGGAAGGAAGGGGATGCGCCATGATTCGCGGCGGGGGAGGTTGGCGAATCATGGCTTCGAGGCGCCGGGCTTTGGAGGAATCGGGGAGGATCGGGAGCCCCGACATCTTGCAGTGTACAAAGGCGGCAAGAATACGTATTTATCATGGTGTGAGTGACGATTTCGACAATCCTGGGCCGGTCAATCTGCGAGGGGCCTTGATCCTGGCGGATCCCTCGCTGCGGGATCCAAATTTCGCGCGCACCGTGCTTTTGCTTACCGATCACGATGCGGAGCACGGGGCGCATGGCTATGTGTTGAACCGGCCGATGGGCAAAAAAGTCGGAGATTTGCTGAAAGATCCGGTCTTCCAGACGTTGGCGGAGGTGCCGATTTTTCACGGTGGGCCGGTGAGTCCCGAGCGTCTGACGCTTGCGGTGTTGGCGTGGGACGAGGCGACGGGACGGTTGGCTTTCACGACACATCTGTCGGTTGAGGATGCGCGTCATCTGCGGCAGGACGGCGGTGAAGTTCGAGCGTTCGTGGGGTATTCCGGCTGGGCGGAAGGGCAGTTGGAGAACGAGCTTCGGCAGAGAGCGTGGATTACCCGCAAGCCCGTCCCTGAGGTGGTTGCCATGAGCCGGCCTGAGCAACTGTGGGAAGACCTGCTGCGTTCGATGGGACCGCACTACGGTCTCCTGGCCAAGATGCCTGACGATCCGTCGTTGAATTGACCCACATGGCCGTCAGTCCATCCCGAAACGAGGCAATACAGCAGGAGCGCGAGGACGCTTGGCTTGGCGACGCGGCGCTGGCTTTGGTCGTGCGCGAATGGATCCTGGCCCGGGAAGGCCGGATGGAAGCGGAGCTTTTTTCGGAGCTCACGTCCAATCAGTTCCTCAGCCGCCTCGGCTCTCCCACGGCCGTGGAAGCCGAAATCGGGCGTGCCTTTCGACGGGGCGGGCTCGAGGCGGTTCGCGTGTGGGTCGAGGGCCGATTGATCTCTCACTTCGAACGATATTTCAAACGCCGTCACAGGCGGACGTGAGGGGCCAATGATTGAAGTCGGATTTTCCCTAGAAGGCGGCGGTCGGCGGTCGGCAATCGGCGGTCGGGAGGCGGTTCAAGCGTTATGGTTTCAGAGTCCTCGATCCGATGAAGGCGAGTCGTTTGAAACTGGGGTGCCACGTGGCGTTGGCCTGCGGGCGTCAGAGTGGGTTCCGACAGCGTCCGAGAGTCTGTTTCCAGCGTTCACCTCATGTCCTGATTGAGTCTGCCACATGGTCCCCTCAACGATCCCGGTCATCGTGCTCGCGGAGTGCAACATCTTCCCCCACGCCTTGCTCCCGCTGAACATCTTCGAGCCGCGCTACCGCGCGATGCTCGATCATGCCCTGAAAGCGGATCGATTCTTGGCCGTGGCCACGCTGCGCGCGGTCGGGGAGCACGACTGGGACGAGAGCGACGCGAACATCCATCCCTATTCGTGTGCCGGCATGATCCGTGCGTGCGTCGGTCAGCCGGATGGCACCTTCCGTCTCATCCTCCAAGGCACCTCGCGCATCCGGTTCACCGAGTGGATCCAGCGCGAGCCGTTCCGTATCGCCGCCTGCGAGACGGTGCCCACCGAAACGCGTGATGCCGACACCGCTCGACACCTCGCCGACCAGGCGCTTGACCGGGCCCGGGGTTCGCTGCGCGCGGGATCGCCGTTTGCCGAGCAATTCGACAAGCAGTTCGGTGCCCTCAGGGACCCCGAGATCGTCGCCGATGTCATCGGCTATAATTTTCTTCCACGGGCCAGCGTCCGTCAGCCGCTGCTCGGCATGGGCTCGGTCGAACATCGGCTCGAATACATCCTGGCGCACTTGGCTCCCGTCTCGCCAGCGACGGAATAGTTGCTTTCAGACCCCGTCGAGGATTGGACGATCAGGCCAGCGCCAAGCAATCAACCATCGTTTTGGCATGGAGCGTCAGCAGGCCGAGAAAATCATCGACACGGCGGGGGTTTTCCATCTCGCCCTGCATGGCTTGGTTGAGAATGGCGCCCAGGAGCGAGAGATGGGGGTAGGATGAGGTCCACGTGGTGGCGGTACTCATCACGTCGCTGGCCGGTGCCGATTCCACCGCGGTCAGCAGACGTTCGTTTTCGACGAGCATCGACTCGATGATGTCCTCGCCGATCTCCCCCCGGGCGCGGCCGGCGCGCCGGCACACCTCATAGGCCCAGAGTGCGAAGAGGGTGAGTTGGCCGCGCTCGTCCCCGACGAATACCCCTTCCTCAACCGCCCGCACGTAGCCGGCCAACACGGGTTGCGCGCGGCGGAATTCGTCGAGCCGGCCATTGACCTCCGCCGGCGCGCCCGTCACCAACTCGTGCCACACCTCATCGACCAGATCGACAGTGATGTCGGTCATAATCCCATGCTGCCCCAGGCAGGGATTCGCGCCATAAGAAATGCCGCCGTCGACATTATGGAGGTGAGAGGTAGAAACGATCCACTGGGTAATCACGACTTTTCCGATCGGGTTAGTCGACTTTATCCGCGTCAATAGAGTGACAGGCAATTTATCAATCCTAGAATTGAAGTGACAGCAGGCGTGGAGAGTTATGATCTCGGGATGGACCATTATGGTGTGAAATTGAAATCGGGCAAAGTCCTCTGGGTGGCGGCGGACCAGGTTGAGGTGCGCGAGGGGGTGGTACTTTTCTGCAGGAAAGAGGCGGAGGGAAATCGCGTTCTCGCCGGATTTACCTTAGCCGCCATTGACCATTTTGGACTGCCGGAGGCGTTTGTCTCGCCCGAGTCGGTACCCCTGCGCGGGTGAGGAGGAAGAGGGGGGCGGGAAAGGACCGGTGTTGAGTTTACTGTGTGTCGATCGGAATGACGACGGCGCTGTGCACGGCCACAGGCGGTATGGAGAGGGTCCAAGCGCCGTTTTCCTGAATAGGGTCGCAACGAATATTCTCGGGTTGGACGGTGACTGGCCCGGCCGGCGGGTCGTTGAGATGGATCTTGATCCCGTGAATGGGAACCGACTCCTCGCGGAGCGGAGTTTCGACTTCCTGCAGTCCGTGGTCCGATGTCGTGTTCAGACCATTCCAAAGATGAATGACAAGACGAGGGCCGTCCGGTCCTGCCTGGCGCCAGAAGGTGCTTTGGACGCACATCGGGGCCCTGACGCGGGCTCGAAATGGATCGCGCGCCGCCCAGCGGACGGCCTGGGCGAGCAGGAGACGCTGATAGGGGTAGGCGTAGGAAAAGTAGGCGGCATCGACGCCGCCGGCGAAGTAGACGACGCGTCCGGCGCCCTGCTCACCGGTCAGGGCGCAAGGAAAGGGGTCGCGGCTTCCTTCAGGAAAATACAGGATGGCCGGCTTCATCGGGGGCTTGGCCTCGCCCATGCGGACCATCGGGCCTTTGAAGCTCGCCTGAGCATTGGGCAGGAGGTGGCGCAGCCGGGGGTCGGTGGCGAAAATGGAATCCGCGAAATCGCCGAAGCGAAACGCGCCTGAATTCGCCCTCTGCGCCCAGTAGGCATCGCCGATGCTGATGGCGAAATTCGCGTCAAGATCGCGCGGAGCGATGGGGGCGTGCGGTCGGCCGGCGTACGAGGTGCCAAAGAGGTCGTGGAGCGCGAAGTCTGGGCGAGGCCGCCCGAGTTCATCGCACAGTGACGACTCGCAGGTCGCAACCAGTCCGCCTCCCTGGCGCACGTATGATCGGATGGTGTCGACCTGCGCGTCCGAGAGGCAGGCCACGTTCGGAAGGATCAAGACGCGGTGGCGCTGGAGTTTTTCCGGAACCAAATCCTGTTCGGTGATGAGGGTAAGCGGCAAGTGTTCCTCCATGGCCATGCGGAAGACGCCGAGGGCGTGGGCGAGCCAGCGTTCCATGATCTGCCCGTGGGCGTGAAACTGCCGAGTTTGTTCGCTGACGAGCATGGCGGCCCACGGTTCCTGGTCGAGACGGGTGAACCAGTCTTTACGGCGGGCGATTTCCCGCAGCGTGGCCAATGTCGCCTCCTTTCCGGCCATCATGGCCAGCGGCGTGAACGACCCATTGGTCATGGCGCCGAGACAGCGCACGGTCAATTCGTGAGGGGGAAAGCTGTCGGTGCTATACGGGTTGCCGCGCGACATCAGATACGGTTCGCTGGCCCCCACTCGGCCGCCGGCGACCGCGCGCCCATAAGCCGCGCCAAAGTACGGCACGACGGTCGCCCCGTGGTTCACCTCGTCGAGCCACCACTCCTGCACTGGACAATCGATGAGCCGGTTCATGCGCGCGGACATCACCCGCGGGCTCGTCAGAAAATGCCCGTACCGTCCGGCATTGGTCGTCCATGTGTAAATCGCCGCCTCTGGATTCACGGCACGCAGTCGCTCACCCAGCCGTCGATACCAATCCTCGAGCTTTTCGTCCGCCCACAGCAGATAAATCCGGTACGCCTCGTCGTTGAGGTCGATCCGCGGCGGCACATCGCGTCCGGTCTCACGCCGATACATCTCCTTCTCGTGCGGGCTGAAGTCGATGAAGTGATGGTAACACCCGTCAAAGGAAAATCCGTCGACTCCGAAATCGCGCATGATTTCCGCGAGGCATTCGATCGCGTAGGCGCCGTAGGGCGTGTGCAGCGGCAAGCTGCGCCGGGCGATGTGCTCGGGCGCCGTGAGGTCGAGCTGCGCCTTCTCCCGGATCGTCGGATCGTCCGCCTCGTGGCGCATCCACTCCGGATGTTGACGCACCATTTCGATCGGTGCGTACGGGGAAATCCCGAGCACCACGCGCATCCCGTGCCGCTTCGCCACGGCAATCCCTCCTTCCAGGCGCGCCCGTTCATCGGCCGGCACCCCGGAGGCTGGGTCGTCGCGCCGAAGTGGCCAATACGGTGCTGGACCGCCCGCATGCACCACGGTCACCCCCGCCGCCGCCGCCTCCCCGATGACCGCATGGTCTTCCAGCGGAACAAAAAGTTTCACGGCCCCATCCAGCACCCAGTCCGGTGGTGTCACGCCACGAAATTGAGAGTCCGGTGTGTGGAAGGAGAGAGGGCTCTGACCAGTGGCAATGCCTGACACCCCAAACACGATCGCCGAAACAACGAAGGAAAAACGCATCATGCTTATAAACCCAAGAACCGGGATGGGAACCACGAATCAAACGATGAACACGAATAACCAACCCATTCCGAGGGAGGGCCTTCACTCATGCCTCACTCGGTAAAGGCGTTTGGCCGAATCGGTCCCTTCATTATGCTTCGGGTCACTTCCACACGCTGAGTTGAATGACAAGTCTATTGCAATCAGTTACCTCTGCGACAATAAATCCCGTGGAAATATCCTCCGTGACGCGGCGGCACGGCGGATTTTTGCACGGGCGAAAAAAGCATGAAAAAATCGGGGGACGACTGGGAGTGGCGGGCTAAGACCGCCATACTGACTCGAGCATTCGACTCGGACCGGTCGCTCGCAATGTCAAAACGTGTTCGTTTCCATGGCGGCCCCAGCCCGCCACTCCCAGTGAAACACTACCTTACAACCGTGCAAAAATCAGTCGTGGACGCGGCCGCGCCGACGATTCTTTGTTCTTGGCACGGGCGCGCAGCGTGGGCAGGATGGGGTGTTGATTGACGCATGGGGTATCACCGCTTTTTCCTCCTCATGGCAGTGGCGTGGCTCGTCACGACGGGCGGAGCGCTGGCGCGCCCCACGATTGTGATCGACGCGGGCCACGGAGGCCACGATCGGGGCGGGATTGCGGGCATGCGCTACTCGGAAAAAGTGTATGCGCTGGACGTGGCGCGGCGCGTTTCCGCGAAACTTCGCGCGGCCGGATTCCGCACCGTTATGACGCGCAAGGGCGACTACTTCGTCAGCCTGTCCGGCCGGTGCGCGGCGGCGAACCGTCACCGGGATGCCGTCTTCGTCAGCGTGCATTTTAATGCGGCCTCGCGACGGGGCGCCGACGGGATCGAGACGTACTATTACGGTCGCCGGGCCTACCCAATGGCGGCGGCAGTGCACACTCGGTTGGTGGCGGCGGCCGGCACCGAGGATCGGGGGGTGCGCCGCCGCGGGTTCTATGTGCTGCGCCACACGCGGTGTCCGGCCATCCTGGTAGAAGGTGGTTTCTTGAGCAACCCGCGGGAGGGCGCCCGCATCGCCCAATCCGCCTCCCACCGTCAAAAGCTGGCTGACGCCATCGCCCGCGGCGTCATCGCGACGTACCGCTGAGCGCGGCGCCGCTTCGATTAAACCGATCGTCCGCCGGGCCGGGACCGGTGGTGGCGGTGATGTCCGGGCGGTTGGCGGTGAGGTGGGTGAGGCAGTGCCAGACGTCCTCGGGGTCGGCGCCGAGGGTGGCGGCGATCTGATCGGCGGGTGGGGGGGTGGGGGTGAGCGCGGCGCGGACTTTGCCCAGCAGGGCGAGAAAGACGCCGGCGGCCTTTTTGCCGGCCTCGACGCCTGGCTGATGGTAGGCGTTAATGTTGACCAGACTGGCGTAGAATCCGACCGCGCGTTCGTAGAGGGCGATCAGGGCGCCGAGGTAATAGGCGTCGACGCGCGGGATGGAGAGGGTGACGGAAGCGCGGCCATTGTCGAAGAGGGCAGCGCGGGTGCCGCGGAGAAACCCCTGGAGGTAGTCGCCCGGGGTGACGCCGGGCTCGACTTCCAGTTCCGGCTGGGCTGAGGCCTCGCGGACCTCGATGAAGGTGGCGAAGAAATTGTTCACTCCGTCGCGGAGTTGTTGGACGTAGGCATGTTGGTCGGTCGACCCTTTGTTGCCGTAGACGGCGATGCCTTGATTGACCGCGGTTCCGTGGAGGTCGTGTTGTTTGCCGAGCGACTCCATGACGAGTTGCTGGAGGTATTTGCTCATGAGCGAGAGGCGGTCCTTGTAGGGCAGGATCACCATGTCCTTGGCGCCCTTGCCGCCGCCGGCGTGGTGCCAGGCGAGGGCGAGGAGCAGCGCCATGTTCTGGCGGGCCGGGGCGGAGCGGGTCTTGGCGTCAACAGCCGAGGCGCCGGCGAGGAAGGCGCGGACATTGGCTCCCTGCAGGGCCAGCGGGACCAAGCCGACGGTGCTCATGACCGAGGTGCGGCCGCCGACCCAGTCGGTCATGGGAAATATCTTCAACCACCCGTGCTGGGTGGCGTGGGCTTCAAGTTTACTCGTGAGGCCACCGGCCGCGGTGCCGGTCACGGCGACGGCGTGCTGCGCCATCTTCAGCCCGGCGGCGGCGTAGGCCGACTCGGCGGCGAGCATGCCATTGCGGGTCTCGGGCGTGCCGCCGGATTTGGAAATGACGATACTCAGCGTGTGCCTGAGATCATCGCCGATTCCAGCGAGCACGCGGGCAAACCCGTCCGGATCGGTGTTATCAAAAAAGTGGGTGCGCACGGGCGCGTGCCAGTCGTCCACCAAGGCGGCGGCGGCAAGCTGCGGACCGAGCGCACTGCCCCCGATGCCAATGATCAGAATCCGAGTGAACTTGCCGCCGCCGGGGGGAGCGATGCGACCGGCATGAATGTCGGCGGCAAACGCCAGGCTGGCCTCGATGTCGCGCTCGATTTCGGCGCGGAGTTCGGGGGTGGGAGCGAGCGACGGTGTGCGCAGCCAATAATGGCCCACCATGCGGCCTTCATCGGGATTGGCGATCGCGCCATCCTCGAGCTCGGCCATGTCCGCGAGCGCCTTCTCACACAGCGGCCCCATCCGCTCAAAAAAGCCGTCAGGAAAGGACATGCGGCTCACGTCAAGCGTGAGCCCGGTGTCGGTGTCGCGGAGAAACGTGTTTTGGAATCGGGACCAATGAGACATAGGGCGGCAGGTCGTCGGATGATCGAGAAGCAGCGGAATGGAGTTAAGGGAAGTGAGACGTGCCAATCTTGACCTGCCCCGGGACAATCGCGAACAAAACATTGCGACCCCACGACCGGCGGACAGTTGGACCCGCCGGTGGGCCGGAATCGATGGTTGAGGTGGGAAGCGATGAGCGAAACGGGTTGGAGTACACTGCTGCGCCCGGGCCTACGATTCCGCCTTTTCTGGCGGGACTCCAACTCAATGCTTCTCGCCTGGTAAACCCGGTACACAAACCAGAAGCGTCTTAACGCACGAACTGTTTCACTTGGCTGATGCGGTAGTAATAATAACTGTCGAGGGGGGTGTAGTCGGCGCCTGGGTTGTCGCGGAGGACGGTGGCGTAATCCGGGATGTCTGGGTCGGTGGGGTCGATTGATCGCTCGACGAGGTACG
>JBJXFS010000169.1:0-13615 GCA_046155625.1 Verrucomicrobiales bacterium | reverse complement strand
GAGTCGAAGCCGAGGATGATCGGCGAAAAGGATGGGCTTCAACCTCAGGGACAATCCTGCAGGCGAAAAGCCTCTTCAGGATGCTTGGAATCGTCCTCGTCCTCGTCCTCGTCCTCGAAGTGGCCGCGCCGCTCACCGACCTGCCACCCACGCCCGTTGCTCTCCCTCTCCATCGCGCCCCGCCCGTTTCCCGCCGAATACCGCCTTCCGCCACCAACGTCCCACTCCGCCGACCGCCGAGCGCCGCCCGCACGATTCTGCGTGACAAGAGCGCTCTGGTTCGGTTGGCTCGCGGGATGAAATCCCCTGCCCTGCTTCATTGGATTCAGCCGGTGGCGGCTGTGTTGTTGGTATCGCCGGTGTCGTTGTCGGCCGCACCGGATCGGGTGACGCTCGACACGCGGAACTTTCCGACGTTGGGGAAGGTGCATCGGCTGGACCCGCGGCTCGATGCGCTGCTGGATCCGGAGGCCAAGATCGAGGTGATTGCCTCGGGATTCGAGTGGTGCGAAGGTCCGGTCTGGGTGCCCGACGCGGCCGACCAGCGCAACGGCGGCCACCTGTTGTTTTCGGAAATCCCGTCGAACACCGTCCGCCGCTGGGACGAAGGCGTGGGGCTCACCGTGTTCCTGCCGGCCTCGGGTTTCACCGGACCCGGTGAGTACAGCGGCGAGCCGGGATCCAATGGGTTGACCCTCGACGCGCAAGGGCGACTGGTTTCCTGCGAACACGGCGACCGTCGGGTCTCGGTCCTGACGCCGGGTGGCGGAAAGCGCACGCTGACCGATGCCTACCAGGGAAAGCGCTTCAACAGCCCGAACGACCTGACCATCGCCCGCAATGGCGACATCTATTTCACCGATCCGCCCTACGGTCTGCCCAAGGGCGCCGAGGATCCGACTCGCGAACTCGACTTCTGCGGTGTGTACCGCCTCAATGCGCAATCGGGAGAAGTGACGCTCGTCTCCGACCGCATGACGCGCCCCAACGGCATCGGGCTTTCGCCGGATGAAAAGACGTTGTACGTCGCGCAGAGCGACGGAGCCGCCACGCTCTGGATGGCATTTCCGATCGGCGCCGACGGCACCGCGGGGGAAGGCCGGGTGTTCAAGGATGTCACCGCCATGGGACGCGAGTTTCCCGGCAGCTGCGACGGCCTCAAGGTCGACTCGCAGGGCAACCTGTGGGCCACCGGTCCCGGCGGCGTGCACATCATGGCCCCGGACGGCACGCTCCTCGGCCGCATCGAAACCGGTCAGTTCACCAGCAATGTCGCCTTCGGCGGAAAATCCGGCTCCACCCTCTTCATGACCGCGGACATGTACGTCTGCCGCATCCAAACCAAAGCCTCCGCCAAAAAATAGGCTCACCGCTTCCCCTTCCTTCCCCATTCTGCCTTTCGTCGCTCCCATCCCCTCAGTCCCCCCCCTCCCTTTTCCCCCTTTCCAATCCGCCAGCCCCCTGCTAGCGCTCACGGGATGAGTCCATCGGTGGTCCTGTTGTTTTCCGGTCAAGGCGCGCAAAAAGTCGGTATGGGGAGTGATGTGGTCGAGGCCTCCCCGGCCGCGGCGTCACTCTTTGCCGAAGCGAGCGCCGCCCTGGGATTTGACCTGACCGAGGTCATGGCCCACGGGCCGGTCGAGACGCTCACGCGCACGAGTTATTGCCAGCCCGCCCTTTACCTGCACGGCCTGGCGATGCTGGCCGTCCTGCGCGAGCGCGTGCCCGACCTGACGGTGGCCGCGTGCGCCGGCCTTTCGCTCGGCGAATTCACCGCGCATGCCGCCGCCGGCACATTTTCCTTCGTCGACGGCCTTCGCCTGGTCGCGGCGCGCGGCAGGTTTATGGACGACGCCTGCGCCGCCACCCGCGGGTCGATGGCGGCCATGATCGGGGGCGAGGAGTCGGCGGTGCGCGCCCTTGCGGCCGCCTGCGAGGTGGACGTGGCCAATTTGAATGCGCCGGGCCAGATCGTCCTCTCCGGCACCGAAACCGGGATCGCCCGCGCCGTGGCCGAAGCCAAGGCGCATGGCATCCGCCTGGCCAAACCGCTTCAGGTCGCCGGCGCCTACCACAGCCGCCTCATGCAATCGGCCCAGGAACGACTCGCCTCCGAGCTCGCGAACACGGCCATGACCACGCCCTCCGTTCCCGTCATTTCGAACGTCACGGCCGCCCCCGTCCCCGATCCCGCGGAAATCCGGCGCACGCTCGAAGCCCAGGTCACCGGCTCCGTGCGCTGGAGCGAGTCAATGCAGTTTCTCCGCGCCCAGGGACACGAGGTTTTCCTCGAACTCGGACCCGGCGGCGTGCTCGCTGGCCTGATGGGACGCATCGACAAATCAGCGCGCGTCCTGCCGATCGAGGACATGGCGTCGCTGGATCGATCGGT
Source organism: Verrucomicrobiales bacterium (assembly GCA_046155625.1). GTDB lineage: Bacteria > Verrucomicrobiota > Verrucomicrobiia > Verrucomicrobiales > V1-33 > CAJBME01. The sequence continues at coordinate 11,223 of JBJXFS010000169.1, read as the reverse complement.
CGCCGCGTTGGCCGCGTGAGGCTATTCGATCCGCTTCACGTCCACCTCGACCAACAACCGCTGCTCACCCGCCGCCCAGGTCACCCCGCGCAGCGGACTGACATCGAGAAAATCTCGCCCCCAGGCAATCGTGACGTGCCGGTCGCCCGGCAGGAAGTCGTTGGTCGGATCCAGATCGATCCACCCCAGCGCGTCGCCGCAAAATAGCGACACCCACGCGTGCGAGGCATCCGCCCCCACCAGCTTTTCCTGCCCGGGCGGCGCCACGGTTTCGATATAGCCGCTCACGTAGCGTGCCGGCAGCCCCATCGACCGCAAACACCCGATCATGATGTGGGCGAAATCCTGGCAGACGCCCCGCCGCTTCGCAAAGGCCTCCAGCACCGGCGTCGCTACGTCCGTGGCCACCGGATCAAAGGCAAAATCCGCATGGATCCGGTGATTCAACTCCGCCGCCGCCTCCAACAGCGGCCGCCCAGGCCAAAAACTCGGCCGCGTATACGCTTCCAACGCCGCGTCCGGTCCCACCAGCGGCGAGCCAAATCGAAACTCCGTCGCCATCACCGCCCCCGCCGCCCCGTCCCCGCGCGTCGCCTCCGCCATATCCTCCCAGCGCGGCGTGCCCGAGGGATCCGCCGCTGGCGTCGCCCCAACCTCGACATAACTCCGCGCCATCACCTCAAGCTGCGTGTGCGCCACCGCCTGCTCAAAATACACCACCTGGTTTCCGTAGGCGTCCAACCGCGCCACCCGAGCCACCGGCTCCGGCACAATGTCAACGTCATGCCACGGACACGTCTGGTGCGGCAACGCCCGCGGCCCCAATCGCGCCACATGATGCGACACCGTCACCGCACTCTCGTACGTGTACAACGTGCGGTGGACAATGTGATAACGCATGGTCGGCGGTCGGCGGTCGGCGGTCGAGAATCCAAATTCCAAATTCCAAATTCCAAAATCAAGATCCGGCGTTACGCGAAAAATCGAGCCGAGGCAATTCCGGGATCAGTTCTCCGAATCCATGACCCGCGGGGGGACCGCCGGCCGTTCCCGGGCAGGGCGGCGCGGTCCGCTCGCCGCCGACCCTGTGGCGACGGATGCCTTGCGCGGCGTAAGCCATCAGTGCGGCTGGCTGCCCGTCGCGCCGGTATCGCCAATGGAATGACTGCAAAAGTCGTTCTTGGAATAGATTGAGCGTTCACCCCAAGGCTTTTCCACCCGGACGATCCGCGCGAGCATCCGCAACGAAGCCGGCATTTCTTGCACACTTACCGGGCATTGAGGCTCAACAAAGCAATAAAAATATCCCTGCTTCTTGTCCAACGCAAAATCATAAACATAGAAGCCCCGCCGTCCCAAGCCATGGACATAATCCGCGTATGCCTCCCAAGCATCCCGACATGCGACGTCTTTGCTCGCCTCCTTGATACGTCGATTTGTGTTCGGCGTTACATCACCTTTCATTTGTGCTTCTAAAACCTCGGATCTTAGTCCCCGCGTAAGATACTCCGGAATACTGAGATGGGTCGGTATTCCCTGCACCTCAGCGCATTGAACAAACGCGACGCGCTGTAATGGATCAACCGCGAGCCAAGCATGGTCAATCCATTCATCCCACTGGTATAATCGGCATGGCGGCACAGGCTCCATATTCGACACGATTAATCAGTTGAGCTCGTCGGGACATTCACGGCGCCATCCTAGCTCGAAAGCGTGGCGCTGCCAAGCGAGAGCCAAGAGCTCAAGCATTGGGGCACGGATGTGAAGCCGGGTCGCACTGGGAGTGGCGAGCTGAGGCCGCCATGGAAACGAAGTCGTGTGACTTCGCTTATAACCGCTCTGAGTCAGACGCCTGAGCGGGCATGGCGGCCGCAGCCCGCCACTCCCAGCCGGCGCGCGTTTTCACACGCCACTCGCCAGTCACACAGGCCGGAGGCCGACGTTCCGGTGAGCCAAGCGGACAGTTGAGCGGCTCGTTGATCGTAACTTCCCAAACTTCCGTGTGTTGGGTGCCTTTCGGGATTATTCCAGCGTCCCCATTGGTGCTCAATCATTCGACGATCGTCTTTCCGCCGACATCCGACCGCCGACCGCCGACATCCGACCGCCGACTTCCGCCTCATTTCGCCGCCGGCACGGCGGGATTCGCGGCCGCGGCGGCGGCGGCGCCGTCTGGTTTGGGAGCGAGGGCTTGGGAGAGGGCGAGTTCGTTGATGGCGACGGGGTTTTCCTGAAGGAGTTGGGCGAGGTAGGCCTGGCTATTGGCCTTGGTTTTTTCGGCGCGGAGTTGCTGGACGATCTGCGGTTTGAGCTGAGCGAGGGGCGGGGTGAATGGTTCTTTGATTTCGAGGCACTTGATGATGTGCCAGCCGTCGTCGCGGCGGACGGGGGCGGACAATTGACCGGCGGTCAGTTTGACGGCGGTCTCGCGGATGTCCGGCTGGATTTGGGCTTCGGTGAGCCACCCGATTTCGCCGCCGTTGTTGGCGCTGGCGATTTCGTCGCTCTCGGCGCGGGCGATGGCGGCGAAGTCGGCCTGTTTGTCCTCGAATTTTTTCTTCACGGCGTTGAGCCGGGCCTGGGCTTTTTCGGTGGCGTTTGCGTCGGCATTTTTTGGCAGGGCGATGAAGAGCTGGGCGAGGCGGTGTTGGCGCGGAATGAGGAAGGCGGCTTTGTTGGCTTCGTAGGCGGCGGTCACTTCGGCGTCGCCGGGCCAGTTTTCCGGCGGCTGGGAAACCGACTGGAGGTAGCTCTCGGTGATGGCTGATTGGCGCAGGCGCTCGAGTTGGGCTTTCGCCTCGGGGCTCTGGTCCCATTTTTTGGCGACCGCCTCCCGGTAGAGCAGCCGTTGGACGAGGAGTGAACGGACGACTTGGTTGAGCAGGGCCGGGTCGCGCGAGACGGCGGCCAGTTCGCGCACGTCGAGGTTGGCCAGCGCGCCCTTGATTTCCTCCAGGTTGACGTCGAGGTCGCCGACGCGGGCGACGACTCCGGTCTCGCCGGAAGGAGTGGCCGGCTGTTTGATGGATCCCGGCGTGGTTTCGGCGGCGAAGGTGCTGGCGGCGGCCAGGGCGAAAGCGAGGGCGGCGAGTGGGCGGTGCAGTGCGGGTGTGATCATCGGGTGGTGACGTTGTCGAGCAGACGGTCTTTGTAGTCTTGCACGAGGGATTCGAGCTTGGTTCGGGTGAGGCCGGTAAATGGTTCGCGGGCGGCCAGTGCTTCGCCGAAGCCGAACTTCGCGTAGCGCGTCAGAATTTCATCGCCGACTTTATACAATTCGACGTTTTTGCGTTCGCGGTCGGCCACGGTGCGCTCGAGTTCGACGACCTTTTGGGCGGCCGTGGCGCGTTGCTCCTCTTTTTTTTGCGCCACGCCGGTGACTTGGCGATGCGCCAGCCGCCATTTTTCCAGGGCCACTCGATGTTTCCCGAGATCGGCCTCGCGTTCGGCCAGCCGGCCGGTCAGCTCGCCGATTTCGTTGCGTGCCTGCACCTGCGCGGCTTCGGCCTCCGCGACCGCCTTGTCGAACTCCTTGGTCTTCGCCTCCAGTTCGGCGGCCAAGGTTTTGTTCTGGGCTTCAAGCGCCGCCTGACTCGCCTGCAGATTCGCCCGTTCGGTTTCGGCGGTGCGCAGCTGGACCAGGGTGGCGCGCAATTGTTCGCGCAGTTTCGCCTCGGCGGCCCCCGCCGGTTGCTGCGCGGCCAACCGGGGTGCGGCGGCCAGCAGGGCGAGCGTGACGAGACTGGCTGAGAATTGGGCGACGACCGCGAGTGGGCGGCGGGGCAAGCGAGTGGTATTCACAGGCGGGGACGAGGTGATGGGATGTGAAACAATCGGGCGTATCAGAATTTCGCCCGTAGATCGAACTGAAAAAGGTCTGACTGAAGCGGCGGCCCGGCGATCTCGTCCGCGCTCATCCACTGGAAACCCAGCGACACGCGCGGAGAAATGGCCACGGCGGCGCCGAGCGCCCAGCCTTCGACGTTGCTGCCGCCGCCGCCGAATTCAGAATCGTTGAACCCGTCGATGACCGCGTCCGAACCTATGTACCGGTAGGCGATTCCAGCCTGCCAGGCCCCGCGTTTTTCCAGTGCGGGGTGCCCGAACTTGAGCCCGAGCGACCAAGCCGTGTCGGTGCCTTCAAACGGCGCAATTTCGCCGGTCGGCGTGCCGTCCGGGCCGATCGGCAGCGGACCGCGGTTGTTGACGGCGATCGCTTCGATGTCTTCTTTGTCGAAGGCCGTGTTTTTGATGTACTCGCCGACGAGCGAAATGCGCACCGGCTCGAAGTAGTCGAGGTCGAGGCGTCCGGTCAGCGCGACATTGCGAAACTCGGTGGCCAGTCCGAAGTACTGCCACTGGTTTGTGGTGCCGAAGCCGTTGGTGGCGTCAGGGATGATGTTGCGAAGCGGGCGGTAGGTATTTCCTTTTTGCGCGAACGACGGGCGCGTGGTGTCGGTGTTTCCGGCATCCGACGCGCTCAGCGGCACATACGGATCGGAAAGCCGACCCTCGACATTGTGAAAGTTGTAGTACGCCGCCGCGAGCTTCAGCTTCGCCTTGGGAGTGAAACTCACATCCGTCCCGCCCTGCACCGCATAGAGGTACTTGTCCGTGCTGTCGAACTTGACCGGTTGATTCGACGAAAAGTTCAAGTCTGTGTTGAAGATCGGGAAGGCGCCGAGCGTGACGAACGGCTGGAAGTATCGATTGAATCGCGCGCGGCCATGCAGCGCCAGTCCGTCGAATCCCAAATCCTCATCGAAGATGATTTCGGTCGATTGAAACGGGCTGTCGAAACGACCCGCCGTGGCCGAAGCGTAGACGCGCGGGTAGACGCGGGGGGCCGGCTCTGGAGTGACCGGCGCTTTCGGATCGATCGCCGATTTGGGATCGCTCGTGGCCGGGGACGCGCCCGCGGGTTCCGGATTCGATTCCCATTCGTATTTGAGAAAGGCGCGGTCGAGCCAGATGGCATATTTGCTGAACTGACCGCCCTGGCCGCCGCTGGCCAGGCCGATGCTTTGGTTGGTCGAGGTTGGCGAATTGCTGTCTCCGGTGGCGATGCGGAAGCCGCCGGAAAACCCATCATCGAGGTCGAGGTCGGCGCCGAGTCGGAACCGGATGCGGAAGCGGTTGCGATCCTGATCGACGTTGTACTGCGGGGCGAAGACGAGGCCGGCGGTGTCGAACGGGGCGCCGGTATTGATGGCATTAAAATTCGGGAAGGCGCCGGTGTTGTCATTGCCTTCGGGGTAACTGAGGTAGTCGTAGCGCAGGCGCAGGTCGCCAAACAGCTGGATGCGCGACGGCCAGCCGTCGCGGCCGTCCACGGTGAAATATTTCTCGTGCCGCATTTCATTGAGCACGTCCTGCTTGATTTCGTCCCGCATCTGCATGCGAACCGACTCCGGGATGTAGGTGACCGAGATGCTTTCTTCAGCGAGAGGCAGCGCCTCGGCGGCGCGGGCGGCCTCGGCATTGGCGCGGGCAATCGCCGCATCCCCTTCGGCCTGCTGGATGAGCTCGACGGCGTCGCCCCGGGTGAGTACCCCGCGCTGCATCAATCGCGTGATCAGGTTGATCGTGACGTTCTGCGTCGGCACGACGACTTGCGGCGTGGCCAGATTCTTTTCCAAATCAGGCGGTTCGAACAAGTCAGCCGCCGGCATTCCGGCCTCGCCATCGGAATCGCCGGAGGCAGGCGCCGGAGGAGGGGCCGGATCGCGCGCCGCGTCCTCCGGAGAACCCGCCATCGCGGATTCCGCATCGGCTGGGCTGGATTCATCAGGCGGGGACGCGGGGGCGGGCTCCGATGGCGGAGCGGCTGGCGGTGGGGCGCTGTCCGAAGCGGTCGGGTCCTGGGCGGGTGCGAGCGGGGCGAGCGGGGCGAAAGCCAAGGCGGCCACGAGCGCTCCGCGCAAGGCGGAAGCGGGGGAAAACGGCATAGAGGCAGTAAGAATCGGTGGGCGCGGAGGGCGCCGGATCAGTTTGGCCGACGGGCGGTCAACTTGAGGTTGATGGGCATGGGCATGCCCTGGGGCGGCGGTTCGCTGAGTTGCAGGCCGCGCAGCGCATCGCTGGTGATGGCTTGGTCAAGCGCGGGGTCGCCGGTCGACTTGGCCAATGTCGCGCGCGTGATGCGCCCGTTGGAATCGGCCCAAATCTTGACTTGGGCACTGAGGGCGGCTTTGCGAAGTTTGGGGTTTTGGCGGAAGGCCTCGGCAATCGTTTTCTGCACCTGACCGGCATACCACCCCCATCGGCTGTGCGCGGCTCCGCCGATGCCCAGGCCGCCACGACCCGCCCCGCCCTTAGAGCGGCCGATGTTGAACCCATCCGGACCGCCCGGCCCAGTCAGGTCCGTACCCACATCCGGAGCCGGATCGGCGGAGGGCGCCTCTTCCGGCGGTTCCTCGACCGCCGCCGTTTCTTTGATCATTTCGGGTTCCTGGATCTTCGGCGGCGGTGGGGGTGGTGGTGGCGGCGGCGGGGGCGGCGGCGGCAGCATCACCCGAACCACATTCTGCTGGGCCGGCTTCGGCGCGTCCTTTTGGCCTGACTTCTTCCCCGCCAGGACAAATGCCCCGACCGCCATCAGGCCGATGACGCCAAGAAGCAGAAACCGATACTTATAAAATGGATTCTCCGCCTCCTCCTCGTCGTACCGTTGACGCGTGCTCTTGCGATGGACGGCTGGCGGTTGGTCGACAACCACCTGGGCGGGACGCGGTGGGACCGAACGGCGTGGCGGATCTTTGGGTTCGATAAGCTGGCTCATGGCGGGCAGCGGGTTGGTGATGGCGGCGAGAGGGCGGAAAAGTTATTTGGGTGCCTGCGTGGCGAGGCCGACCTGGGTCAGTCCGAGGCGCCCGACCACGTCGAGGGCATTCATGATTCCCTGGTACTGGGTTTGTCCGTCGCCCTTCACGACGACCGGATATTCTGGCCACTTCGACTTGAGCGCGCCCAGCCGGCTCTCCAGCTCTTCCAGCGTCACGGGCAGCGTGTTGAGAAAAATCTTCCCCTCGTTGTTGACCGTGATGGCCTGGGTTTTCGGGCCGCCGAGATCGGGGGCTGGGGTACTGCTTGCCCGCGGGAGGTTCACCTTGATCCCCTGCACGCCGGCCGTCGTCATGATGATGAAGATCAACAGGAGAACCAGATATAAGTCCACCATCGGAGTGACATTGATGTCATCGTAGCTTTTATTGTCGGCTTGCATGGGATGTTAGTCGTTGGGTGAGGGATAGCTTTCCGCGATCTTGGCGATGAACTCGTCGATAAAGACCTGCATGTCGGCGATGGCGTCCTTGATCTTGGATGACAGATAGCTGTATCCAAAGAGCGCCGGAATCGCGACGGCCAGACCGGCCACGGTGGCGAGCAGGGCACCGGCAATGCCCGGTGCGATCGAATTGATTTCCACCTCCCCGGTCTGGGCGATGACGGCGAAAGTAATCATGACGCCGAGGACCGTGCCGAAGAGTCCGAGATACGGGCCGCCCGCGATGCCGATGGTCAGGAAAACCAGGAGGCTGTTGAGTCTTTGGACTTCCCGGGTCAGGCCACCATCCAGGGTCGCCTTGATGGCGGTGATCGAGCGGCCCGAAAGCCCCCGGAATCCACTTTTCGCCGAGGTGACCCGCTGATGAATTTCCTCCGATCCCAGCTGGTAGAGATGATACAGGGGCGATGGCTTCATGATCTTCTGAAGCTGCGGACTGGCATGGCCGGCCATGCTTTTGATGCTTTGCTCGTCGCCGTGGTCCAGGACGGTCAAGTCCGCGGACAAGTCTTCCCACTTTTCGAGAAACGCCTGACTCGCCTTCTTGATCTTGTTGAGATAAATAAGCTTCGAAACGCCGACGACAAAGCCGATCAGTGCGAGCAATGCACAGAGAAAGATGACGACCCAGCCGTCGAACGTAAGCGACTTGGAGATTTCACCGAAAAGCGACAAGTGATGGAGGGCCTCCTCGAGGACACCACCGTGGCTGGCCGCCTCATCAGCCCCCAGAGTGAGCACCTGCGCGGCACCGGGCCCCTGCGTGAGAGCGGCCAACCTGATCCACGACGCGCCGCGGGCCAGCCGCGAGAGGTGCAGTTCATCGATTTCCCCGACCATGCCGGGAGTCGCCGCCGGATCGGCGGGCGGCGTGACGCCGAGTTGGATCGGGCCGGCCAGCGCGGGCAGGCCGGCGGCCAGAGGTGTCGCATACGGCTGCCCATCGAGATAGAGCGACGTCTGACCGGCCGTCACGGTGAGACCCAAGTGACGCCAAGTACCGGCGACGAGGGCTTCGCCTGCCGGGGTGCGTTGGGTGCCTCCGGGGCCGGTGACGTCGGCGTACGGCACGCCGTTATTGAGCCCGAGGACGAGCGAATTGGTCCCGTCGCTCTGGCTGAAGAAGACGGCATCCGGAGCCAAGGTCGTCGGTTTGACCCAGACGGTGAGCGTGAATCCTTCGGGGCTCCAGGCGAGCGATTCCGAGGCGGGCACGGTCACGCCGCCTCGGCCATCGAGTCGCAGGCCGCCGCCAATCATGGCGCCTTCGCTGACAAGCCCCGGGCCGGCCCCGACGTTGCCTTTGCCGGACGAATCGGCCGGCGCCGCACCGCGATCGTCGAAATGATACACCAGACTGGTGGCGGCGTCATAGGTGGCCTTGGCGTTGGCCACCGGAACCGCCTTCGCGCCAGCCATGTTGCCGGAGTAGAGCCAGAACGTGACGGGACCTTCGGTCTTGACCTCGGGCAGTTTGACCCACGCGAAGGTTTCGCCCATGAGGGGGTCGTATTTTTCCAAGTGAAACGGCAGCAAAGTTTTACCGTCGGCGGCGACAAACCGCAGATCGCTCCCGTCCTCCTTGGCGAGGGCAAATTGATAGTCGCCTTCGATCAGCCGCACAAGCACGGCCGGATCGGCAACGGGTTCAGCGAGAGCCGCGCCACCCGTGCCGCCATTGAGGGTCAATGTTTTGCGTATTGTCCACTCCTTGTCCCACCACGGCGCTTCGTCACCTTCCGCTGCGGCCAGCGAGATCGGCAGCAGCGACAGCAGGGCCACCAGGATGGTCGACGACATCCAGGGCAATCGGGCAGGGAGCGGGCGAGCGGTGGGGACCATGAGTCGGAGTGCGAAGGGGTGTGAAAGGGGAGCAAGCGGCTTTAGAACTCCGACCAGAGGCGGAAGGTCAGGCGCCAATCGCCTTCCTTGGTGGTGGTCTGGTCGAGCAGCGGAAAGCCGGCATCGAGGGAGCCGTTGAGGTGATTCCACAGCTGGAATCGGGTGCCGACGCCCACGCTGGCCAACTCGAATCGGTCCTCCTGTTCCGGGAGCGGATCGTTGAGCGTGAGCACGCCCCCATCGATAAACGCATGGAACCGCCACTCGTGCGGCGGAGTGGTCGTGTCGGGGGTTTCCGCGTCGGTGGTTTCCCCGGGTGCGGCGGTGGCCGAGTCGGTGGACGTGGATGAGGAGCTCGCGCGTTTCCGCCCGATCAGCGATGGCGAGCGAAGCTCGAAGGTGCCGAAGAGGCCGTTGTCGCCGAGAGCTTCGGATTCGAGATAGCCGCGGGCGCTGCCCAGACCACCGCCCGAGTATTGCTCATTGTTGATGAGCGGCTGAGTCGCAGCTTGGCCTTGCACTTTCCAATACGCCTGCAAGCCGCCCGGAAGGTCGCGGGTATGGGAAACATCGCCGCGTAAATGCATCCAGCTTCCGCGCGCATCAAAGCGCTTGTTGTCGTACTCAAGCCAGTCGGCTCCGCGCCCCCGGAAGCCCATGGTGGTGGCGAGGTTCAGTTCGGTCAGTCCGCGCGGGTGCAACCATGTCGCCCCGTAGCTGATGACCAGCGGGTAGTAATCGATGGGCGCTTGAATGGTGTCATCGCTCAGCACGACATCCTCGTCGAAGTCTTTGTAGTCGACGCCCGTGCTCAAGCTATGGAAGAACGTGTTGCCCCCGGGCAGTGCGATGTTGGCGCGGGCGCCGATGATCGATCCTCGACCGGCGACGGCCGATCCGCCCAGCGTGCTGACGTCGCTGTCCTGCTTCGTGCCGAGAACCATAAGGCTCAGGCCGTCGATGCCTGGCACCGGCGCGAGGTAATACGCCGAATACACTTTAGCATCTTCGATGCGCTCCGGAGCGATCTGGAAGCTGAATCCGGCGGTGTGCCCTGCCTGCCATAGATTGCTGTAACTGAGTGACCCGTTCAGGCGAAGCTCCGTCGTGTCGGGACTATACCTGTTGTTGAGCTCCAAACTGCCGTGCAGTGGCAGCGTGTCGTCGACGTTGAGATCGATGTCGACGGTTCCCGGCGTGGTACCGGGCTTGACTTCGGGTTTGATGCGGCGATCCGGCCATTTGTTCAAAGCGATCAGGTCGCGCTGGACGTCATTAAAATTCGGCACTGTCCCTTCGGCCATCGAGGGCGCCTGCCGCTTGATCCTTTCGGGCGAAAACCACCGGGAACCGCGCACCCGCAGGCGCCCGACTTTCTGTTCGACGGCTTCCAGTACAACAATGCCGCGGCGACCACTCTGCTGCGGAACCTGAACCACTACGGTCTGGTAGCCCGCGGTGTGATACGCCTTTTCCAGCGCGGCGCGCGCCCCTTCCACGTCCTCGTTCGTGCGGCCGGGTCCGAGATACGGGTAGACCGCTTTCTCCACCTCAAGGCGTGGCAAGCGCGTCACTCCGGTCACCCGGTACTCGCGAATGTAAAGTCGCAGCTCGGCCTCGGGCGTCGGAGCCGCCAGCGCCGCCTGCTGCGCCGCCGTGAGCGGTGGGGGCATCGGCGGATCGGCCCCAGCCCCCGTCACAGGCCCGGTGAGCCAGCAACTCGCCGCCATGACCAGTCCACGACACGTCCCAACCGCCACCACGGCGGGGCGCGGCACCGGTGACAATCGGGTCGGCTGGAGTCGGCAATCCACGGGAAAATTGATCGTGGAATACTTGCGCCGGTAGATGCCACCCTCTCAAGAGGACCATTGTGACGGTTGTGTTACACGACATTGACGCTCTGTGACAGACCCGTGAGATAGCCGGCGCTAAGTCATGTTTTTCCTTGTGACAGAATCGACACTGTTGGGGAGGGGTAAGGGATAAGGGGTAAGGGATAAGGGGTAAGGGATAAGGGGTAAGGGATAAGGGGTAAGGGATAAGGGGTAAGGGATAAGGGGTAAGGGATAAGGGGTAAGGGGTAAGAGATC
>JBJXFS010000163.1:0-7065 GCA_046155625.1 Verrucomicrobiales bacterium | reverse complement strand
CCTCCGCCTCCTTCCGACGCAGTTCCGCCGGATAAATGGCATTTCGCGGCTCGGAGAGCAGCGTCTCCGCCGCCTTCTCGCTGACCATAAAGATGGGTGCGAGTATGAAGTATCCGGGAATGCGCGGAAAAACCGAAGCATCCACGACGCGCAGGTTCCGTACCCCATGCACGCGGAATTTGCTGTCCAGCACGGCGTATTCGTCCTTCAGAGCTTCAGTTTTTTCCTGCCAGGCATCGGAGCCGATGCGACAGGTGCCGCAGGCATGATGGCCCCATGCTTGAGTCTGGATCCATTCGTCGAGTTCTGGCGAGTCGTTCGGTTTGTCGGGGCCGGGTTGCACCTCGTTGACGAACTGGCGCGGGTTTTTCGCATTGATCTCGCGGAAGAATTTCACGGAATCGGAGAGTGCCCGCAGATCTTTATGTGCCCCCGCAGCGGGGCCCTCGTCAAACGAGCGAAAGCAGATGTCGGGTACGTCCAGGGCATTGTTGGAGCGCAGCCGCACGGTCCCGTGGTTGTTGTCCGTGTACGCCTTGAGGATGATCCAGCTCCAGAGATTGGATTGGTTCTCTTTCGCGCCCATGCTGCGGCGCAGCAATTCTTGTGACCAGCCCCAGTAGTATCCGCGGAAGGCCGCCGGCGCGCCGAAACTGAAGGTATCGGGCTCTTTCTCGTCGTCGCGGAGAACGCAGGAACGCCGCAGCACGGCCAGCGCGCCGCCGTTGGTTCCGTAAAGCCCGGTGCGGCCCACGCGCCACTCTTTGGCGCCCTGGTCATTTTTGTCTCCGGGGACGAAGCTGATTTTTTTTCCCGCGAGGGTTTGGAAATCGCGGTCCAGTTCGCTGATGACGCTGACCTCGTAACGGTCCTGCAGATTCTTTCCCACCCCCGGCAGATGCACGACTTGCTGCGAGACTCGTGCCGCCTTGGCCGAATCGTCCCACCAGGCGACGCCGCTGACATGATGGTCATGCAAATGCTTTTTGTCACCGATGCCGCTGAGCATTAACAACTGCGGTGTGTTGAACGCACCCGCGCAAAGGATGACCTCTCCGTAGGTGAAATACCGGACTGTTTCGGGGTTCGCGGTTCTCTCTTCATGACGCGGACTTGCGGCGTACAGGTGGTCGCCTCGCATGCCCTCGATTCCGATGGCCCGTGGGGGTCCGCCGTTTGGGCTCGCCTGAAAGAGCACGCGTGTCACATGCACCCCTTGTTCGATCACGATCCTGCCGAACGGCGTATCCGCATCATCCTGGGGCCCGGCTTCCGCCTTTGCATCCAGGTCAGCCTTGGTTTTCAGCAAATGTTCACGTAGGCCGGTGCGGGTTCTGCCGGTGATGCCAGCGGGGATGAGGAAAACCCCTTCGGGTTTGGTGCGGCGGGTATTGTAGTCGTTCGGATCGAGATACTGCACGACGCGGAACTGGAACAATGCCTTCTTCAGCAGTGCCACGAGCGGGCGTTGATTTTCCAGCACGCTTATGACCGTACGTGTCAGGACGTTAAAGAAAGTCCGATCGGATTGGGCGATGGTTTGGACGAGGTCTGGATCGATGAAATTCGTTGGCTGCCAGCCGCTCCTGCCATGCCCGCCCTCATCAAGGATGGCGCGGGGGTTGAGCACCAAGACAATTTTCTGCCACAGAACGAAGAAAATCCCAATGAATTGGCGTAGCCACCAGCCATAGGCGTCCAGGTATTCGCAGCGCTCTATCTTTGTGAAGTAACCGCGCATCTGCGAAGCGCGCCACGTGTCGTCCCCCGTCAGATTGGCGATGTGGTCCCAGTCGCGATCGTTCGGCATCGCCATGATCATGGCGTGATGGCCGGTGCAGCCGCCAATGCCGGCACTGCGCGGATAGAAAATGCCGCGCTGGCCTGATGTTCCCTGAACTGGAGGGGGGGTGGGATCGAGATAGCGGGCGGGTACGGGCTGCCGGGGTTGTCCATGCGGTGTATTGGGATCGAAGCTCTGGTTGTATTTCTCGTCCTTCGCCTGCCGCTGGTTGTCCTCGTAGTGACGCACCGAAAACATCCATGCCATGGTGTGGTCTTCGGTCGCCGCTGCGTGATACCCAGGTGCTTCATGCACTTCACCGGGCTGGGCGTTCGGATAGGCGGGGGAGGCGGGCGCATGGCGCGGATCTCTACCGGCCTCGAGGACGAGCACCTTTTTGCCGGCGAGAGCAAGACGCGCCGCAAGAGGACCGCCGCCGGGGCCCGAGCCGACGATGATATAATCGAACGCGTTCCCGCCTTCCAGTGTGCTTGCCAATTCCGCCGTCAAGGTGTGGCTCATGATTCAGAGTGTGTGGGAAATTTTCCAGTGCGCGTCGCTACAAAGTCTTGAGAAACGCTATCAATTGTTCCTTTTCCTCGTCGGTCAGGAATTCTCCGAACCAGTGCCCGCGATCCAGCACCAGGTCGGGGCAGGTGGTCGCGTCCAGCAGTGCGGCTCCGGCATGATCGGCAAACCACCGATAGGCGGCTTCATCTTTCAATCCGTGCTTCTCGATGTGGACGGTGGCCTTGACCATCGCCACCAGTCCGCGGGCCAGCTCCGGACCTTTCTCGGGGTCAATATTCATGAGCAGGCTGACCGGCACTCCTTTCGGAATTGGTCCCACGCTGACACCACCAAATCCACCGCGGAGGAAACCGTTGGTCGCCACCCCACCCGCCACGGCCCCGGCCGCCAGCAAGGCGAACACCGTCTTCGTAGGCCACTCCTTGTGGTGCCGGATCAGATACACAACCACCGCCAGTGCTGTCGTTATTCCATACAGCGCCCAGAGAAACCACACTGGGATTCGATTCAATGCTTCCGGCACCCCGGGGAGCGCAACCCCGACAATCCTCGCCACACCCAAGGCCAGAAGCGTAGCCATGCCAGCCACCAGCACTGCAATCGCCAGTGCGCCAATCCACCTGAGTCGGGCTCCAGAAAGAAACGCGACACCCAGCCCCGCCAGCGTCGCCGAGAATCCCCAGAGCGCCCAGGCCGGCATGCTGAGCATGCCGCTGGCCGCGCCGAGCAGCGCTCCCATCACCGTGCCGGTTAATCGTCCGACACCAGTGAGTAAACAAATACCCGCCACCAATACTCCCAACCCCACAAAGAGAATGCCCACATGGCGGGTCCCTGCTTTGTAGAAGGCGAAGGTCCACAGCGCGAGCAGCGCCACCCACAGCCACCATTGCAAGACGGACAATACCAGCGGCCCCGTCACGCCACGGATAAGCTGTCGGACAAATGGTGCTTCAAAGACGATGCGGGTCTCCTGGGGCAGCCGGTAGATATAACCGGGATCCATGTTCCCCGATGCGTCCTTGGTCGCCCAGTGGTCCGTCTGCCGCAGATCGCCGGGAAGTCTTTCGAAGGACACCTCCCCATTCAAGCCCGGAGTCCCGCGGTGCTTCTTCCAAAGAACTTTGCGGATGGCGTCATCGAAGGCGTCCAGCCTCCCGCGGACAGACGTCGGATTGATGGTAGCGTCGCCTTGCCGGCGCGGATAAAACCCGCCGATGGTGTTGTTGTGGATGAATGGCGCCGTGCTCCAGAGGCTGGCCAGCGTTGCCGGGCGGTAATAGCCGGGCCCGCCTCCGCGGGGGCGGTAGGTGGCGTTGTTTCCAAACTGGTCTGCGGCTTTGTTGAGAAACGGATTGTAGTAATGCACCTCACCCACGGCAGGCAGGCTTTTGTACGTCTCGGATGAGAAGTTGTCCCACACATGGCCCCTCATGGCGTTTGTGGCGGTGGCGCGGCTGGCGTTCGTCCCGACCAATGTCACTGGGATGCGGATTTCGCTGGAAAGGAAATTGTCCTTGATGAACGGATCCGATTCTTCCAGGGCAAAACCCCCGGTCTTTTGCGCCTCACTCAGCCCGACACTGGCCAAATCAACAATGCGCTGCACATAATCCTGGTAGGCAGCGCTTTCCTTGAACCGCCCCCAGAATGCAAAATCCATCGGCAGCGTGTAGTGCGGCGGGCCGTGCACCCCATGGACGCCCTGTTTGGGGGCCAGCGCTTTCTCCCATCCTCCTCCGGGAGTGTCGCGCGTGAAGGCAATTTCAAAATCCTTCGGCTGCTTGCTCGAATGGCAGATGGCACAGTGGCGCAGGAAGACATTCCGTCCTGCCAGCCGCGTTTGGCTGTCGTTTTTCTCCAGTTCCGCTTGCCCCAGCGTTTTGCCGCCACCCTCAGGCGCCAATTCCTTTGGCCCCGCATGCAGGAGTTTCATCGCCCGCGTGCTGACCTGCGCCGGAAGTTTCACTCCCGCGGCTTTTTGCGGTTGGTATTGCCGCTCCTTCGATTCAAATGTGAAAAAGTTTGCCAGGTAGGGCACGCGGTATTTTTCATTCACCTGCCAAAAGACTGAATTGCTTTGACTGGCCGCCACTCTGAAAGGGGTTTGCGATCGGAATCCGATGATGGGGTTGTGGCAGTTTGCCCATTCCTCGGAGTAGGTGCCGATGTTCAATGGCACCCGTATGAATGCAGCGAACCCGCCGCAACTGTCTGAGCCATCGATGAGCACTCGGGGAAAGTGCCGCCAGCGTTCTGTCCGGACGTCCTCAATGCTGGGGAGGAGCAGGTTTGCGTCGCTTTGCTCTTCTACGGTATTGCCATGGGCACGGACAAAACGGGCCGGGACCTCGAAGACTGCGTTGATGGTGTTTGTGTTGCTGATGTGGTCGGTGCTGACCAGCGAAGTGTCGATCGTGCCCGGTGGCTGGCTGGCGAGGAAATGATAAAGAAAGCTGTTTTGGTTCAGCAGGTTGCCGAACGCCGGTTGCGGGCGCCAATACTGGCTCCCGATGATGGACGACAGATTTTCCCACTCCGGCGCCTCGGGGTTCGCCGGCGGATTCATTGGATGCGGCCCCACATGACAGAAACCGCAGGACATGCTGATCCGAAATGGACGGATCAATTTCGGATCTGCGTGGGTTTTTGGATCGTTGTAATAATTCGCATGTCCGGGGTCCATCACCCGGCGCTTCCAATAACCGCGTGCCTGAGACGCCGCCTTCGTCGCACCGAAAAAATCCGGGTTCAGCATCAGCCTCAGTCCGAAGATGCCGCTGGGATACCCGTAAACATCTGAGTTGAGACCGTCGTCCGCCTTGGCAAACCATTTTTTCACCGCATCGAGCATCTCCACGGCATCTTTGTCATTACCCGGTTCGAACAACGGTTTTCGCTCTGCGGATTCATCCGCGTAGGTGGAAATGGATCGGCTCTCTACTTTCCCGTGCTCATCGATTTTGGGTCTGCCTGTCCCCGGGTCGATGACCGGTACGGTCAGTTTGATTATCCTCTCGATCGGCTTGTCCAGAAAGAGCCCGAGAAGACTGGGTTCCCTGTCCTCGTTGACCGCGAACCCCGGTTGATTGATCAGACCAGTCCTCTTGAACCGTGAATCGCGTCCGCGACCGTCCATCAAAATGAGAAAATCCACCAGGCCATAGCCCCGTTCCCCGAGCCATCCCCAGAACGCCTCGTTCCCGCCGCCCCACAGCAGCCAGGTATTCCTGCCTCGCACCGCGTCGATTTCCGCCCTTCCGATCTCGCCTTCAGTCCCCACTTTTCCGTCTCCATCCTTGTCGAAATTCAGCGGCTCCAAGCTGCCACCCGGTCCGCTGGCCACCATGTCCATCTGCCAGAAGACGTCGCGGTATTCCGCGGGAAATTCGTCCACACCCCGCTTGCGCACCGGTGTGCCAATCAAGGTCCGCCCGCCCATCGCTTCATCTAGTGCTGCGGATTTGTCGGTGCCCTCCGGGTAGCTGAGTGGCGCAGGGGGGAGAATTCCGGGTTTCGCGGAGGTGTAGGCCCCGTCGACATTTTTCAGAGGATGTGCGTCGTCGCTCCGAACCAGTGGTGGCAGGAACAATACCAGCAAAGCAGCCAGGGCGGGTCTCGGCAACAGCACGGGAGTAGGAAGTTGCATTGTCAAATAGGTGAGTGATTTCTGGCTTCCCTGCGCATGAATCGCGCGATTTGTTTCAGATCAACTGCAACGATGACCACGAATAAATGCCGCGGGACGCTGGGGTGAATTTGGTAGTAGGAATACGCTGCGCCTGCTGCGGGCGGGGAGGCGGGAGATTTGGCGTAGTGCCGGTGCTTACTGGCGGGACACTGGAGTTGGGCCATTTGGGATGGTGGAAAAGAGTCAGGCAACCTCCTTTTCCCAATCCTCGCGGAGGGGAGGCAAGCCGGTAGCCGGGGGTGGGGCGGCAGCGGAACCTCCGGTTCCTCCACACACGATTTTCCCAGCGCCCCGGGTCATCCTCGATCTTGAGCCGCTTGTTCTCGCGCACAGCAAGCGGGTTCGGTTGTCCGCCATGGAGCATGAGGCGCGGGCTGACCATAAAGCCGGTGGCGTACTCCGGCTTGCGCATATCCTGAGGCATGCCGGAGATGCGTTGGCCGAGATGCCGGATGGAGGCTTCCATTTGCAGGCCGTGTACTCTCATTAGGTGAGCGCAGGTATGTTGAAGCCCGCAATTGGGTTTTCCGCATTATGAGTCGGTTGTTACCGAGATTCTTTGGTCGCCCTTCGGCGAGATCCGTCACCGGTCTTCGACAGGAGCGCGCTTTTACCAGCGTGAGGGGCATACAGGCGCTGAAAAACGTGTGGTGGCGGTGGACTTGGGGGTCTTCTGCAAACGGCGTGGCTGAAGGAGTGTCAGGCAAGCGGTTGGTGATCGCTATACGGTCCGTTTTGCTGAGATCAGGGTATGGGCAGCGCATGAGCGTGGCATGGAGGAGGTGACCTTTCTGCGACCCGCTTCGGGGTCGGAGGGAGGGGCGTTGGGTTCCGGGGGTGTCGCGCCGTGGGCGCTCACCCGTGCGCTGCCGAGCAGCGTCCTCTTCTGGGGTGGGAGACCCCGGCCGCAGGCTTCCGTTGGGCCTGCGAGAACTTTGAAGAAACTGCGTCGCTGCGAGGCGGCGTGGGGAGCAACGGAAAAGAACTAGATCGACCGCAATGACAAGTGAACACGATTCGGCCTTGGTAGCAGCGACGAGCCTGCGAGTGAAACGGCGAA
>JBJXFS010000155.1:0-5507 GCA_046155625.1 Verrucomicrobiales bacterium | reverse complement strand
GCTCTGCGTGCGGTTCGACGGTTTCGCACCCGACTTTCGGAGCCTGGCGCGAGACGCGCGGAGCAGCCGGCGAGGACGCCGGCTGCGGCGGGCGGGACGCGCCGCCCTACCCGAGAACCATCGCTTCGCTCAAGTTCCTTCGGGCATGACCTGAGACGTTCTGGGCAGCCACGAAAAGCGGGGACGTGCCCTGCACTCCAATTTTCCATTGCCTGTGCCACCATCAGGGCACGCTCCCACCGCCGACGCGCCCGGGAGGTCGCGTCCCACCTCAACGCCAAAAAAAGGGCGCAGGATCGAATCCTGCGCCCTTTCGAGGGAATTGTGAAAACTCCGATTAGGCCTTCCGGCTCATGAACCGGCGGGCCGCGCCGACGCCGGCCAAAGCCAAGCCAAGCAGAGCCACCGAGGTGCCGCCTTCAGGGACGGTGGGGGTGCCTTCGCAGGCGTAGATGCTCACGTGGGAGATCCCTGGGGGGATTCCTTGCCTATTCGGGGGGAGATCCGCGTTGGTGACTTGGATATCTTCATCACCGTCCCATCCGGACAAGCTGTAGTAGACGAAATTATTGCCGCCTTTCACGACAATGAATGCGCAGTCCCAATCATAAAGGCTTATGGCTGGGCCGGTATAGGTCAAGGTAGCCGTGGTCGGATCGTTAGCATCAGGTCCGAACACCGTACTAAAAAGGTCCTCTTGCCCCTCTTCATCGGGCCCAGGCGAGTTGTCCTTGTAGATGAATTCCAGGCAGTCCTTGTCGGTCAAGCGGATGAGGTCTTCGACTTTGTCGTTGCCACTTTCGGTGCCAAGCAATGGGCTTGGTACGAAGACCGCCTGAGCATCGGGGGCCATGGCCAAGCAGCCGGCCACTGCCGCCAAAGCGAGTGATTTGAATAGTGTGTGTTTCATTGGAGTTGGTTGTGGGTTCTGACTCGCTGGCACGGGAAAGGGGGATAGACCTCGACGTCGAGCAGGCGATGGGAAAATGATATCAGATTGCGTGCCAAACGTGAGAATCGGCTATTTTTGACGTCTTGATTTCGGAATCAATCTATTCAAGATGAGTGCATTATATAATTTGATTATAAGTTTCATACATGCGTCATCTGGCATTTTGAGTCGGATTCCTTGGATCAAACTGTCAGTTCTTCCGACACTTCTGGGAGGAGACGGTGTTTGGTGTCGGAAAAAGCATTCAAGATCAGTGGATTATGGATTCGTGAGCCGGTGTAAGGAATTCCGACAGGGGGCGACGGAGCGGGGGAAAGGGGCAAGGGGCAAGGGGTAAGGGGGAAGGGGGAACCGGGAAAGGTTAAGGGGGATGAGGGAAGAGGTGGGGGCGACGAGGAAGAGTGGAAAGGGCAAGAGGAAGAGTGGAGGGGTGTTGTTGGAATGAGTAGTGGTTTTTTGAAGAGGGTGGATGGCCGGGGTGGGGCGAGGTCGAGGAAGAGGCGAAGGCCTGGAGGTGGGACGCGACCTCCCGGGCGCGTCGGCGGTGAAGGCGTGCCGTTTGGGGAAGGTCTTCACGGGCCGAGAGAGGGTCGCGTGCATACCGCTGGAGGGCATGGAACGGTGACCTCCCGCGGTTGATTTTCCTCACCTGAGGGCACCGCTTGAGAAGGGATGTGGGAGTGCGGGGTGCACGCTTCCACTTTCAACGAGCCCGGGAGGACTCGTCTCACTTCCAGACTCGAGCGCTCGCCTTATCCTGTGGTCATCAACAACGGTGCGATGGCCCGTCGTGGGGGGTGGGTTTTAATTCTTCAGGGCGTGGGATTCGGGTTTCACGTCTTTTTTGAACGTGTTGAATCCGAACGCGGAGGGTTTGAACTCGCCGACGGGTGTGACATCGGCCTTTTCCGGGACATCGAGTCCGGCAAAGGCGTAGACGGTGTTAACGATGAGGCGGCGGAGTCCTTCGCTTTCGAGGTCGGTGGCGGCGCCCATGGTGGTCGTCATGATTTTGTTGGTTTTACCGTTTTCGTGTTTGAATTCGCGGGTCCAGGCGAGCGGCATCATTGGGTTGTTTTTCGGGCCATCGACGGGCGGGTCGGTCGGTTTCATGCCGGCGACGACCTGGCCGAGGAGGAGGACGGTGGCGTCGGACGGGAGATTTTTGATGCCGTAAACGTCGGACGGGCCGAAGACGTCGGTGACGCCGCGCAGGAGCGGGTGGTTCTTGGCCCCGGGTGCGATCACCCCGCGGGTTGCCTGCGATCCGTGGTCGCCGTGATGATTGATCCACGTTTCGCCCAGGACGTGTTGCCCAAAGCCGCCGGGCCAGGGTTTTTGCGCCTGCCAGTCCCATTTGGCATACGAGGAATTAGGCTCTTTAATATTGAACGCATGCGTCGACGTGCGCAGCGCGATAATCGGTTTACCGGCCTCGAAATACGCCGCAAAAGGCTTCAGGTCCTCATCGGACGGATTTCGGAAGCGCCACAGCATGATCGCGCAGTCGGCATCCTTCAACCGGTCGAGCCCCGGCAGATTTTTTTGGTTGTTCGGGTCGATGACACCCGTCTTCGGGTCGATTGGAAATACCACCGTGGCCTTGAACCCATGGCGTTGGGAAAGCAGTTTTCCCAACATCGGCAGCCCTTCTTCAGAGCGATATTCTTCATCACCAGCCAGTAACACAACGTGCTTGCCCCGGCCCGGACCGTCCTTTGGGGTGTATTCAATCTGGGCATCGGCGGCCGCCGGCCACCCGGAAAGCACCATGGCCATCGACAAGAGAACGCGGGATGTTTGCATAGTGAGGAGCAATATGGGCAGCGCGGGCCGCGTGCCAAGCGAAAGCGGAGGGCGGAGGTCGGAGGTCGGCGGTCGGCGGTCGGAGGTCGGAGGGCGGAAGGCGGAGGTCGGCGGTCGGAGGTCGGAGGGCGGAAGGCGGAGGGCGTAATGTGGAGTGCTGTAATCCTCCTGACTAACTCACGTGTAACCATCTCAGTACCAACGGTTCGATTTTTCACGAGTTACTCCCGGTTCCACACACAAACTTGCGCGGGTTCTTGTGCTAAGAACCCGGATGGGAACCACGAAACACACGAAAAACCAAGGCCTTGCCCAATGATCACTATCCACCTGATGGATGAGGACGTCGCTTGTCCTAACTCAATGAATTTTCGGGTGTTTCGTGACTTTCGTGGTTCCAGTGTCCCTTGTTGGGGTAATGGGTATTTAGCGGGAAACGGGCGTGGCCCGATGGACAAGGAGAGTAACAAGGCGTGGGTGGCAGGGCAGCGAGCGGAGCGGATTATTCGAGGACGAGGACGAGGACGAGGACGATTCCGACCGACCCGAACATGATTTTTGCCCACAGGAATGTCCCTCCGTTCCACTGTCCTTCTGAGCGTCGGCAGATTGGGGGGCACGACAATCGGCAATCCTCCCTGGTTGTTCGCCACCCGAAGCATTTCGTTTACTTGGAACGCAGCCCGCAGTACGAGGAACGAAGAACCAAGAACCAAGAACCAAGAACGAAGAACCAAGAACCAAGAACCACCATCCGCGCATGCGTTTTTTGAATCCTGCCGTATTACCGTGGCTGTGGCTGGCTGTGGTGCCGGTGGCGTTGTATTTATTTCGGAGGAAGAGTCGGACGGTGCGGGTGAGCACGCTGTTGTTTTTCAAGTCGCTGGCGCGGGAGCATCAGGAGAGTGCGTGGTTGCGGCGATTGAAGCGCTGGCTGTCCTTGCTGCTGTCGCTGTTGCTGGTGTGCGGACCGGTGGTGGGATTGGGGCGGTTGATTGTGGCGCCGGCGGGCAGTGAGGCGCGGAGTGTCGTGGTGGTGGTGGACACGTCGGCCTCGATGGCGGCGCGGGACGGGGAGGGGAGGACACGATTGGAGAGGGCGCAAGCGCGGGTGAGGTCGCAATTGGCAGGGGTGTCAGAGGGGGTGCCCGTGGCCTTGGTGGCGGCTGGTGCGACGCCGGAGATTGTGCATCCCCGGAGCACGAACCGGCGCGATTTGCTGCGGGCGCTGGGATTGCTGAAGGTGAAGCCGGTGGCGGACAATGCGGCGGCGGCGTTGGCTACGGCCACGGCGATGGCGGCTTTGGAAACGCCGGCGGAGATCTGGTGGGCGAGCGAGAATGGTCCGGACGGCGAAGCGGGGTTGCCGGTGGGCGTGCGGCGGCGCGATCTGGTGGTGGCGTTGGAAAAGCCGATCAATGCCGGGATCACGGCGTTCTCGGTCACTCCGATGCCATTACTACATGCGCGCTATCAGGCGTTTGTGCAAGTCGCGCTGAACTCGGAGGCGGAGGCTCCCCGCGTGGCAGTGGTCGAACCCCGGGTGGCCGGGCTACCGCTGGCGCGCCGCGAGTTGACGCTGCAGCCGGGTGCCATGCAGGGGCTGACGCTGGAAATTGAAGCTTCGCAGGAGCAAGTTCTCGAAGTGTCGCTGCAAATGGAGGGCGACATGTTGGAGGCGGACAACATGGTCGTCTGCCGACTGCCGGCGCCGCGCCCGTTAGTGGTCGCGTGGTTCACGCCCAAGCCCGATCCCTTTACGCTGCTGGCGTTGCAATCGCTGGCGACCGAGGGCGAGGTCGAAGTGTTTACGGGGGAACCGGCGCAGTGGCCGCCACCCCGGCTTCCGGATGTCGCCATCTTCGATGGATGGTTGCCTGCGGAATGGCCCGCGGAAGTGCCGGTTCTGGTGATCAACCCACCGGGGAGCGCGGGTCCGGTCCGCGCGCGACCGCTCGATCCGCCTGTCCCGCGGGACGAAGTGCGCGCCGTAGCCGACGAGCATCCGGTGCTGTTTCGCCTCAATCCAGGGCGTGTGGCGCTGACGCAAACCGCGATCATTGATGCGAGCGGTGCCTTGCAGCCGCTCTGGATGGCGGGGGATCAACCGGTTTTGGCTGCCGGGGAAAGTGGTGGCCAGCGGCTCGTGATCCTGGCCTGCGCCCCGGCGCTGTCGGAACGCCTGCCCTTGACGACATCCTACCCGCTCTTTCTGGGCAACGCGTTGTTTTGGTGCGCGGAAAAATCGGCGTTGGCCCGCATTCCGCGGATCCAGCCGACGGGCACTCTGGTGGAGGACATCCGGGCGCCGATGGAGTGGCGCGAATTGAAAGATGGGAAATTGGCGGCGCCCGCAGCCATTCCGGCCCCGTCGAGCGGCATCGCGGTGCTCGACCGACTGGGGTTGTGGCAGACCACCGACCGGGCGCGGGAAGGCGCCGCCGCCTTGCTCTCGCAGCAGGAAACGAACCTGAACGCACCCGCTCGCGTCATCGCAGAGGCCACCCCGCCGTCCGGCGAGCGACCGTCCGGCGAACCGGCCGAATCCGCAGCTGCCAACCCCGAGGCGGACACGCTGGCGGTGAGGCGGTTTGGCCTGAGCGGCGAATTGACCCACTGGGTGATCGCGATGGTTTTGGCCGCGCTCCTCATCGAAAGCTGGCTGTACCACCGTCATGCTGTCAGTTGATCTGCCCGATCGTTGGTCATAAAGGCGCTCTACCATGAAATCCGCTCTGCCTGCCGCACT
>JBJXFS010000154.1:0-17740 GCA_046155625.1 Verrucomicrobiales bacterium | reverse complement strand
CATCTGCAACGAGCGCTTCGGATGCCAAATCGACCCCGACCGCGTCGAACGCGACCGCACCGAGTATTTCTTTTCCCACCTCGACCAATTGCGCCTCGTCGATCCCGTGGTCTCGTTTGCCCGGAGTCTGCACGGCCGCCGTCCGCTCGCCGTGGCCAGCGGCAGCGACCGCAATATCGTCCTCCGCGAGCTCCGGCACCTCGGCTTGCTCGACCTCTTCCCCG
This sequence comes from Verrucomicrobiales bacterium, assembly GCA_046155625.1. GTDB lineage: Bacteria > Verrucomicrobiota > Verrucomicrobiia > Verrucomicrobiales > V1-33 > CAJBME01. The sequence goes on along the minus strand of JBJXFS010000154.1, from coordinate 17,516 downwards.
TCGTGGTCACGGCTGACGACGTCGCCCGCAGCAAACCCGCCCCCGACCTCTTCCTCCTCGCGGCCGAGCGCCTCGGCGTCCCAGCCACTTCCTGCCTCGTTTTTGAGGACGGCAAGAACGGCCTGCGCGCCGCCGAAGCCGCCGGCATGCCGTGGGTCTACGTGCCGACCAACGATTCACTCACCCTTCATTAGGCCGGATTGGCATAACCAATCCGGCCGTTGGTGATTCTGCGTTTCCCGGAAACGGCTCATGCCGGGTAAGGAATTTACTGACTCGCCTGCGGCATCCGCGGGGCGTTGTCCCCAATCAGAATCCTTATGAAAACACCTATCGCTTTAGTTGCCGTGGTTCTCGCGGCGTTCGCCTCGGAGGCGTTCGCTTCCGGTGCGTGCCCCTGCCAACCACCCATCCCCCCGAAGTCGAAGGCCGGGGTCCGGGCCAAGGGGCTCGACAATTCGAAATACGCCTTGGGCAAACAGATTTACTCCGGGCGACTTCCGGTCCCGGCCCGAGCCAACGCAAAGCTGGCCAAGTCCCAGGCGCCGCGGCTGCAGGCGGCGGCCCCGAATTTGAGCGGTCTGGCGGGCAAACTGACCGAGGACCAACTGAGTGCCCTCGAATACTACGTGTCCAATCGCAAGCCCTGAGCCGCTTCTCGCTTCCAAACCCTACTTCTGCATGAATCACCGCACTTTTGCGCTCTGCCTTCTTTCTCTCGCCGCGGCCGGCGCGGCCCGCGCCCAGTATTCGGCTCATCTCCCCGATCCCGGGACGCTGGTCGTTACGCCCACTTACATGTATTCGTATTACGACGATGCGTGGATCGGCACCATGAGCATGCCGATCGAGCAGGATCAACATTCCGGATTCCTCGCCTTCCAGTACTCGTTCACCGACCGCTTCGCGCTCGATGCCACTGTCGGTTACACCTGGGCCGACATTGAAGGCATGGGCAACGACGACGGCCTGACCGACACCACGTTCGGCCTCCGTGCCGGCCTGCTTCGCGAGGTGGATGGCCATCCGCTCACCGCGGCCTTGCGCGTGGGCGGCATCATCGCCGGTTCGTATGACGAGGAGTTTCCGTTTTCCGCCGGGGATGGCGCGAATGGCGTGGAGACTTCGTTGCTGGTCAGCAAATCATTTACGGATTACTTCGGCTTCTACGGCGACATCGGGTACCGCTGGCGCTCGGACGACGTGCCCGAGGATTTCTTCGGTTCGGCGGGCCTCTACGTCACCAATGGCACCTGGTCGCTGGCGGCCGGCTATCGCGGCGTGGCGGGACAGGACGGGCCTGATATTGGCGCGCCCGGCTTCGGCACGGACTTTGGCTTTCCCCAGGTCAAGGAAATCCAACACAACCTCGAGGTGAGCCTTGGCTACACCACACCGACGGCGATACATATCGCTGCGTTTTATGCCCACACTCTGGACGGCCGCAACACCGGTGAAAAGAACATCTTTGGCCTGAGCGTGACCATCCCGATCGGTGGCTCTCAACCGCCCCCCGAGCCGGCTCCCGAGCCCGTCCTCCCGAGCAAATAACCGGCCAGCGCGCCGCCGCCCACGACGGCCGCCTCGAGCGGCCGTACCCAGCCGGCGAGTTCATAGGGAGCCAAGTCTGGCCTCAGCATGTTCAGACCGTGGGCATAACTCAATGGCATGGCCGCCAGGGCGGCCACGTTCCAGCCACGGGGATGAAGGGTGGCGAAGAGCGCGAGCACCGCGAGATACCAGGGGTTGACCACCGAGCTGAACAAGAAAAACGCACCGTACACCACGTCCCCACGCGGCAGCGCCATTCGGTCGGCCCCTCGCCAGCGCCAGAGCAACCCAAGCCAGACCGCGGCAAACACAGAGAGGCAGACGCCTTTAGCCCAACTCGGCGACATCCCATGCGTCAGACCTTTGAAAACGGTGGAATTGAACTCCCAGACGCCCGCCATGGCGGAAAGGCCGGCCCAATCCACCGTGCTGCCCTGGAGCCAAAAAGGCGCATAACAGGCCGCAACCGTCGCGGCCGCCACCGCCCCCCCGGCCACCCACCGGCGCCAACTCCCGTCCCACAAAAGAAACGGGACAATGGGTGCGGCGAAAATTTTCGCCGCCACGGCCAGTCCGCAGCAGACTGCGGCCGCTCCCGTCCACCCGCGCCGCCGAGCCACCAGCGCCGCCGCCACGGCCCCCACCCAGAGTGCCTCTGGATGCGCGGAAAAGGCAGTCTCCTGAATCAACAGCGGACACCAGCCAAAGACCAGCAGATGCGCACGCCGCGAAACCAACCCGCTCAGCAGGGCCAGGATGGCGCATTCCACCGCGATGAGCACGCCCTTCAACGGCCAGAGCTGAGCCGGCGCCATCACGTAGGAAAGCCCAAAAGCCGCCTGACAGACCGGTGGGTAGACGGTCGGAATGTCCGGGTGGTTGATGCCATCCAGCACCGTGGCCCAGTCCTCACCCAACGAGTCGTCACCAAAGAACTCCTGCGGCGGCTTCCCGTACGGCTGGCCGGTTTCCACCAACTGTCGTCCGTCCCAGAGGTACCGCGCCCAATCGTCTTCGTACACCGGCTGCCCAAACAGGCCGATGACACGCCACACGACCGCCCAGACCCAGATGGCGACCAGCAATGGGCGCGGTCCCACGTGCCGTGCCGCCCACCACGCACTCCCCAGCATCAACCACGCGACCGCCAGCACAGCCCAGTATTGCCCGATGGGCAATGGCTCCGGGCGATTCGTCAGGACGGCCAGCCATCCCCACGCCACCGCGCCCGCCAAGCCGGACAGATGCATGACCCAGGCGCCTGCCCCTGAAATTCCCATGCCCGCTACCTACGCCATCGTCCTTCCCGCACGCAACGAAGAACCATGCCTCGGCGCCGTGCTCGATGAACTCGCCGAGGTCGCCCGGTCTCTCCCCGCCGTGCTCGCCGTCGGCCTGAACGCCACGACCGACCAGTCGCGCGCCGTCGCCGCCTCCCGCCCCGGCGTCCTCATCGGCGAATCCCCGGTCGCTGGATACGGCCACGGGTGCCTGGCCGCGATTCAAGCCGTCCGCGCCGCGGGCCATCGTCCCAGCGCCTGGATCTTCGTTTCCGCCGACGGATCAAATGACCCGAACGACTTGCCGCGACTGACCGCGGCCTATGACCGCGGCTTCCCCATGGTCATCGGCCAGCGCACGCTTCGTCCGGCCAACTGGCAGATCTTCGGTGCCCGCCGTGCCCTCCCCAACGTCACACTCGGCGCCCTCACCACCGCCCTCACCGGTCGTCCATTTTGCGACATCGGCCCGCTCCGCCTCATCGACGATGCGCTGCTCCGCCGCATGGACCTCCGCGAGCTCGTCTGGGGGTGGACGATCGAAGCCCAAATCCTCGCCTGCCGACTCGGCGCCCGCATCAAAACACTCGACGTCACCGAACGTCCCAGACTCGCCGGCCAGCAAAAAGTCAGTGCCGTCTCATGGCGCCAAAGCCTCCGCATCGGACTCAGCATCGCCGCCGCCGCCTGCCGCACCCGGTGCCGGTCGATCGAGCCACTGCCGGTTCGCCCCGCCCATCTGGGGGTGGCGGGCTGAGGCCGCCATGAAAAAGCGGGATTCGCCTCGTGCGGTCACAACCGATGCGCGAACGTCCTCGTTGCCATGGCGGTCACAGTCCACCACCTGGAGTTTGTCGGTTTTTCCGTGCCCCTTCCTGAACTGAACAATGCTCCAACCGAATGAGAGAAGGTGGCATTCAGGTGGGACGCGACCTCCTGGGCGCGTAGGCGGAGAAAGCGTACCATCTAGGTATGGTCTCAGCTTCTCGAGTGACGGTCGCGTGATTCGCACCCCGAGGGTTTCCCATGACCGCGGCTTTGCTCATCGCTTTTTCTGGCTTCGGGCACCTCTTGAGAAGGCGGAAGGGAGTTTCTCTCACCACGCTCCCACCGCCTACGAGCCCGGGAGGTCTCGTCCCACCTCCAGCCTCAAACGTTTGCTGAAGCGCCTATTCGGAGAGTGCCAGTTTTTCCGATACCGTGCAAAAATCCTCCGCATGATGCCGTTGGGACGCGTGTCTCGCCATTGACGGAGGCCGAGGTCCTGTGCCACCTTTTCGGGTGAAAATCCCCCGTTGTACTCTGGCTGCACTCCCGGTTGTCGTGCTCGCCGCCGGGCCGGGATGGTCGGCCCCGTTGCTTACGCCACAGGAGGCGGTGAAAAAAATGCAGGTTCCCGAGGGCTTCCAAGTCGACCTGCTGGCGGCCGAACCCGATTTGGTGCAACCGATCGCGATGTGCTTCGATGCGCGTGGGCGGATCTGGGTGGTGGAAGGCAACACGTACCCCCGCCGGGCGACCAAACCCCCGGAGCGCGCGGACGGCGATGGCGACCTCTCGAAACCGAATGCCGCGCAGAAGGCGGATATTTTCGGCGGCCACGACCGGATCCTCATTTTCGAAGACGGCGACGGCGACGGGTCGTTCGAGAGGCGCAAGGTGTTCATCGAGGGGCTGAACCTCGTAAGTGGCATCGAAGTCGGCTTTGGTGGCGTCTATGTTGGCGCGGCGCCGTATTTGCTCCACATCCCACTCGACCCGGCGACGGACAAGCCGGCCGGGGACCCGGTGATCCTCGCCGACGGCTGGGGGTACCAGGACACCCACGAAACCCTCAACAGTTTCATCTGGGGACCTGACGGGTGGCTCTACGGGTGCCACGGCGTGTTCACCCACTCCGAAGTGCGCGTCTGCGCCCGGCCACCCGGCGCCCCGCCCGCCGAGGGCACGTCGAAGCGCACGCCGCTCAATTGCGCTTACTGGCGCTACCACCCGGCGAAACACACGTTCGAAATCTTCGCCCATGGCACCTCGAATTCATGGGGCTTCGACTACAATGAATTCGGCGACTGGTTTTCCACCGCCTGCGTCATCCCGCACTTCTGGCACATCATCCAAGGCGGCTACTACCTGCGCCAGTCGAACCCGCTCGGGCATTTCAATCCGTACGTCTACACCAACATCGAAACCATCGCCGACCACCAGCACTTCATCGGCACGACGCCGCACTCGGGAAATAATGTCTCCGACGAGGCCGGCGGCGGCCACGCCCACTGCGGCCTGCTCATTTACAACGGCGACAACTTCCCGCCCGAGTACCGAGGCCGCGCGATGTTCTTCAACATCCACGGCCAGCGCATCAATCAGGAAAACCTCGTCCCCCATGGCTCCGGCCACATCGCCAAACACCTCCCCGACTTCCTCAAAACCCACGACCCCAATTTCACCGGCGTCGCGCTTAAGGTCGGACCCGATGGCGCCATCTACTTCATCGATTGGTACGACCAGCAAAAATGCCACCGCAACGAGCCGGAAATCTGGGATCGCTCGAACGGCCGCCTTTACCGCGTGAAATTCGCATCCACTTGGAAGCCGTGGAAGGGGGATTTGACGAAGAGAACCGTGCCGGAACTGCTGGCCGAGCAAAAATCAAACAACGGATGGAATGTCCGACACAGCAGACAAGTATTGCACCAACACGTCTGGGCCGACTCCGCGAATTCGACTCAAGCAATTTCGGGCCGCGCGTTGTACGAGAACTGGGAAACGACGGACTCGGAGCAGAGCGTTCAGCGAGACCTTGGTGCTCTGTGGATCGACTCCCTGGTTGCCGGCAAGAATCCGGAGATCGTGAAGGACCAAATCTTCGGCAGACTGGATGCAAGCGTGGCTCGAAGCGATGGGCCATGGGCAAATGTCGTTGCCACAGCCGTTACCGTCTCGGCCAACCTCCACATCCACGGTGACAAGAGCCTCGGTTTCTGGCGTGGCAGTAGAGGCCCACAGCCAATCGCTGTCACCGCCCAGTACTTGGTATTGGCAAACAGAGGAGGCCCCACCGTCCGCCTCGCCGTCGCCTCCGCCCTGCAGCGCCTGCCTGTCGACCAGCGTTGGGAGATTGCGGAGGCGCTGCTCCAGCACGCCGAGGATGCCGAAGACCACAACCTCCCGCAGATGTACTGGTACGGCATCGAGCCGTGCGTGCCGACCAACCCCGAGCGGGCGCTCGAATTGGCGGCGAATTCGAAGATCCCGCTGGTGGCGCGGCACATCGCCCGGCGCGTGGCCGACATGGGGAATGACGAGGCGCTGGCCAGCCTGCTCAAGGCGATGGCCAAGGAAAAGACGGGCGCCGGCATCGCGCACCTGGCCAAGGCGGCGCTCGACGGCTTGCGCGGCCGGACCGGCCTGACCGCGCCCAAGGAATGGGAAGGAGCCTACGCGAATTTCGACCAACTCATCGCCCGGCGGCCCGACGCCCAGGAACGCGCCGGCGAGTTGCGCGACCTGCGCACCGCCCTCGCGGTCGCCTTTGGCGATCAGCGCGTGTTTCCCCAACTGCGCACCCAAGTCGCCGACACCGCACTCGCGGTCGAGCGACGCCAAGTCGCCCTGCAAACACTCGCCACCGGCCGCGATCCGGAACTCGGCGGGCTGCTGGTGATGCTGCTCGACGACCCGGCGCTGCGACTCAGCGCCATCCGGAACGTCGGCCTGCAATCGACCAGCGACGGCGACACGACCGCCACCGCCCTGCTCTCGCGCTATGCCGACTTTTCAGCGGAGGAAAAATCCGCGGCCATCAACGCGCTGGCCACGCGCCCGGCCTGGGCGTCAGCCTTGCTCGGCGCGGTCCAGTCGGGCGCGATCGAGCGCTCTGCGGTGCCGAGTTTTGTCGCGCGGCAGATTGCCGACTTCAAGGACGAGGCGCTGACGGCCAAGCTGGAGGAGGCCTGGGGCAAAGTGGGCGGGGCCGCCTTGGGGCCGGAGATGGAAAAAATGGCCGCCGAAGAACACGCAAAATGGAAAAAGGTCCTCACGCCCGATTTCCTCAAGGGGGCCGACCGCAGCGCTGGTCGCGTGCTTTACGCCACGTCCTGCGGCCAGTGTCACATCCTCTTCGGCGAGGGCGGGAAAATCGGTCCCGACCTCACCGGCTCGAATCGCGCCAACCTCGATTACATCCTCGAGAACGTGACCAACCCGAACGCGCTCATCGGCGCGGATTATGAACTGCACATTTTTTCGCTGAAGGATGGCCGCGGCGTGGCCGGCATGGTGCGCAAGGAGACCGACACCGCCTTCACCGTCCAAACCATCACCTCCGAGGAAATCGTGGCCAAAGCCGACATCGCCGAACATTCGAAACCCGGCTTCTCGATGATGGCGATGAATTTGTTCACGGCGCTATCCAACGAACAAGTCCGCGACCTGGTCGCCTATCTCACCAGTCCGACCCAAGTCCCGCTCCCCGGTGAAGGACCGGTCGACACTGTGATGCGCGTCCCCGGCGCCATCGAAGGCGAAAGCATGAAGGTCATCGCGAAGTCCGCGGGCGAGGCCGCTCCGCAAAACATGGCCGGTTTCCCCGACAGCCGATGGTCCGGCGACGACCAGCTCTGGTGGACCGGCGCCAAGGCCGGTGACCGCCTCACACTCGCCCTGCCGGTCACCCAGCCGGGCAAGTATGCCATCAAAGCCGTCTTCAGCCGCGCCCCGGACTACGGTGTCGCCAAATTCCACCTCAATGGCCGCCCGCTCGGCGACAAGCAGGTCGACTTCTTCGGTTGGAAAGTCACCGCCACGCCCCTTCTCACGCTCGGCGAAGCCGAACTGACCGCGGGCGAGCATCCATTCACCATCGAAATCACTGGCGCCAATCCCGAAGCCGTCAAAGCCTTCATGGTCGGGCTCGATTACCTCTGGCTGGAGAAGCTCTAGCCATCGCCACCACACAACCGACCATTCCCATGAATACCCCGTCGCACCTCGCCGCCGCCACCACGGCCCTCGCCCTTCTGCTTCCCTGTGCCGCCGAGGTGTCGCTCGAGGACGGCGCGAAAAGTCACCTGGGCAAACTGACTCAGGACTCTCTCCCCGGCCTCGCCGTGCTGGTGGCGCGCGATGGAAAGATCGTGTACCAAGCCGGCTTCGGGTTCGCCGATATTGAGAAAAAACTCCCGGTCACTCCGGAGACAAAGTTTCGCATCGGCTCGGTCAGCAAACAATTTACCGCCGCCGCCCTGCTCCGGCTCGCCGACGAAGGGAAATTGTCGCTCGATGATCCGCTGGAAAAATACTTCCCCGGCTTTCCCCGCGCCGCGGACATCCCGATCCACCGGTTGCTCACGCACACTTCGGGCATCCACAGTTACACCAGCAAACCGGACTTCATGACGCGCGTCGTCGCCCCGGTCGCGCCCGCCGACCTGATCGCGTATTTTCGCGACGACCCGCCGGACTTTGCGCCCGGAGAAAAATTCCTCTACAACAACTCCGGCTACTTTCTGGCGGGTGAGATCGTCGCCAAAGCGTCCGACCAGTCGCTCGACGCCTATTTGCGCACCTCGTTCTTCGAACCGCTGGGCATGAAGGACACCGGCATCTACGTCAACGCCCAACCACCTCCCGGCATCGCGCGCGGCTATTCGATGGTCGAAGGAAAACCCACGCCCGCCCTCGACTGGGACATGTCATGGGCGGGTGGCGCAGGTGCGCTCTACTCGACCGTGGGCGACCTCTTCCGATGGAATGAAGCGCTGTTTGGCGGCCAAGTCCTCAAGCCGGAATCGTTCGCCAAAATGACGGCAAAGATGCAGCTCTCGCCCGGCAAGGAGGAGGCCTACGGCTACGGCGTGGCGCTCGCCTCGTTCCACCGGCTGCCAGCCGTCAGCCACGGCGGCGGTCTGAACGGGTGGTCGAGCGATCTCGCCCGCCTGCCCGATCACCATGTCACCGTGGTCGCTCTCGCCAATGCCCTGCCAGCCGTCGACGGCCGCGAGCCGACCGGGCTCACCCGTCAGATCGTCGGCAAACTGCTCGCCACCGAAATCAAGGCGCTGCCACCGCTCCTGGAAGACCCGAACGTCGACAAAAAATCCTTTCCCGACTTTGTCGGCCGATACGACTACGCCGGCGCAGTCATGACCGTCACCACCGAAGACAGTCGCCTCTTCGCCCAACTCACCAACCAGCCGAAATTCGAAATCTTCCCCAGCGCCCCCAATGAGTTCTTCTGGAAGGTGACCGACGCCCAGGTCAAATTCCTTCGCGACGAGTCCGGGGCAGTCAGCGCCGCCGAACACACGCAAAACGGTAACACCTTCAAGGCACCCCGCCTCACCGCTCCCGCCGTTTCCCTGACCGCTGAGGAGCTCGACGCCATCCTCGGCTCCTACCAATACGGCCCCAGCGTCCTGACCGTCACTCGCGACGGCGAATCCGTCTTCGCCCAGCTCACCGGACAGCAGAAATTTCAAATCCACCCGAAATCAGCCACCGAATTCGAATGGAAAGTGGTCTCCGCCAGCGTCGTCTTCGTCAAGGACGCCGATGGCAAGGTGACCAAGGCCGTTCACACGCAAAATGGGGCCACCTTCGACGCCCCTAAAATCGGCACTCCCGGCACTCCCGATAAATGACTGGCCGAAAGCGATGGTTCTTGGGTCGGGCGGCGCGTCCTTGGAGTTTGTCCATTTCACATACTTTGTTGTTAACGGAACGACACTGCCAGCGAATGAGAAAAGGTGGCCTTGAGGTGGGACGCGACCTCCCGGGCGCGTAGGCGGTGAAGGCGTACCCTCTGGGAATGGTCTCCACTTCTTGAGTGATGGTCGCGTGATTCACACCCGGAAAATTCCCGATGACCGCGTGTTGGCTCATCGCTCTTTCTGGCTTTGGGCACCACTTGAAAAGGCAAATTGGGCTTCCTTCAGCACGCTCCCGCCGCCTACGAGCCCGGGAGGTCTCGTCCCACCTCCAGCCTCAATCGTCCGCTGAAACGTATGCTCGAAGGGTGCAAGCATTTCTTATTCTAACTGATTGGGCGACAGCTCAATGCTTGCCGATGCCAAAAATCTTCCGCTTATGGCACCACTCTTGGGGCAAATATGTACAAACTCCAGGGACGCGGCGGGACGCGCCGCCCTACCCGAGACCGACGTTCCGGCTTCAGGAGGATGGGCCGATCGTTCAGCGATCCAGCTCCCAATAGTCACGCCACTCCACCACCCGTGCTTTTTAAAGTGGCAGCGCGTGGGATTGTCGTCGATCACTCAGGCCATCGATTCTGACCTTACGCCCCTGAAACCGAACAAATCACGCCGTCCCCGCCCCCCACAAACCCTTGCCAGCGACTCGCCGGTGGAGCAGGTGATCGCCGAATTGCGCGCTGGAAAACTCGTCATCGTCACCGACGACGAAAGCCGCGAGAACGAAGGCGACCTGATTGGAGTCGCTGAGTCCATCACGCCCGAGCAGGTCGCCTTCATGGCCCGGGAAGGCGCGGGCCTGCTCTGCGTGCCGGTCAGCAGCGCCATCGCCAAGCGACTTGAGCTCGAAAGCATGGTGCCGCGCAATCGCGATCCCTTTGGCACCGCCTTCACCGTGACTGTCGACGCCGCCCGCGGTGTCAGTACCGGCATCAGCGCCGCCGACCGCGCCCGCACCATCCGGCTTCTCGCCGACCCGAAAAGCACACCGGACGATTTCGTCAAACCGGGCCATATCAACCCACTGGTCGCCAAATCCGGCGGCGTGTTGCGCCGCGCCGGCCACACCGAGGCCGCGGTCGACCTGGCCCGCCTCGCCGGATTTCATGAGGCGGGTGTGCTCATCGAAATCATGAACCCCGACGGCAGCATGGCGCGGCTGCCCGACCTGAAAAAATTCGCCCGAAAGCACGGCCTGAAACGCTGCAGCATCGCCGATCTGATCGCCTGGCGACGCGAACGCGAAAAACTCGTCGAGAAAATTGAAGCCGTGGAAATGCCGACCGAGTACGGAATATTCACGCTGCATTTATACCGCTCTACCTTGGATGACATCCACCACGTCGCCCTGGTCATGGGCGCAATCGACCCCGCACAGCCGGTTCTCGTGCGCGTCCACAGCGAATGCCTGACCGGTGACATCTTTGGCTCCCGGCGATGCGATTGCGGCAGCCAGTTGCACACGGCCATGAAACGAGTGGCCGCCGAGGGCGCCGGCGTCATCCTCTACATGCGAGGTCACGAGGGACGCGGGATCGGGCTCCACGGGAAAATCAAGGCCTACAAACTGCAGGAACAAGGGCTCGATACCGTGGAGGCCAACCTCAAACTCGGTTACCCCATGGATCTCCGCGACTACGGCATGGGAGCCCAGATTCTCGGCGATCTCGGCGTGCGTCAAATCCGCCTCATGACCAACAATCCACGCAAAGTCGTGGCCCTGGAAGGTCACCAGCTCACCATCGTCGAGCAAATACCCCTCCGCTCCACCCCGCTGCCCGAGAACGCCCGCTACCTCGAAACCAAAAAGAAAAAAATGGGGCACTCGCTGTAGCCCCGCCGGGATGGGGACCGCGAAAATTTGCCAAGTAGCGGGATGGAAACCTTCCATCCATTGATTTACTCGGGTGGGAACATACTGGCCATGGGAAGGATGAGTGCAGGAATCGCTAGACTCCGCAGATCTTCGCTTGCCATCACGGTCCGCTCCTCGGCATACCCTTCGGCACGGGGATTGGTGAATACGGTGACGCGCCGGGTCTCCGGATAGAAGATCCAGTATTCGGGCGCCGCGGCTTCGGAATACACTTGGGATTTGGCCCGGTCCCGTTCCTCAGTGTTCACGCACACCTCAATGACGAGTTGGGCTGTCAAGGGATGCCCCTTGAGATAATCGTCCGGGCGAGAGGGCACGACACACAGATCGGGCTCCGGTTCGGAATCTGCTAATGTCAGCGGCTGCTCCACGCGCAGGTCGAGTTCATTCGGGAGTTGGTTGGTTATGATTCGGCTCAGCGCCCGCACCATCCACACATGCAGCGAGGATTTTGGCATTTTATCAAAGACGACGCCGCGCAGCAATTCGGTGCGCTCGGGCATCACGCCCGCGGCCCCGAGGGCATGGTACGCCGCCACGCTCAGTTTATGCACCTGCGCGCGCATCCGCGGCGATTCCAGCATGGCGCTCATAAACGCTCATGTACTAGGAGATTAGGCCCGCGGCAAGCGGAACCCGACCCACCCGCCAAGCCCCGGGTTGAATCCAGGACGATCTGCCGGATTATGACGAGACCAATGGACGCACCACTGACATTCCAGCCGGTGTACATGGAGCGACCATGGGGCGGCCGCTCACTGCAACGCCTGTATGCCCGCCCACTTCCGCCTCCCCCGGCTCGCATCGGAGAGTCGTGGGAAATCGTGGACCGCGACGACTGCCAGAGCGTCGTGGCCGAAGGCGCACTGACTGGCGTCACGCTCCACACCGTGTGGCGCGACTACCGCCGGGAAATCTTCGGCGAGGCCGCTCTGGCTCACCCCAGCCCGCGGTTTCCGCTGCTGCTCAAGATCCTCGATGCCGCGGAAACGCTTTCCATCCAAGTCCACCCGCCCGCCGAAATGGCCGTCCGCCTGGGCGGCGAGCCGAAAACGGAAATGTGGTATGTCGCAGAAGCGGCTCCCGACTCGGCCCTGTTTGTCGGCGTGCGACCGGGCGTCGATCGCGAGCGGTTTCGGGCGGCCCTGGCCGACGGCACCGTCGCCGATCTTGTGCCTCGACTTCCAGTGCGCGCTGGTGATTCGATTTTTATTCCCAGTGGCCGGCTTCACGCCATTGGGGCCGGTCTGGTCATCTTCGAAATCCAACAAAACAGCGACACCACCTACCGCGTTTTTGATTGGAACCGCACGGGGCTCGACGGACGTCCCCGCGCACTCCACATCGAGGAATCGCTCGCCTGCATTGATTTTGATGACACTTCACCCACCCTGAACCCGGAGAACGCGACGACGCTGGCCGACTGCGGCCACTTTCGAGTCAACCAGCGGCCGATGCCTCCGGGAAGGCGATGGGAGGTCGACGCCTTTCGCGTCGTGGCTGTCACCGCCGGTTCCATCGAAGCAGGCGGTCGACTTTTCACCGCTGGTCAATTCCTCATGATTCCTCAGCCACGGTCCGGGCCGGCCACCGTCATCTCTGGCCCGGACGGCGCGCACTTGTTGGAAATTGAGTTGCGATGAACACAGATTCATCAGTCGGAGCAATGGACGTGGCAACCACCGTCGTGGCCTGCCCTCAGTGCGGCCGGCGGTATCGGGCACCCGCGGCAAATCCCGATACCCTCATCGAATGCCCGTGGTGCGGCGCGCACGACCGGCGGGGCGCACTGAGGCAAGCAGAGGCCGCAGCCTCTTCTGGCCCCGCCCCGCGCCGATCGACCGCATGGTCGCTGGTGGCCGCCGTGCTGGCCTGCGCAGGACTGGGCACGCTCGCGTACACGCTCAAATCGTGGCTCCCTCGACCAGCCGCCACGCTCAGCAACCCGTCGCCCGGCCTCTCCCAACCGCCCCTCACCCCGGAACTACGCCAGGCCCGCGAGACGGCCGCCCAGGCACTCGGCAGCGCTGAATGGTCCTCCGCCCTGACCTGGATTCGGGACGCTGAACGCGTGCGCCCCCTCATGGCCCATTACCACCTCCGCCATCCCTGGGTCCCCCTCCCCCTCGCCGACACAGGCCACGGCCGCACCTCAACAACCACCGCCGGCACACGCTGGGCTCACCTCAGCCTCCAATCGGATCGCGGCGCCCCCTTGTCCCTCCACCTCGAACTCACTGCCAGTGGCTGGAAACTGGATTGGGAACGGCTCGTCCAGTTCCGCGAGTTCGCCTGGAAGGAATTTCACGCGTCCACCGAGGAAAACCCCATGCTCCTGGAAATCCTCGCCCTTCGCGGATCGGCTTCCGATTCCCATTTCGCAGCCAGCGGACTGACTCCCGATTCCGGGCTCGCCGTCCGCCTCGACGGCCCCAAACCCGGCCAGCCCGCGCTCGCCATCGTCCCCAAAGCCTCCGACCTCGGACGCCTGTTCCATCGCGAACTCACCTGGGAACACCCTCGCCCCTACCGCTGTTCGCTCAAACTCATCGCCCCCCACCTCACCCCTCCCCTCGCCGAAATCACCGACTTCGCCGGTTCAGGATGGCTGGACCACGCCCCATAACCTGAATCCCCTCTCCCTCCATCAGCCCCATCAGCCCCATCAGCCCTATCAGTCCTATCCTTCCTATTCTTCCTATCCTTCCTATCCTTCCTATCCTTCCTATCCTTCCTATAGACCCTATAAGCCCTATAAGCCCTATAAGCCCCATCCGTCCCCCTCATGCCCCAATCCCTCATCTTCGACTTTGACGGCCTCATCGCCGACACCGAATCAGCCATTTACGATGCCTGGGCCAGCGTCTACGCCCGCCATGGAGAACACCTGGCCCTCTCAGAGTATGTTCGTTGCGTCGGCAGCACCTTCGGACAATTCGACCCGATGGCGGAACTAGAGCGGCGATTGGGACGTACGCTGGATTGGGTGCCGCTGCTCGCCGCCAAAGACGAAGCCATCCGCCATGGCCATCGCGACCTGCCACCGCTGCCCGGCGTGCGCGAACTGTTGGCCGAGGCCGCCACCGCCGGCGTCCCGTGCGCCGTCGCCTCCAGTTCCTCGGCGGACTGGGTCCATCCCTGGTTGGAAACATTCGGCCTCCGCGATGCCTTCCAGGCCGTCTGGACCAGAGATCGCGTGCCCAACCCCAAACCCGCCCCAGACCTTTTTCTCTCCGCCGCCGCTGACCTCGGGTTCTCCCCAGCCCAGTGCTTGGTCCTCGAGGACTCCCCTAACGGCCTCCGCGCCGCCCGCACCGCTGGCTCCCCCTGCGTCATCGTCCCCAGCCCAGTCACCCGCAACGGCGATTTCACCGGAGCCCACCGCATTCTCCCCAGCCTCCACGGCGTCGCTCTGCCCGATCTCCTCGCTTGGGGACGCACAATCGCGTGAAAAGGGGGTATTCGTTCTTGGTTCTTCGTTCTTCGTTCCTCGTTCTTGGTTCTTGGTTCTTGGTTCTTGGTTCTTGGTTCTTGGTTCTTGGTTCTTGGTTATTAGTTCCTCAGCCCACGGAAAACCTACCGATTTGAACCCATCACGTTCGAGGCTCGCCCTCGTCCTCGACGACGGCTTGGGTGATCCAGGTGAACCCGAATTCCTCACGGCGGGGAGTTCCGATTGATTCGAAGAAGGGTTGACTTAATGAGAGATTGTGCTTAACTGAACAGTTATCCGCCCATTCCTGGTGAAAGGGAATCTTGCCAAGGGGGCGGCGTCCAGTAGTATGGGCCGTGCAGTGCGATCCGGTCCGGCGGTTATCCCCGGTCCGGACTTTTCATGATTGAGACATTCAAGCGATTCCGCTTGCAGCAAAAAGGCCTTTCGTGCGGCAAAAAGCGCCGCGAAAGGGAAATGGGCCAATGCCGCGAATTCCTCTGCACCAGCCCCATCGTGATGGGCCTGTTGCTGGGGCTAGCTGGGTTGTTTTTTGGATGGCTGGTGCTGTGGCGGCCCGCCTTCGGCGTCCCGCACGTCGATGAACCGATGCGGGCCGTCATGGTCATGGGGCTGTTGTTCTTTGGCGGCGTCCTTCAATTTTCCCTCAGTCAGCCGGTCAGTTTTCAGCAAAACAGCCGGCTTCTCCTCGTCTTCCTGATGCTCGGGCTGCACCTCACCTTGATGAAGCTGATGCTCATCTTGGTCGACGATAATTTCCTCGCCGGGCACTATCGATTCCTGTTGTTGCCGCATGCCCTGGCGCCGCTGGCCCTCACGATCTTGTTGGGACGGGGACATGGGATTTTCGCCACCATTTTCATCGCGCTCTGGGGTTGCCTCATGCTGCCCGAGTCCGCCATGCTGGCCTGGCTGGTGAGCAGCTTGAGCACCGGATTGGTCGCGGTCGCCGCCGGCCGCCACGCCCGCCGCCGCCAACACGTCCTGCGCGCCGGGTTGCTGGTCGGCCTGACCGCGTTTGCCCTGGCGATTCTCTTCGGCCACTTCGCCACTCTGAGCACGTTCGCTTGGCGCCAATGGGAATCGTGGACCGGTTTGCTCACCGAAGCGGCCATCCCGGTCGGCCTCAGCCTCACCGTGGCCATGCTGGTCAGCAGTTTGCTCCCGGTGATGGAATCGACCTTCCGCGTGACCACGGCGGGCTCGTGGATCGAAATGGGCGACTTAAATCACCCGCTCCTGCGCCGCATGACCATCGAAGCGCCCGGCACGTACCACCACAGCCTGATGGTCGCCAACCTCGCGGAAGCCGCCGCTGAGGTCATCGGCGCTGACGGCTTGCGCACCCGCGTGTGCGCCTACTTCCACGATATCGGCAAACTCAAGAATCCCGAGTATTTCATCGAAAACCAGGCGCACGACGAAAATCCTCATGATGCCATGACCCCGTCGATGAGCGCCCTGGTCGTCATCTCGCACGTCAAGGACGGCGTGGACCTCGCTCTGCGCCACAAGCTGAACCGCGAAATCGTCGACGTCATCGAACAGCACCACGGCAATTCGCTCGTTCAGTATTTTTACCAGAGGGCGCTGGACAAGCGCGACCAACTGCGCGCGCTGGCCGACGAGGACAAGGCCCACGAAACCGACGTGCCAGAGGTTGAGGAAAGCACCTTCCGTTACCCTGGCCCCCTCCCGCAAACGCGCGAATCCGCCATCATTTCGCTCGCGGATGCCCTCGAAAGCGCCTCGCGGTCGCTCGAAAAACCCACGCCGGCCCGCATCGAACAACTCGTCGCCGAAGTCGTCGAAAGCCGAGTGCTCGACGGCCAGTTGGACGATTGCCCGCTCACCTTCGGTGAACTGAGCCAAATCAAGGAAAGCTTCAGCAACACCCTGCGATCGATGCTCCACAAGCGCGTCAGCTACGCGCGGCCCGAAGGCGGCACCGGATCCGGCGAAAAAACCGGCACCAAAACCGCCGTGACCAGCCGATCCGCTGGTGGTCGCACGACCCGATTTCAAGTCATCCGCGGCGGCGGTGGCGGTGGCGGTCGTGCCGCCTGATCCGCGGCCGTGCATGTCCAGAGATCCCTCAAGTCCTCAATCGCCTCACGGGGCAGCCGGACCGCTCGGCCTACCGCTCGCCACACGCCGGATCTGCGTGCATGACCACTCCGAAGCGCACCCGACCCCACCCGCCGATCAGCAACAACTCGTCAACCTCCTTCACCTCGCCCTCCCCCAAGTGCTCGCCGCGCGCGGAACCGGTCAAGCGCCGCTGCCTTCGCTCGCCGAAATCGAGATTTCGCTGCTTGATGATCCTGCTCTGGCCGCAGTGCACCGCGACTTCCTCAACGACCCCGCCCCCACCGATGTCATCACGTTTCACCACGGCGAAATCCTGATCAGCACGGAAACCGCGGTCCGCGAAGCCGCCCAGCGCGGCGACCTCCCGCTCCGCGAAATCACCCTCTACGCCATCCACGGCCTCCTCCACCTCCACGGTCATAACGACGCCGAGGCCGCCGATCGCGCCATCATGCACGCCACCCAAGATCGCATCCTCCAATCCGTCTGGCCCCGCCCCGCGATTGCCTGACTATATACCTTCCCCCTTCCCCCTTCCCCCTTCCCGCCGACCT
>JBJXFS010000153.1:0-21702 GCA_046155625.1 Verrucomicrobiales bacterium | reverse complement strand
CGGGTTGTTCGGGTCAAATCCAAGTTCGATTTCCACCGTGTCGTCGAATCCATCGCCGTCCTTGTCCGGATCCACGACCGCGGGTCCGTAGAGCTCGATTTCATCGATGGCGGTGCCGCCGCCTATGCCTGTGGCGGGCACGAGGATGCGGAACCCGGTCGCCTGAATGGCCTCTGTTCCCTGCGCCATTTCAAACTCGTGGCGGAAATAGGACGTGAAGGCTCCGCCGACTTGTGTGTCGTCACTGGCGAGATATTCGATGGTAGCGATCGTTTGCCACCCGGTGGCGGCCTCACCCGTATCCGGCGTGTCCGCATCAGGGACTCCGACGCGCGTGATCTGAATCGTGTAGAGCCCGAGGCTGCGGTCGGTGCACTGACCGCCGCAGGCGTCATTGGCGTTGTTGCCATTGTCGCGGCCGAACGCGAAACCGTTGAGGCTGGCCAATCCGCCGAGGTTGATTCCCGCGAAGGCGGGACTGGGCGAGCCCCCGCCGATCCAGCTGTTGGCATTGCCGTACAGGCTGTCGTTCAAGTTGGCCGTGACGTGATACTGAATGCCGAGTTCGGGTCCGAGGTCGCTGGAGGCAAAGGGGGTGGCATTGGGCGTGTTGGCGAGGTTGGCCGGGACCGGGGCCGGGTTTTCCGGGACGAAGCCGTCGCCATCATTACCATCCCAGGCGACAGTGAATCCTGCGGATGACACGATCGCCATGTCGGCCCGAGCCGCCAGCGGCAACTGGAGGGCGAGCACGGAGGGGAGCAAGAATCGAAGGGCGTTGTGCATCGGTGGACAGGCCTGGTGGTGGTTGGTGGCGGGGCAGGGGAAGAATCTTAGCGGCGCCGGCGTAACAGCAGCCCGCAGAAGCCGCTCAGCACACCGAACGCGGCGGTCGGTTCCGGTACCGGAGTGCCGTAAATCTCGATTTCATCAATGGCGGTACCGACGCCCAAGCCGGTGCTGGGAACGAGGAGCCGGAGGCCAGTCGCCTGAACTCCCGACCCCAGCCCGAATTCGTGGCGGAAGAAACTGGTGAATTCCCCTCCTGGCACGGTGTCAATGCTGGCCGTGAAGTTCAGGGTGCCGATCGATTGCCAGCCGGTGGAGGCATCGCCCGTATCAGGCGTGCTGCCGTTGGGAGTGGCAGCGGCGGTGTATTGCAGAGTGTAAATACCCAGGCTGCGATCGGTGCACTGACCGCCGCAGGCGTCCGTGGCGTTGTTGCCATTGTCGCGACCCAAAGCAATGCTGGTGACGGTGCTGAGAGATGCCAGGCTGATGGCGGCGTACGGGTTTGCGGCATCCCCGCCGATCCAGCTGTTCGAATTGCCGTAGAGTGAGTCGTTCAAGTTGCTGGCGACATGGAATGGGATGCTCAAGAGTGGACCGAGGTCGCTCGAGGTAAAGGCGGTGGCTCCGGGGGCGTTGGCGAGGTTCGCGGGCACGGGGGCTGGACTGGCGGGGTTGAATCCGACGCCGTCATTGCCGTCCCAGGTAAGCGTGGAACCGCCTGCCGGCGTGATGATTACCGTGGCATGGAGACCGGCGGGCAGAGCGACGAGGCTGGTCAATCCGACGAGGGCGAGCGTGGTTTTCATGGAGTATGGATTTGGGTTTCCCTGAAGAGCGGGGTGGGGAATTGGCTTGAGGGTCGCTGAACGTATGGGTTTCGATCGGAGGCGCCTATACCCCGTTTGGGGGAGGGTCTTCGGATTCGAGGAAGGCGCAAGCGTGGAAATCACCTGCCAACCGGGGCGCGACGCGATATGATGAGCGTTCATGGGCCAACACGGCATTCCCGGCGTCGTTGTCCTCACGGTGGCGATGAGCCTCACCGTGTCCGGTCAGCGCGCGCCCGAGGGAGTTGGGCGCCTCGCCTCGGTGCACCCGGGGCGCAATGTTGAGGAGTTTGCGCCCGTCGAGGCGCGCTGGTTGCGATTTTCGATCGACCGGACGACGACGGGGGCGCAGCCGTGCCTGGACGAGTTGGAGGTGTACGGACCGGATGATCCGCTGCGCAATGTCGCATTGGCGGCGGGTGGCACGCGGGCGCGCGCGTCGGGTACCCTGCCTGGATTTCGCATTCATGCGTTGCCGCACGTGCACGATGGCATCTACGGCAACGGTCACAGCTGGATTTCGGACACGTTAGGAAGCGGATGGGTTGAGCTGGAATTCCCCGCGCCGGTGCGCATCGATCGCGTCATCTGGAGCCGGGATCGGGAGAGGAAGTTCATTGATCGGCTGGCGACCGATTATCGCGTGGAGGTGGCGTCCGAGCCGGGCGAGTGGCAGGTGGTGGCGAGTTCGGCCGACCGCGAACCATTGCCGGCCTTGCCGGTGGGTACGCCGCCGTACATGACCACGCCTGGCCACTTTTCGGCATCGGCGACCGAGCTTCCGGCGGATAACCGGCCGTCGGCGCGCGAGTATTTGCTGGAGACATGGCGAACGGCGCGGGGATTGCCGTCGAACACGGTGACGGCGATCCTTCAAGGGCGAGACGGCTGGTTGTGGATCGGCACGACCAACGGTCTGGCGCGATTTGATGGATTGAGGTTCACGACATATGGCGAAGGGCATGGCCTGCTCAGCCTGAGCATTACCTGCCTGCTCGAAGACTCGCGTGGCCGCCTGTGGGTGGGAACCGAGGGAGGTGGGCTCGCGCGTTGGGAGGATGGCTATTTTGAAGTGCATGATACCGGTCAGGGTTTGACCGTGAACACGGTCCTGGCTCTGGCCGAGGGGCCGGACGGGGAATTGTGGGTCGGCACGGCGGCGGGTTTTTACCAATGGGCCAACGGACAACTCGTCCGGCGAGCGGTTGGCGCCATCACACGAATCGCCCTCGGGACGGATGGCTTGTGGTGTATCGTCGGAGGCAACGAGATGATGCGGTGGGATGGCCGGGCGCTTGTCAAACCGCCGGCCGCGCTCGACCCATCCCGTTTTTCATCCGTGAGCGCGCTGGCCGGCAGTTCGGACGGGGCGCTGTGGTTTGGCGGAGCCAATGGCTACGTCGGGCGGTTGGCGGACGGTGCGGTGACGACGTTTGGCGAGGGTGACGAGGTGCTGGCGTCGAGCACACGTGAATTGCTGCCGACGCCCGCGGGTGACGTGTGGGTGGGCACCTCGGCCAGCGGTCTGGCCCGTCTGCGCGACCGCACGCTCCTGCCGGTGACCACGGACGACGGATTGGCCGCGAACAGTGTGCGCGCGCTGTGCCTCGATCTTGAAGGAAACCTTTGGGTGGGCACGATCGGCGGCGGTTTAAGTTGCCTCCGGCCGCGCCGGATTGAGGCGGTGACGACGCGCGACGGGCTTTCGCACAACGGAGTGATGGCGCTGGCGGAGGACGCCGCGGGGACGCTCTGGATTGGGACCAACGGCGGAGGCCTGAACCGATGGGCCGCCGGACACCCTGCGGCCGAACCGAGTTCGCCGAGTTATGTGCTCGAGAACCGCGTCATCTCAGCGCTGGCCGCATCGCCGGACGGCACGCTCTGGTTGGGAACATCGACCGATGGCGCCTATCGGGTCGAGGCCGGGGTGCCGTTCCCCGTGGGACCCGACGAAGGATTGCCGGGTCGCATCGTTTCCGCCCTGCGTTACGACGCGACCGGCGGGTTGTGGATCGGCACACTCGACGGTGGTCCCGTGTATTATTCCGAGGGGCGCATCTTTCGTCCGGCGGGTGTCGAGGCCATGGCCGGTCTGCCCGTGACCGCCATCGAAACCGATGCCTCCAATCGCGTCTGGTTCGCCATGGCCGGGCACGGCGTGGCGCGGCTTGATTCCGATGGTCGACTGCGGCGGTGGATGCGGGGCGACGGACTGGCCAGCCAGTTTATCCGCACGCTTCGCGAGGACAGCCGCGGCGTGATGTGGGCCGGCAGCAGCGGCGGACTGATCCGCTGGCAGGGCGATGATGCGCTGACGTTCACGCAAGCGCATGGGCTGCCGGACGATGTCATCTCGCAAATCCTCGATGATGGCACGGGTCACCTTTGGCTCGGCACCAACCGCGGGGTGGTCCGGATTCCGCTGGAGTCGCTCGACCGCGTGGCCGGCGCGCGAGGCGGGGCGCTTGAGGTGCTCACGCTCGGGACCGATGATGGATTGCCCGGCCTCGAGTGCACTGGCGGATACCATCCGGCGGGAGCACGACTCAGCGACGGGCGCCTTTGCTTTGGCACGGTCGCCGGGCTGGCCATCATCGATCCTCATAATTTCGCGCCCCAGGTCGATCCACCCCCGGTATTTATCGAATCGATGACGGTGGGGCAGGGCACGCCGACCAAACCGAACAGGGAGGCCCAGGAGGTGGTGGCTTTCGGTGGGGCGTCGCGCCTGGGATTTCGCTTTACCGCGCCCACCTTCAGTGCGCCGGCCCGCTTACGGTTCCAATGCCGGATGGAGGGGTTCGAGTCCGATTGGGTGGACAATGGCACGGAACGAACGATCAGCTACGCCACCTTGGCTCCTGGGTCATACCGGTTTTTGGTCCGCGCCAGCGCGGACGGTCGGACATGGAGCGAACCTGGCGCGGTTGGCGTCCGCGTGCCCGCCCCGTGGTGGCGGCGGCCGTGGGCGGTGACCGGGTCCATTCTCGGCAGCCTCGGACTGGCGGCTGGCGTGGCGCGCGCCATCACGCGGCATCGATGGCGCCTGCGGCTCAAGCACGCCGAGGAACAGGTTGTCCTTGAGCGCGAACGCTCGCGCATCGCCCGCGACATCCACGATGACCTCGGCGCCAACCTCAGCCAGATCACACTGCTGAGCGCGCTCGGGCGCGAGCAACGCCAGCAGCCCGACGCCGTGGAGGTGAAATTCCGCAGCATCGGCACCCTGGCCTCCGAGTTGGTCCAGGCGCTCGATGCCATTGTCTGGGCCGTCAATCCGCGCCACGACACGCTCGAAAGCCTGGCGCGTTATCTGGTGCGTGTTTTTGGCGACTTCTGCGCCCCCACCCAAGTGCGCCTGCGCCTCGACGTGCCGGCCCAACTGCCGGACGTCGTCCTGGGATCGGAAGTCCGCCACTCGCTGTACCTCGCCGCCAAAGAAGCGCTGCACAATGCCGTCCAGCACGCCGGCGCCAGCGAAATCCGGCTCCACATCGCCGTGGACGATCGTCGCCTTCATCTTGCCATCGCCGACGACGGCCATGGTTTCGAGCCGGCGCGTCGGAATCCCGAAGACGAGGGCGGCAACGGCCTGGCCAACATGCGCCACCGGCTCACCGAATGCGGCGGCGCCTGCGAAATCATCAGCGCCCCAGGCCGGGGGACGCGCGTCGAGTTTTCTTTGCCCATTCCATCATCCTCATGACACCGCCAATCCGCGTCGCCCTCGTCGAGGACAATACTGCCTTTCGCAAACAACTCGCCCAACTGCTCGGTGAAGCGTCCGGTTTCGAGTGCATCGGGGCCTTCCCCGATGCCGAGACCGCGTTGGCCGCCCTGCCCGCGGCCGCGCCCGATGTCGTGCTCATGGACATCCAGCTGTCGCGAATGTCCGGAGTCGAATGCGTCGCACGACTGAAGGACCGTCTGCCGGACGTCAAAGTGGTCATGCTGACCGCCTACGACGACAGCGAGTCGATTTTCCAGGCGCTCGAGAACGGCGCCAGCGGCTACCTGCTCAAGCGCACTCCGCCCGCGGATCTGCTCCGGTCGATCGAGGACGTTCAGAACGGCGGAGCCCCCATGAACAGCCATATCGCCCGCCTGGTCGTTCAGTCGTTCCACCGTCGCGGGTCATCGCCGCGCCCCGCCGAAAACCTCACCGCCCGCGAAGAAGAAGTCCTCCGCCTCGTCGCCCAAGGATACATCAACAAGGAAATCGCCGACTCCCTCGGCATCAGCCTGGAAACCGTGCGCCAGCACCTCAAGAATTGCTACGCCAAACTGCACGTCCGCACCCGCACCGAGGCGGTCATGAAGGTGTTTCGGTAGGTTCTTGGTTCTTGGTTCTTGGTTCTTGGTTCTTGGTTCTTGGTTCTTGGTTCTTGGTTCTTGGTTCTTCGTTCTTCGTTCTTCGTGGTTCCAGCGTCCTTTTGAGGATCAGGGGCTCAAGGTCCGACCGATCCCGCCCTGAAACTGAACTCGTTGACCCATATGCCGTGTGCGGACCGCGAATTTATGGAACGGCAGTCTCGGGTAGGGCGGCGCGTCCTGCCCGCCGCAGCTGGCGGCCTCGCCGGCTGCCCCGCGCGTCTCGCGCCTTGCTTTGAAAGGGCGGTGCGAAAATGCCGAACCGCACGCCGCGCGAGACGCGCCGCCCCACCCGAGAACCATCGCTTCGCGCCACCACCTCCGTGCATGACGGGACTGGCTTGGAGCAACCACGTAATCAATGCGCCAATTCCAGCCCCAGGCCTGTGACTCTCCCTGTCCAACGTGCCACGCCCGTTTCGGGCTGACTACTGAACACCGAACACCGCCTTCGCTCGGTCGAGCGCCGCCCGCCGCCCGCCGCCCTCATTCCGGTTGCTGAACACGGCCTTCCTCGAGGACATCGAGAGGGATGCGGATGTAGCGGTATCGTTCGTCGTAGCGGCCGCGGTTGTGTTTTTGGCAGCAGTCGAAGCAGGCGGAGCGGCGTTCGAGCGGGCGGACGCGTTTGAGAAGGCGGCCGCAGTGTTGGCAGCGGTAGGCGAATTTGGCGCGGACTTGGCGGGCTTTGAGCGGCAGGCTATGGCAGCGTGTTTCGCCGGGGATGCCGAGGTCGGCGCACGCCGTGCGCCATTCGGGTCCGTGGGCGGCGATGCGGCGCCGACCGGCGCGGAAGAGGCTGACGAGGTGGGCGAGTTCGTGGCGGAGGATGCGGTTGATGATGGCGGGGCCGTGGTCTTTGAGGCGCGGATTGATTTCGACCTCCCAGGTGCGGGCGCTCGCGGTGCCGGCGGTCGTTTGGAGTCGCGAATTCCAGACGACGCGCACTTTGGCGGCCAAGTCGCGCAGTCCGCGCAGGCTTCGGAGCAGGTCGCGGGCTTGCGCGGTGAGGTGGATGTCCTCGCCGTGCAGTCGGGGGCGGCGGGAGCGGGCCGGGCTGACGGGCGGGGTGGCGGGCGTGCGCAGTGGCGGGTCTTCGACCAAGCCGGTCAGCCGCAGCAGCAATTGTTGGGGGAACTTCATTGGAGGCGATGGGCGAAATCCGGCAGGAGGGTTCAGGCGGGCACGGGCGGCCCGCCCAATAGGGTGCGCTTGTCGCGCACGCGGTGCGTCTGGTCGCCCAGGGCGATGACGGCGTAGGGAGCGACGCTTTCGGAGAGGTGCACGTTGGCGCCGATGGTGGCGTGTTCGCCGATGGTGGTGGTGCCGCCGAGGATGGTGGCATTTGGGTAAATGGTCACATGGTCGCCGACGACCGGGTGCCGTTTGATGCCTTTGATGATCTGGCCTTTTTCGTCCTTGGCGAAGCTCTTGGCGCCGAGGGTGACGCCGTGGTAGAGCTTTACGTGGCGCCCGATGACGCACGTTTCCCCGACCACCACGCCGGTGCCGTGGTCGATGAAAAAGTGCGACCCAATGACGGCGCCCGGGTGCAGGTCGATGCCGGTGCGGCTATGGGCCCATTCGGTCATCATGCGGGGGAGCAGCGGCACGCCATGCTGGTAGAGCCAGTGGGCGAGCCGTTGAATGGCGATGGCCTCGATGCAAGGGTAGGAAAGGATGATTTCCTCGAAGCTGCGCGCGGCCGGGTCGCCTTCGTACGCCGCCTCCACGTCGGTCAGCAGGAGTTTCCGCACGTCCGGCAGGCAGTGCAGGAATTCGCAGACGAGGCGCCGGGCGGTGATGTCGGAGTGGTTGGAAGTGTCCTTTTCGCTGCGCAGGCTGCGCGTCGTCTCCAGCGTGAGCCGGGCCACCAAGTCATCGAGTTGCTGTCGCGTCTTGCCTTCGATGCAGTCGCTGGTCATCGGTTCCTCGGTGAAGAAGCCGGGAAAGAGCAGCCCGAGCAGCCCGCGGCAGATCGAGGTCAACGCATCCCGCGAGGGCAGGTTGGTGCCGTCAAGGTGGTTGATGCCGCCGATCTCGCGATAGGACGCGAGCAGGCGCTGGGCGATGCTGTCGATTTCGCAAGCCATGCGATGAAGGGAGCGGAAGCGTCCCGCGTGCCAGTATAGCGGTCGGCCACCGGCCACAATCCCGATTTTCGACCGTTGACACTGCGCCGCCCATCGCCTTTAACTCGTCTGCTTATGGCATTCCCTGCTTCTGTTCGACTCGGCGCCGGATTGGCGGTGGCGGCGCTTGGTTTGAGCGCGTGCCAGACGACCGGGGACTCGGTGAGCAAGGTGAAGATCTATCGGCTCGACCCCAATGCCCAGCGCGTCATGGCCGGCGACCCGGCGATCGATTTCGAGCGGCGCTACCGGCTGCATGGCGCGTTGACGGCGGAGGAGGTGGCCGAGAGGCACGGCAACTACTACACGATATTCTGGTCGGTGGCGGATCGTTCGGCACCGGTGACCGTGCGGTTTGAGTACCGCCAGACGAAGACCGGGTCCCGGGTTCAGGTGATGGATCAGGTGGTGGACCGACCCGGTGCGTCGAACACGACCGAAGTTCAGATCACCGGAGCGCCCTACACCGAAGGCGGCAGGGTGCTGGCTTGGCGGGTTTCGCTGGTACGGGGCAAGGAAACATTGGCCACTCGCGAGAGTTTCCTCTGGCAGTGACGGGACCCAGGGGCTTCGGTTGACCATGTCGCGGCTCGAGGATATAGTATAAATTGGAGCAGGACCTGTCCTCCTGAGCACGTATTACTGTGACACCCCACGCGCGCATTCTGGCCGGAAACCTCCACAATCTTTTGTGGCTGCGTGTTTCCGGCAGGGGATCCCATGAGATTAGCCCGCAGTTGAAGGATTTCGCCGCGGATCGGATCGAAGGGGGGGCGCGGCATTTTGTTGTCGATCTCGAAGCGTGTCCCGCCATGGATTCCACCTTCATGGGAACCCTGACCGGCATCGCGGTGCGCCTGATGGCATATCCGGATGGGCGGCTTCAAGTGGTCAACGCCAACGAGCGCAATCGTGGCCTGTTGGCCAATCTCGGGTTGGATCAGGTGTTCGAGGTGGACAAGGACGGCAGCGCGTGGACCGAGGAGAGGGAGATCGTCAAAGCCTCGCTGACCGAGGCCGTTGCGGGCCACGAAGGAGAGCGGGATGACTCGAAGCGGCGCGAATGCGTTATCGAAGCCCACGAAAACCTCTGCAAGGCGAACGAAGCCAACCGCCCGAAGTTTCGGGACGTCCTGGATTGCTTGAAGAACGAACGGGAGTCGCAGCCCGCCTGAGTGCGGGACTCATGGTTGCCGAGATCCTCATTGCATTGGCGGGCGCCATCATCGCGGCCATCCTGACGTGGCAGTGGCGGCGCCAGCGGACCAGGGCGGAATCGGCGGGCCGGGCGCTGGACGTTTTGCGCGGTGAGCATGTGGCTCTGACCGCCCGCCATGAGGCCTTGGAGTCGTCGCATGCCGCCCTGAAGCGCGAGCACCAGTCGCACGACGCCGAGGAGCACAGGATGTTCGATTTCCTGCATGAATTGGGTGAAGCGCTGTATTCGGATACGTCAGCGCGGAAATTGCACCGCCGAATTGTGCGCGGGGCGTCCGAGGTCGTGGAGGCGCGCGGTGGGGCGCTCTATCTGCACGATGCCCAGCGCGGCCTGCTCGTGCCCTCGGCCTTGACGCGAGAGTGTCCGCCCCTGATCGAATTGCCGCCGGAGGTACTCGAAAAAATCGGCGGTGACACCCCGGCGGTGCGGAGTCATGTCCGGCTCCAGAGCGTTCTGGACGGCGCGGGAGCGTTGGGGGATGTCTTTGATTCCGGTCGGCCCATGCTGCTGCGCGACCTGCGCGAGCACCCGTCGTTTGCCCATTTGCCCGGAGCCAGGACGGGCCGGGTCCTCAGCGTGATGATCGCCCCGCTGATATACGGGGCAAAGAAACTCGGCGTGCTCGCCGTGGCCCAGGCCGGCGCCGGTCGCGCGTTTACGGCGCACGACTTCGACGTCTTCCGCTCGATTGCCGAACAAAGCGCTTTCGCGCTCGGCAGCGCCATGATCCACCAGGAAGCCATGGAAAAACGGCGCATCGAGGACGAATTGACGCGAGCGAGCGAAATCCAACGCATCCTGCTGCCATCCCGTCCGCCGGATTTTTCCGGGTTCACCCTCGCTGGCGCCTGCCAGCCCGCCAAAGTAGTCAGTGGCGATTACTACGACTTCATCCGGCTGGACGAGACCCACTTGGGCGTGGTGGTCGCCGATGTCTCGGGCAAGGGCGTGCCGGCCAGTCTGGTCATGGCCACTTGCCGCGGCTTGATGCGCGTCAGCGCCGAACAACAACCGTCCCCCATCGCCGTCCTTCAACAGGTCAACCGCCTGCTCTTCGCCGACATTCGCGAAGACATGTTCGTCAGCCTCGCCTATTGCGTGCTCGACAGCACCTCCGGCGAGGTCACCCTCGTCCGCGCCGGCCACGATCCCCCACTCCTCTTCCGCCGGGCCCACGGCGCCATCGAACCACTCAAACCGCCAGGACTCGCCCTCGGTATCGACCGCGGCCCCGTCTTCAACCGCGCCACCCAGGAATTCAGCTTCCGCATGGAACCCGGTGACCGCCTCCTGCTCTACACCGACGGCGTCACCGAGGCCCTCGAATCCAAAAGCCGCGACGAATTCGGGAGCGCCCGACTCACCGACGTCTTCAAAATTCAATCCCAGGCCGGCGTCACCCCACAGTCACTCCTCGCCTCCGTCCAGTCCGCCGTCGCCTCCTTCACCAAAGGCGCCCGCCAACACGACGATATCACCCTCGTCGTCATCGAACGAGTGTGAGTGCGGAGGGCGGAGGACGGAGGTCGGAGGTCGGAGGTCAGCAAGGGGGAAGCAGTGTTTTTTAGTATTCAGCGGGAAACGGGCGTGGCCCGATGGACAGGGAGAGTACCAGGGGTGGGTGGCAGGGCGGCGAGCGGAGCGGATTATTCGAGAACGAGGACGAATCCAAGGATCCTGAATAGGCCTTTTCCGCCGATACCCTTGTGCGTCAGCTTCAGCCATCCATCCTTTGCGACGCTCGTCCTCGTTCTCTCCCATCGGCGCAAAAAGCACTTGCGAAGTCGGACAATGCGGTTATTTCTGAAACAACCGAAATAACGGTCTAAACAAATGAATACTACGACTGATTTAGGGACACCGAAGCTGGTGATTGCGGGTGGGAGTGGGTATTTGGGGCGGCGGCTGGTGCGGGCGGCGCTGGGGCGCGGGTCTGAGGTGGTGGTGTTGTCGCGGCGGGGTGGGGGGGAGATTTCTGGGGCGCGGGTGGTTGAGTGGGATGGTCGGACGAGAGGGGAGTGGGTCCGGGAGTTGGAAGGGGCGGCGGGGTTGGTGAATTTGGCTGGGGAGAGTGTGAATTGTCGGTATACGCGGCGGGCCTTGGCCGCGATGGATGGATCACGGGTTGATTCGACGCGGGTCTTGGGGGATGCGATTCACGGGTGTGTTGTACCGCCGAGGGTGTGGGTTCAGGCGAGCAGTTTGGCGATCCACGGGGATGGCGGCGATCGGTGGTGCGATGAGGAGGCGGGTCCGGGGACTGGTCCCGGAGTGGTGACGGCGCGGAAGTGGGAACGCGCGTTTGCGGAGTCGCCGACGCCCCGGACGAGGCGCGTGGTATTGCGGATCAGTTTTGTATTGGGTCGGGGAGGGGGGGCTTTGTCGATGCTGGAGCGGGCGACCCGGGCGTTCCTGGGGGGAGCGGTGGGGAGTGGCCGCCAGTATGTGAGCTGGATTCATGAATCTGACATGAACCGAATTTTGCTGCGGGCGGTGGAAGATTCTGGGATGAGTGGGATTTATGTGGCGAGCAGCCCGGACCCGGTGCGGAACGAGGAGTTCATGAGGGAACTGCGCGGGATGTTGGGCCGACCGTGGGCTCCGCGCACGCCGGCGTGGCTGGTTCGGGTGGGATGTTGGCTGATGAGGACAGAGCCCATGCTGGCGCTGACTGGGCGTCGAGGCGACCCTCGTCGATTGGAGGAGGCGGGCTTCACGTTCCGGTTCCCCACGCTGAGGGAGGCCTTGGTCGATCTGTATGAGAGCGAGGGATTGGCCGCTCCGGCTCGGACCGCGGTGTCCGACGGCCCGGTTGGGATGCGTAAATTGGCGTTAAAATGGCGGTGATTGACTTGCCGTGACGGGCCGCTTCTGGTACTGACGGGGCGGGAAAATCGCGCCGCCGAAAAAAACTGAGGCAAGAACCGGATTTGGTGTCGCGTTCACTGCCGCCGGCTCCGGCGCCTCAGGGCGACGGACTCTGCCTCACACTCAGCCGCATGAAGGAATTCGCTTATATTCATGAGGAGGGCAAGTTGCCCGACCTCCTCGCCAACATACCCTTTTTTGAACAGTTCAGCGCTGGTCACCTCAACGACATTCTCTATTCGAGTTATTTTGTGCAGTGCGATCCCGGGGATCGGATTATTGAGCAAGGACAGGAGGACAAGCGGATTTTCATTCTGCTGGCGGGCGAGTTGGAAGTGCTGAAAGATGGCGAACCGGTGGGGACGCTCACCAAGAACGGGGAAATCTTCGGCGAAGTGGCTGTGGTGAGCGGAGAGCGGCGCATTGCCACGGTGCGGGCGCTGACTCCGGCGCTGTGTCTGGTCATCGACCAGCAATTTCTTCATGAGCTGAAGCCGGAGGAGACGAATGCGAGCTATTACGCGGCGATGTATGGATTTCTGAGCCGGGTGATGGCCGTTCGGTTGCAGGCCGTCAGCGCACGGTTGGCGGAAGTCGAGCGCGAGCTGGAAGTCCTCAAGGCGGCCCGTGGGGTGGTTCGTCCGAAAGCGGCCGAGCGCCTGCCGCTGCCGGCCCCGCGAACGCCCAAGGGAGGAACTCGAGTGGCCAGGGGAAAGCCGGCATCGAAGGTGAGGGTGGGCCGGGCGGCTCACCAAGCCAGCAGAAAGACATCGAGGAAGAAATAGCCGACCATGGCCAAGCCGAGGCCGGCTTTGACGAAGAGGCCGGCCACGGCGCCGACCACGGTACCCCAAGTCGATTTGGCGGCCGTTTTGAGTTCTCGTTTGGCGATGATCATTTCGGCCGCGAGGGCTCCCATGACCGGCCCGAGGAACAGGCCGACGGGCGCCCACATGAGTCCCAGCAGTCCGCCGATGAGCGCCCCGGCCATGCCCCATTTGGTGGAGCCGAAATACTTGGCTCCCATGGCGCTACTGGCGGTTTCGACGACTTGGGCCGCCGCGACGAAGAGGATCAGGATAGCGATACCCGGCCAGCCGAGACCCGGATCGGCGGCTTGCAGCCAATAATGCATGGCCAGGATGTGCCAGACGGCCGCGGCCAAAATCAGCATGGGGCCCGGAAGCATCGGGAGCACGGTGCCCACCAGTCCCACGATCAGGGTGACCACCGTCACTGTCCAAACCATGCCGTGCTGCGTGCCTGCCCAGATCCCGGTCCACCACTCGGGTTCCGGCCAACGCAGCCACTCGGGCCACCTCAGCCAATCTGGCCACCACGCGGTCAGTGAGTTGGGCACTGTCCATGGATGAGGAAAGGAAGTGGATTCGGCAGCGTGCGAACGGGGGAGCATGGGGGCGGGCCTGTGGGGAGACGGGACTAATCCAAAAGCGATGAGGGAATCCGATTCTTGGCGAGGGTCCAAAGGCGTTCCATTTCTTCCAACCCGACCTCTCCCAGAGTGTGACCGCGGGCGGCCAGTTCTGATTCCATGGCGCTGAATCGGGTGGCGAATTTGTCGTTGGCGGCGGTGCAGAGGACCTCGGGGTCGAATCCCTCTTTGCGCGCCAGGTTCGCGACGGCGAACAAGAGGTCGCCGATTTCCTCGGCGCGCTGGATGGAGCCTGGAGGTTCGGCTTCGATCTCGGCAAGTTCTTCGCGAATCTTGTCCAGCACGCCGGCGGCGTCCGGCCAATCGAATCCGATTTTGGAGGCCTTATTGGAGAGTTTGGCGGCGCGGGCGAGGGCGGGCAGGCCGGATCCGACGCCGTGGAGGAACGGGCGTGGTGCCTCACCCTTTTCCTGGCGCTTGATCGCATCCCATTGGGTTAGCACAGCCTCCGTGGTGGTGGCCGAACTTTGGCCGTACACGTGCGGGTGACGGCGGATGAGCTTCTCGGTGATGGCGTGGGCCACGTCCTGGAGGTCGAAGGCCCGCCGTTCGCTGGCAATTTCGGCGTGCAGCACCACCTGGAGCAGCACGTCCCCGAGTTCCTCCCTCATGTGATCGACATCGCCGGAACGCAGCGCCTCCACGGCTTCGTAGGCTTCTTCGAGCATGTTGGTCGTCAGGCTCTCGTGCGTTTGCTCGCGATCCCATGGGCAACCGCCCGGGCTGCGCAAATCGTGCACGACCGCCTGCAGGCGGGCCAATCCATCACAGTATTCGGGAATCGGTTTGCCCGTGGCGGGAGCGTCAGGGCACATACAGATTGTCCAGCGTGAGATTCAAGCCGATGGAACGCAATTCAATGGATCCACCGGCCTTGATTTCTTGAGGTTCCCAGCCGTCATGCCGACGAAACGCCGTGGCGCCCTTCTGTTTTAGTCGCGGACGGAGGATCAGATACTCTTCCAGGGACGGCAGCAGCGTGAAGGCGGCCAACCTCTCGATGTCATCGTGCTTCCAGTCGGCGGATACGATTTCGACGATTGTTCCATCGAAGAACTCATGCCGTTCCTCGGCGTGTTTTTCCATCTCCAGATACGTCTCTTCGGAAACGCGCAGATCGGGGGAGAGCGGCGTGGAGAATTCGGTCATGAAGTGAACTGAGGTCGAGTGATCATAGTCCGGATCCGCTGACGGGCAACGACGGGACGCACAGTGGCTTTTCCGACTTGCCACCAGGGGCGGGGCCTCGCACTCTGGCCTCCATGGCGACGTTGTTCACCCGCATCATCAATCGCGAGATCCCAGGCCGCTTCGTGCATGAAGACGATCGCTGTGTCGCGTTCCTGACCATCGCCCCAATCCGCCCAGGTCATACGTTGGTCGTGCCGCGCGACGAGATTGACCACTGGCTCGACATGCCGCCGGACCTCACGGCGCACGTGTTTCAGACGGCCCAGCGGGTCAGTCGCGCCCTCCAGCGCGCTTTTCCCTGTGAGAAGGTCGGCCTGATGATCGCCGGCCTGGAGGTGCCGCACACGCACCTCCATTTAGTGCCAATCGACAGCATCCGCGATCTCGACTTCGCCAAGCAGAACGACAAAACCCCAGCCGGCGAACTAGATGCGGCCGCCGAGAAAATTCGCGCGGCCCTGGCCGCCGGCTGAGCCGGCAGCCGCACTGAATCGCGAGCGAAGCGCGACTTAGTATCGGCGTTCGCGTTCGCCGTAGCTGCCGCGGTCGCGATTGCCGCCACCGTAGCCGCCGCGGCCACCCCCGCCCCCGCCACCGCCACCGCCACGATAGCCGCCGCCACCACCACCCCCGCGGTAGCCACCACCACCCCCGCCACCGCCGCCGCCGCCGCCGCCGCCGTAGGACGGACGCTCTTCGCGGGGACGCGCTTCGTTGATGGTGAGTGGGCGGCCCATGAATTCCTGGCCGTGCAGCGCCTTGATCACCGCATCGGCGCCCTGCCAGTCAGCCATGGTGGCGAAGGCAAAGCCGCGCGGGCGGCCGGTCATTTTGTCCATCATGACGAGGACTTCGGAAACCTGACCATGGGGCGACAGGAGGTCGGTGAGGTCTTGTTCCGTGGCATCGAAGGAAAGATTCCCGATGTAGAGTTTATTGTTCATGCTTTGTGGTGTTGCCGAGACTGACTGCGTTTTTCGAGCTGGTTCCCAAACGCGGGTTTCAAATCACCACTGACATGAATCAACGGACGACTTTCCCTGACTTCTGAAAGACCGACAGGCGCTGCGACTAACGAGGTGGAATTTAGGGGCAGTCGCCGAAAGCGCAAGCGGATAATTAGTCAGTGAATCATGCCGGTCAATCGGTCTGATAGGCCCGATTGGGCCTATCAGACCGACAAGGCCAACGGTGAAAGCAAGGCCTAGGGGCCGAGGCGCCGGACGCGCAGGTAGCCAGCCGGGATGGTGGCGGGATCCGGGTTTCCGCCGGCGGGCAGGGTGAAGCTGGTGGTGGTGCCAGTGGCGGTGAGGGTGCCGCTCACGACGGACCAGGCACCGGTGCCCAGGGTCGTGCTCCACTGGACGTCGAACTGCTCGCCGGCCTCGGATGTCCAGGTCAGGGTGACGGATCCGTTGGAGGCGCGGGTGACTTCGGTAATGCGCGGCGGTTCGACTGGGGCTCCTGGACCGCCCGGTCCGTCGGCAAAGAGCTCGGTCACCGTCTGTTCGCTGAGCGAACCGGTGTAAAGGCGGATGTCGGCGAGGTACCCGCGCCAGTTTTCCACTCCCTGACCGGCGAAATACAAGGGCTGGGCCGAGGCCGGAACCCCGGTGATGGTGCGCGTGTCGATGAGCGTCCCATCGCGATAGTAGTAAAGCCTGGAGCCTTCCTTGATGGCGACGAGGTGCATCCAGGCGCTGGCCGGGAGGTCGGGGTAGTCGATGTTTTCGCCGCCACCGTTGAAATGCCATTCGAAGGCGTGGCTGGTGAACTTGACGAACTCGCGAGGTACGAAGTCGACGCCATTCGAGTCGAAGCGATTGCCAAGAATGATGTCGTTGTTGGCCGACTGCTCTGGCCGGACCCAGAGCGACCAAGAGAAGCTGTCTTCGAGCGTGAACGGGGGCAGGGCATAGGCGCCGGGCGGGTCCCCGACGATGACGAAAGTTCCGGCGGGATCGACGGTGCTGTCATTACCATTAAAGCTGAGGACTGGCCCGTGCGTCGGGTCGTTAAACCAGGCGGAGCCGTTGTCGCCGAGGCCGCCGGTCTCGGGGTTTTGGATAAAGCCGTCGGCGGCATTGCCACTGACGTCGTTGGCGATGGCGCCGGTGCCTTCGTTGAGCGGCCACCACCCGAGCAGTGGAGCCGACAGGCTGGGCGGCTGGACGCGGAAGCGGAGCGTGAACTGCGCGGTACCCAGACCGACGGTGTCGAGGGCCCGTACGACGACCTCGACGAGTCCGGCGGATCCGGCGGGTGCCGTGCCGCTCAACTGACCGGCGGCGGAAACGGTGACCCAGTCGGGGCCGGAGGATTTGGTGAAGGTGAGCGGATTGTTTTCGGCGTCCGAGGCCAGAGCGGCGGCATTGAAGGCGAGCGATCCGCCTTCGTTGAGGGCGGGAGCGACGGCGGAGGTCGGGCTGAATGAGGGCGGCAAATTGGCGACGTTCTCGCGGCGCACGCGAACGTCATCAAACACGGCCGCCACGGTGTCGCCGATCGCACGCGCCTGGCCGGTGAGAATCACTTTAAAGGTCGTGGGGAATTGATTGAACCCGTGGACGGCGTATACCTGGCCATCGACCAGCATCTCCATGTTGACTTGGCCACTGATACCGGGCACGGGGAGGATGCGGACACTCATCACTTTGGGGCCGGTGTCGGCGTCGAGGGCATCGAGCCCTGCTATATTGTTGCCGCTGCCGACTTGGTTGAGCGTGCCTTGGCCGGTGCCGTCGTTTGCGTTGAATTGCCAGCCGTTTTCGCCGACGTTTTGCGAGAAGTGGAGGTAGTGGGAGTCGTCGCCAAAGATCCAGAGGCTGGACCGGTAGGCGGTACCTGATCCGCTGAGCGACACGCGTTTGAGCTCGACCTCGGTGTAGAGTCGGGAGTCGAATGCCTGATTGCTGACCACGCTGGAACCGAGCCAATATTGGGCATTGGTGGTGCCGCCCAGGATGAGTTCGCCGCCAAGGATGGCTGGTGGATCATAGGTGCTGGTGGCCTTGCTTTCCAGGCCGCGATCGGCCGGAGTCCAGGCCGCCAGAGTGTCGAATGAGTCGGTGAGTGCCGGGACGGTGGTGGGCGGATTGGGCACCAGGGGGGCGGTGGACGGATTGGTGGTGCCGGCGAAGAGGGAGGCGATGCTCGATGTCGGCAGGGCGGATGACCAGGTCGCCACGTCGTCGAGCAGGCCGGCCCAGTTTTCCACAAACATATCGCCGCCAAAGTAGAGGGGCACGGAGGGGGCATCGGCGGTGAGGGTGAGTTGGCGAAGGGCGAGGCCGTTGCGGTAGTAGGTGAAGAGCGGACCGGCTTTCACGACCGCATGGTGGACCCAGGCGGCGGTGGGGAAGTTGGGATAGTCAATGGTCCCGTTGTACGTCGGCGAGATGTCTCGGAATTCAAAGGCATTGGTGGTGAACTTGATCCATCCTGTGTCGGGGTAGCGATTGCCGACGATGACATTGTTGTTGGGTCCTTGGGTGGAGTTGGCCCAGAACGACCAGGTGAAGCTGTCATCGGCGAGGAATTCGGGCAGGGTGCCGGCCTCAACATAGCCGGCGCCATCGAAGGCGAGTACCGCGCCGCGAAGAGGGTCGTTGGAAAAGACGACGGTTCCCAACAAGTAGGCGGGCGATCCGGTGGCCACGCTGTTGGGCGCGGTGTCGCCCGCTGCTTCGCTGAGGGGCCAATAGTTGGTCAATTCGGCATGGGCGAGCGCGGAAACAAGCAGAGCCAGTCCCATTAGGACGGCGGAATTGGGGGTGTAGCGCATGGGTGGCAGAGGTTCGGAGTTTGGCGCAGAGGGCGCGGCGCCAGACGGGAGTCGGGACACGCCCAGCGAACCCATTCTGTATCCAAGGACCTGGAGTCCTGTCAACACAGCATCGGTTGCACGCGCCTCGGCTCCGGCCACCATGACGTCATGGTAATCGACGACTTGGCGGTGGTGGAAATCGTTCCCGTGGCGTTGGTGGATGGGAGAGTGGTGGCCGCGTCGCCGGGCAAATCATGGTGGAAACTGATCGAGGCAGGCAAGATCGTGATTTTTCGCGGGGCGCTGGCGCCCGGGAGGATGGTCGGCTTGCGGCGAGCGCTCCTCGGGTGGGGGGCTGTCGCGGACCCCATCCCCCCCGGCGTGAGTGCCAGCCGGCCCGGTCTCGATTTCCACAGAGTGGACGACGGCACGGAACCGACGACGATGCCTCACATTTTCCACCAGTTCGGATTCGCGACGGGAGCGTCGTTGCCGGCGCCGCTGGCGGCGGAAGTGCGCGCGCTGCGCCACCTGCTGCTCGACTGGCAGAACCAACTGGCCGGAACCCATTTTGATTTGGATGATGCGGAGTTCAGGTTCAAGGCGATGCGGCATCCGCGGGGGGGCGGGCACTTGGTGTCGCATCGCCATCCGTTTTTGCCGCAGAAGGTGGCGGTTTTCTTGAATCTTTCCGAACCGAGTCGCGACTATGCGAGCGGCGCGGCGGTGTTTCGCAATGCGTCCGGCTGGGTCGACACGTTTGCCGATTTTCGCTGCGGTGACCTGTTGGCCTGGCGCTACGACCTCGTGCATGCTATCAGCCGTGTGGGGCCTGAGTCGCGGCTCACTTGGGATGGCGATGACGGTCTCTGGATTGCTGCGATGGAGAGATTCGAGGCGCATCCCCATTCCAAGGTCGCATGAAATCCGGCCCCTTCAGACCCCTGAGGCTGCTCGTGCCGGAATTCCCAAGTCCGGAGGCACTGCTGCCTTGGCTAAAGCGCATCCACGGAGCCGGGGTGTACACAAATTTTGGTCCGCTCAGCCTGGAACTCGAGAATCGGCTGGCCGCGTGGTGGAGTCGTGACCAACCAGTGGCGGTGACGGCAGTGAGCACGGGAACGGCGGCGCTCACCCTGGCACTGGCGGCCCTTGGGTTGCCGCCTGACGCGCGCGTGCTGGTGCCGGCGTTGACATTTCCTGGCACGGCGGCCGCGGTGGTGGCGGCCGGGCTGAGGCCGGTGCTCGGGGCGGTCGACGAGGGATCTTGGCAACTCACGCCTCGATTGGCCGAAAGGGCGGCGGCGGTCGGGGTGGTGGCGGCCGTACCGGTAGCAGTTTTTGGGCAGCCGGTGCCGGTGGCGGATTGGGATGCCCTCGGTGATTGCACTGGACTGAAGGTGGTGGTTGATGCCGCAGGCGCGATCGGCGATCAGCGGGTCGGTCGGAACACGGGAGTGGTCGTCAGCCTGCATGCCACGAAGCCCTTGCCGGCGGGTGAGGGCGGTGTGTTCGCGGCGGCGAATGCGGAATGGGTGAGGCGGGTGCGGCAACGCTCGAATTTTGGTTTTGTCGATGGCGTGGCGGCCTGGCCGGCGGGGAACGCAAAGCTGAGCGAATGGCATGCGGCCGCGGCCCTCGCGGGCTGGGAATCGTGGCCGCGCCGTGCCTGGCGGCTGCGGCGATTGGCGGCGCGATATGGGCGCGGTCTCGGGCGACTGGACGGTCGTGTCCGGCTGCCGGAGGGCCATCGACCCTGGGCGCGCATGACTTTGGTCGTGCGAATCCGTCATCGAGTGACCGAAGACTTGCGGGCGGCCCTGGGCCACGCGGGCATTCCGACGCGGCGCTGGTATTACCCGCCGTTGACAGCGCATCCGGCTTACGCCGGCTGTGAGACATTTGGGGACACCGGCGCGACAGCGGAGTTGGCGGAGGGGTTGCTTGGACTGCCGTTCCATGGCGGCTTGGAGGCGGCCGATGTCGAGCGAGTGGTGGCGGCTCTCGATTCTCTGCTGACATGAGACTGGCGATCATGCAGCCATACGCCTTCCCCTTTCTGGGGTATTTTCAGCTGATGCAGGCGGTCGATCGTTTTGTGTTGCTCGACGATGTGACGTTCATCAAGCAGGGGTGGATCAACCGCAACTGGATCCTCGGGCCGCACGGGCCGCTGCGGATCACCGTGCCGGTTGAGCGCGCGAGCTCGAATCGCCGGATCCGCGATCTCAGGATCGTCGAAAACACGCGCTGGCGCGACACGCTTCTCCGATCCGTGGAGCAATCGTACCGGCGCGCACCGGAGTTCGACCGGGTCTGGCCGATTGTGGAGGCCGCACTCCGCCATCCAGACCGCCGACTGGCCCACTGGTTGCGGCATTCCTTGGAAAAACTTGCCGAGGGGCTGGCCATCGCCACGCCGCTGGTCTCGGCGGCGGAGACGCATCCGGCGGGCGCCACCCGAGGTGTGGATCGGGTGTTGGAAATCTGCGAGAGGGAAGGCGCCGTGGACTATTTCAATGCGGAAGGGGGACGCTCGCTCTATGTGGGCGAGGTGTTTGCCGCCCGGGGGGTGAGTCTCCATTTTCTCAACCACATTTCGCGACCCTATCCCCAGCGCGGTGGTCCATTCGTCGAGCGGTTGTCGATCATCGATGTCCTCATGTTCAATGGACCCTTGGAAATCGCGGCCCTGTTGCAATCCTGCCGCATCGCGCCCGCTGACGCATCGGTGGACCGCGCGTCCGAATTCATCTCCACCCCTGAGTGACCCCATGGCCCGCGTCGTCATTTTCGGAAAGCGCGATTACGCCGAACAGGCGCAGTACTACCTGACCCACGATTCGCCCCACGAAGTGGTGGCCTTTTGCGTGACCTCTGACCAGTGCGACGGTCCGAGCGTCTTTGGGCGACCGTTGGTCGCGTTGGAGGAAGTCGCCACAAAGTACCCGCCGGACGATTTCCATTTTTTCGCGCCGATGAGCGGCCGCTCAATGAACCGCGTGCGCGAGCGGTTTTACCGCGAGGCCAAGGCCCTGGGCTACCGGTTCATCAGCTATGTGAGTTCACTGGCCACGGTG
>JBJXFS010000139.1:0-8423 GCA_046155625.1 Verrucomicrobiales bacterium | reverse complement strand
CGCGGGCGGTCGCCGCCGCCAGCGCGGCGGCGCAGGCCGGTGACATGCCGGGCGCCTTGCGCGCGCTGGTGGCCATCAAGGATCCAAGTGAACGCCATGAGGCGGTGCGCGCCTTCATCGCACCGTTGCCGGCGAACGCCCTGTCCGAGATGTTCCACGCCTTTGAACGCCTGGAATCCGCCGGTGATTTTCGCCAGCACCAGAATACCCTGAGAGCCGCGGCCAGCACTTGGGAATCGATTGTGGCGTCCATGGTCGAGCGTGGACCGGCAGACTTCCTCGATCTGAAGCTCCGACAAGCCGGCGAACAGGCGAGCGAAACGGAATTCGAATCCGTCCTCAGCGCCTGGGCCGAAAAAGACCTGGATGCTACTGTAGCCTACTTCAACGCCAACATCCGCCACCTCAAGCCATCCGAGCTTCAAGGCGCCGCCGGCCACCTCGCCAGCGATTTCCTTCGCCTCGACCCGGATCGCGCCGTCGCCTGGCTGAACACGTTGCCCGACGATGTGCGCCGCCACTCCAGCACCTACGCCCTGACTCGGCTGGCCCAGGACGACCCCGAGGCTGCCGCCCGGCTGGTGGCCACTCACAGCAGCCTGCCCGACCGCGACGCCATGGCCCGGCATGCGGCCCAGCGCTGGGCCGGCGCCGACCCGGCCCAGGCCTTCGCCTGGGCGCAATCGCTGCCGACCGATTTGGCCGTCCCCGCCCTTCGGGGCGCGATCGACCAGTGGATGGAGAATGATTTCGACGCGGCGTCCCGCCAGATCGAGGCTCTTGATCCGGCCCTGCGCAACGCCGCCCTTCCCGGGCTGGCCGAAAAAGCACCGGACACCCTGCTCCCGGTTCTCGCCACCCAGCTCGGCGAGCCTCCAGGCGACCCGCACCAGGCGTCCGCTGCCACCTCGCTCGCCTCCCGCTGGGCCGAAACGGATCCCGGGGCGGCCAGCGAGTGGTTGGTCAGCACGCCCGCCAGCCCTCTGCGCGACGCTGCCATTCGCGGTTTCAGCGAACGCCTCGCCCAGGAAGATCCGGCCTCCGCCTTCGAATGGGCCGCCGTCATTGTCGATCCGGAAATCCGCTCCGACACCCTTGACGCTGGAATCCGCGACTGGCTCGACAAGGATCCCGAGGGCGCCCGCGAATGGGTCCAGTCATCTACCACCCTCTCACCCGACGATCGCTCACGACTGCTCCGCCGAACCGGGCGGTAATCCCAAGAGTCCTCCTACATTGCCAATTTGCGAATTTGCGCTCAAAATCGACTGTAAAACAATCACCGCAAACCATTTACAGCTCAGAAGTCTTCGCCAAAATCCCACTTCCCTGGGCACTCACCGGCGAAACCGCCGGCTCCTGACCGGGCAGACCCAGAGCCAAGCCGCCGCCCACGTGGGCGTCCTCCGCGAAGTCTCCCACCGCTGGGAACGCAAAGAAACCGTGCCGCCCGTCGGCTTTTGGAAACGCATCATCGCCTTTCTCGGTTCCTACCCGATGCCCCAGAATGGCGGAGGAACAGCCGATCTCGTGCTCCTGGCGCAGCGTGTTCAGCGACTCAGCGAATACGCGGTCGGGAGGAAGCTCGGTGTGATCGCAAAAGCGGTGCGCTCGTGGCAAGGCGGGTCGACCGAACCCGATTCGCGGCAACTGAAGCAGGGGCTTGTTTTGGCGAGACGAATCCCCCCTCCGCCTTGAGGTGGCGGATGGTCCCTCTCGCCCCACCAGCGACCGGGCCGGCCTTAAAATCCTTGCCGCGCCGTTCAACCCAAAAAAGGACATTGGAACCACGAAAAACACGGACCACACGAAAAATCATAAGGGTAGGACAAAGGACTTCCTCATCCATCAGGTTGACGGTGATAATTGGGCAACGCCTTGGTTTTTCGTGTGTTTCGTGCTTTTCGCGGTTCCCATCCCGGTTCTTAGATTCAACGGAGGCTCTGTGGCACCTCTCACTCACAAGGCCGCCAGGGCCAAGCGCTCCTGATCCTCCAGGACCGAACTGAGGTACTCCCACCAGGAGGGCTGGGCGAGCGTGTCGCGGACGGTGGCGGCCGGGAGAAAACGCTGCATTTCCCTCAGGAAGTCATGGTGGGTCACGGGATCGGTCTTCAGGCTTTGGACGCGTTCACGCAGCCGTTCGCTAAATTCGGACCGCTCACGCTGGTGATCGGCGATTTTGACCGGGATCAGTGCGGCGGGCAGCATCACCCCCTGCTGCACGAGCCAAGCGATGTCCCACAGATCGCGGTTCTTCAGTCGAGTGTCACGGAAGGCGAGAGCGATGATCTTGTCGGCAAGTATTTCCTCGCGGCTTTGCGCCTGAAGGATGAGACCGGACGTGCCGAGATCCACGCCGTAGAGAGTGCGCAGCATCATCGGGCGCGGGTCGTGGCTGGGGATGGCGCAGATGTCCACATGGATGCGCTGCGAGGGCAAGTGGGGTCGTCCAGGGCGCGTCTCGATCGTCAGTTTCCAGGTGGAGACGGTACCGCCGGTCTTCACGGGTTCGCTCACGTGCACGGGCAGGTCGTAGCGAACGTGCAGGCGCTCGGTCAACACCCGGGCCAGCGCGGTGAGATCCTGCTTTCTAAATCCACTGCCCCCCGTGAAATCAAGGTCCTCACTGAGCCGCGGCGAACCGTAGCACGCTCTCAAACACGTCCCGCCGATGAAGGTGAGACCAGCCAGCAGGCCCGCTCCGCTCATCTCGCGCAGGATGTCGTGGTGCAGCAGTTCCTTTTCCACCACCGACCGCAGCGTGGCCAGATCGGCGCGGAACCGCAATGCCTCGTCCACAAGTTGATCAAACAACCCCATGCAGCGCCTCCTCGTCGACAAGTTCCAAACTCCGCCGCGTCGCCTTCATGTCCCGCAGCGCCTGACCCACCGACGCTTGCCAGAGACGCCGGTCAGGGTCGTAAACGAGCTCGCCAGCAATCGCGTCCGGCCGCTGTGCCGTATGCACGAATTCGATGTGGCCGTAGTCCCCACAGTCCACAACATGGCTGCGACCAGAGGACATCAGACTGATCCAGTTGATGGGCACCTGCGAGATGACGCCGGCATCGCTCAACACCGTTTCCAGGCTCAGGTAATTGAACTCATTCGCCCGCATCCGGGCGGCCGCATGATACAACAAATGGCCGGCTCGATAGCCCGCCTCTGGATACAAGTAGATGCCCTTGCAGACCCGGCGCAGCAGTCCGTTTTTCGCCGCCCGCGAGAGCAGTACCGCCAATTGCCCGCATTCCGGAACCGCCCCAGCCAAGTCCGTAGCCGCAAAAAGGCAGTGGTCCCGGTCCGCCAGAGCGCGCAGGGTTCCACCGAGTTTCCGCAGCGGTTGCATGGTTTAACTCTACAAATCATTGCTTAATGTGCAATGTTTTGTTTTGGCCGCCCCTCAAAAAACCTGACTCGCGCGAGCGGTGCCGCTCCGGTGGAGCCATTGGCCGTATTCCGCCTCCTCGATCGCTCCCGACGCGAGGCCGAGGGTGCGCTCGACGACCTCTTCCTCCGTCTCCACGACCTCAGGGAAGGCCTCGTCAACACCCATCCACCCCCGATCCCCCATTCGACATCGACACGTTCGAGCCGATCAATCCCCCATGTCCTACGAGTCAGATCTCCGCTGCCAGAATATCCTTGGCATCGGGTCATCAAATCGTATTGTTCCTCCTATAGATCGGTTTTTTAACCCGGTCCGCGCCCACCTCCGATGAAGCCGCACCGTCTTGCTTGCCCGGCCTGGGCCACCGCCGCTCTCCTCACCTCCATCCAGGGAGTCTTGGCGCAAGGACCGCTGACACCGCCAGGCGCACCTGCGCCGACGATGAGATCCACGCTGCTCGCGCTCCTGCTCACGCCGCTGCTCCTGCACGCGGGCACCACCATTGATCCCGCAGCAGCGCACGCCTACGCCGCAAACCTTGGGTGGCTGAACGCGCGGGGCGATGTGGCCAACGGCGCGGTCATCGGGGAGTTTGTGTGCGAGGGCTTCATTTACAGCGCGAACGCGGGCTGGATCAGCCTCGGCAGCGGCGCACCTGCCGATGGCATCCGCTATCGCAACAACTCCGCCGCCGACTGTGGCGTGAACACCCAGGACTTTTCCTCCGCTAATGGAACCATGGAGGCCAAGCTGCGCGGTTACGCCTATGGGAGCAACGTGGGCTGGATCAACTTTGAAGATATCGGCAATCCACGCGTGGACCTCGCGAATGGCCAACTCCGCGGCTCCTGCTACAGTGCGAACGCCGGCTGGATCGTGCTTGAGGGAGTCGGCGTATCCGTGCGCTCCCTGGCCTTCGTCCCAGGCGTGGACAGCGACCGCGATGGCATCGCCGACGCATGGGAGCGCTTCTACGCCCGAAATCTCACCACCATGACCGCGCTGACCGACAGCGACGGCGACGGCTCGACCGATCTCGACGAATATGCCGCGGACACAAACCCTCTCCTCCGCTCCGACGCGCTGCGCATCACCCACTTTGTGCCACCGCGCCAGCTGGTGCCGCTGGGCCCTTTCCTAACCGACCTCGCATTCACAAGCAAGCCGACGCGCTGGTATTCCATCGAGGCGAACACCGACCTGCCCGGCCCGTGGAGGCCGCAGGTCGAAAACCTCCTCCCTGCCGCGGGAGGGGTGTCGCTCATCAGCTTCCGCGACAGCGCGGGCCTGCAGCGTTACTACCGCGTGCGCGCCAAACTGCCGCTCGCACCGTAGCCAGGAAACGTCTCGGCCAGACCACGTTCGACGATTGCCCCAGAGGCATCGCTCCGAACCACCACCTGCGTGGCGGCCAATGCCTTCAATCAATACCCCCCCCCATCACTCGTACGGATACATACACCCAGTGTGCCCCCAGTGTGGACAACGGTAGATTCCGTCGAGGGAACCCGACATTCCGACGTCGCGGAGCCTGGCCCTGCTCACTCGACTTTGGAAAGCCACGGTACCATTCCCGACAAGCGATCGAATGCCGCCAAACGAAACCTACGGAAGAAAATCAGGCCAAATGCTTGATAATCAGGAACCTCAAAGTACTTTTGTGTTGATATTTATAATTGTTATTATATTTATAGTTCATGCACCCTTTCCTCGGCGCCCTTTTCCTGGCAGTGGTCGTGACCGGCACGGCGCCCTTGTGGGCGTTGGAGCCTGACGTGGATGATGCGGAGGAGATTTTCCGGGTTCGACCTGAGGAGTTGCTGGAGGCACGGGCTGAGGAGCCGGCGCTGGAGCGGGTGGTTCCGGTGGCCGGCGAGCCGGAGGCGGTGGTGTCGAGCGGGGCCGAGGGGCTGCCGGCTGATTACTTGCAGAATGTCCTAGTGGTGAAGACGCAAGTGGGGGCGGGAACGGGGTTTTTGTGCACGCACAAGGGGCGGATGTTCGTGGCCACGAACCAGCATGTCATTGCGGGGGCGAAGTCCCTGGAGATCGAGGGGCCGACCGGCGAGAAGTTGAAGCCTCAGCGGTTCATTGCGGCGCGGAATGTGGATATCGTGCTGATCGGGCTGCCGCCGGGGGCGGAGATGCGGC
Organism: Verrucomicrobiales bacterium; assembly: GCA_046155625.1. Classification (GTDB taxonomy): domain Bacteria; phylum Verrucomicrobiota; class Verrucomicrobiia; order Verrucomicrobiales; family V1-33; genus CAJBME01. Next base: position 2,878 of record JBJXFS010000139.1, on the reverse strand, counting down.
GGCCGCTGGTGTTTGCGGAGAACGTGGAGGGAGTGGTGACAAAGGGGGATGCCATTCTCGTGCCAGGCAACAGCAAGGGAGACGGGGTGATCACCGTCACCCCGGGCACAGTCACCGGCGTTGGCCCCAACAAGTTGGAGGTGGATTGCCCGGTGTCTCCCGGCAACAGCGGCGGACCGATCTTCCATGTGAAGACGCGCAAAGTCATTGGCCTGCTGACGGAAGCGCAGGTGGTTTCGCTCGAGGGATCGGTCGATCCAGCGTCATTCAAGGACGGCACATCGCAGATCAAAAGCGAGGTGCGGACATTCGCCCACCGATTCGACACCGCCGAAAAGTGGTATGCCTTAAATTACAATGATTTTCGCCGCCATTCGGCCCTGATTCAGCGAGTCGATTCCGAGATGGATGCCGTGGAGGCGTTTTTCTACCCGGCCGCGGAGACCGACTGGAAGAACTTCCGCGAGCTTCACTCTGCGGTGGCCACGGCTGGCCAAATCATCACCACAGAGAAGCTCTCAACCGCCGACCGGACCCGGGCGTGGTCGTCGCTGACGCGCACGCTCCGGAGTCTGTCGAGTCGGGGCGTCCGCGAATTGGAGGAACAGCTCCCCGCGCTGACCTACACCCAGGTCCGTGAGCTCGAGATCCTGAGTCAGCGTTCCACCTACCTACTGGAACTCTGCGACGTGCTCGCGCGCGACATGCAGGCTACCACCGCCCTCGTCAGCCGCGGCGGCAAAGTGGGGGGAAAAGGAGCGAGTGAAGAAGGTCGTGACCCGAGGAAATCAACGGCATTGGCGCCCTAAGAGGACGGGGCGACGAGCCGCAGTAAGGCGGTCCCACCGCCAGTCTCCAACTTCAGGGCCGACTTACCGCGCTTTCGCGGCGGCAGCGGTGGCAGCGGTGGCCGCGGCCTTGCGGCCTGGGGGGGAAACCGGCCAGCGCCATTGGTCGCCAAACTGGGCGCTCAGATCCTTCCTGGCAGCGGCACTGGCGGCGATGACGAAGTTGTCCACGGCCTCCTCCGTGCTCCTGGCGGCGGGAAGTTCGCCGGCGGCTTTCCAGAGGCGCTTCACAAAGTCGCGGCCGCCATGGTCGCGCATGAGGCGCAGGCAAAAGGATGCGAAGAGGTCGGTGCCGTTGAGTCCGAGGGAGTTCGCCGGCGCGGCATCCACCTTCAGGGTGTTCTCCCAAGTCAGGGATGCATCCGCCTCATAGAGATCGACAAGCGATTCCATGATGGTGCGGAATTTCGCTCCCGAAGCGTCGCGGAACGGCCCCAGCGCTGCCTCCGCGGCATCCAGCGCCACCATGCGCATGAAGACCGCATACCCCGTTACCACCGAGCGGTCGCTCACCGGTTCCTGATAGGCCAGTTGCGGCGAATAAAACCAGAAGTTGCGCCCGAACTCGTAGGGCGGCGCCTGGTCGATCGTTTTTCCCTTTTGCCAGCCGCCGTAGAGATCCGTGAAGCAGCCGGGCGTCAGCTCGATGCCGGTGGCGCCGAGGTAGCCGCAGGCGGCGCCGCACGTCTCGTCTACTTCCGCGACGGTCAGCAGGCCGTCGAGGTGCTTGGCTTTTTCCGGATGCCTGCCAGTGGCATCATGGTAGAAGTCGTACACCTTGTCGAACACCGCACACAGCTCCGCCATCAGCGCGGGATCGAGGCCTTCGAGCTTGGTCAGAAACGCCATTCGTTTCCCCCGCCACGCGTAGAGCTTCACTTTCTTGTCTTCGAACGTCGTGTAGTCAACGGCCACCGCCTTGAGCGGCTCCTCGGCGCGGGCCGCTGCGACGAGCAGGGCAGTGGTGAGAAAATGGCGGCGGCGCATGAATCGGTGGCTGATGGCGAGGTGGAGTATGACGTGCGGAGCCCGAACAGGCAATGACGATAAGCGTGGCCTGCCATCCGCCCACGGCTGATTTTTGCACGGGCGAAAAAAGCATGAAAAAAATCGGGGGACGACTGGGAGTGGCGGGCTAAGACCGCCATACTGACTCGAGCATTCGACTCAGACCGGTCGCTCGCCATGTCAAAACGTGTTCGTTTCCATGGCGGCCCGAGCCCGCCACTCCCAGTGAAACACTACCTTACAACCGTGCAAAAATCCGTCGTGCAGCAGGCCTGTCCGCCGATCCACCCGATTCGTCGGTCTGGAATCGGGGGGCGACATCGGCTTGTTAAGCGAAATGGGATCAACGAGACGGGCCGCCGGCAACCGCCGCCCCGCGCCGCATTCGGTTGAATCCTGCCCGCTTGAGGCGCAACACCCAGCCGAACGCGAAATGCCTTGAACCCCAAGGCTCCGCGCTCCGGGTAAACCCGGTACACCAACCTGACGCCGCTATTCAACCTAAGAAGGACGATGGAACAACCACGAAAGACACGAAACACACGAAGAATCATTAGGTCTGGACAAGCGATGTTCTCATCCATGAGATGAACGGCAATCGTTGGGCAACGCCTTAGCTTTTCGTGTATTTCGTGACTTTCGTGGTTCCCATCCCGGTTCTTAGCAACCAAGAAAGTGACATTGGATCACGACTGGTTCCCAAACTGGTTCTTGGAGTCGGTGGTGAGCAGCCTGCCAGCTCTTGGGCTACGGCTCATTTCCTGGAAGCCAAGAACGAAGAACCAAACCGGCCACGTTTTGGAAAGTCGATTGAGGGAAACCCGCGCGACGTCCCCACCGCCTACGAGCCCTGGAGGTCTCGTCCCACCTCCAGCTACAAGCATTAGATTCCCCCACCCGCCGACGCCCCAGTTTTCCAAGCCCCGATGTTCACCCTTTCCCTTCTCCTCACCCCTCACCCCTCACCCCTCACCCCTCACCCCTTACCCCTTGCCCCTTACCCCTCACCCCTTACCCCTTGC
>JBJXFS010000138.1:0-12230 GCA_046155625.1 Verrucomicrobiales bacterium | reverse complement strand
GAAGCAATTCGCTGTCATGGCGGCCGCAGCCCGCCACTCCCAGCAGTCGCCTCCCCCTTCATCGCACCGGCTTTGGCTCCCGCAACCCAGCCCACGGGCCGCTCCGTCCCTCCGTCTCCGGCTCGTCCCTCGCCTCCGACTCCTGGCCGGACGCCGCCTCCGGTTCATCCCGGCCGTCCCGGCCGCTGGCTGGCTGGTCTTCCACCGGACCCGGAGGACAAGCAGAGGCGGAAGCCCAGGTTCCCGACGCGGTACTGGGGCCCCCCCCCGGCGCGGAACGCCGAGCGGCAGAGCCCGGCCGAGTCGAACCAGGACCCGCCGCGCATCACGCGACGCGGGTGGCCGCCAGCGCGGTCTTCGTCGTCATAATATTGTGCCTCTTGACCGGCCTCGGCGAGCGTCCAAGCGGACCCAGGCCACAGGTACGGTCGTTTGGCATAGGCGTGGGCATCGTACACATCCTCGCACCACTCCCAGACATTCCCATGCATGTCGTGCAGCCCCCACGGGTTTGGTTTTCCCAAACTTCCGACCGCACAAGTGCCTTCGTCAGAATTCTTGTCATACCACCCGACCTCGCGCAGCGCCGCCTCGCCATCGCCGCTCCAGTAGTCGGTCAATGTGCCAGCGCGGCACGCGTACTCCCACTGCGCCTCGCTCGGCAGACAACAAGAGTACCCGTCCGGCAATGGCGTGGGGACCCGACGATTGACCCACTCACAAAAGGCCTTCGCCTCGTACCAATTCAAGTTTTCCGCCGGGTGGTCGGGCCGGCGGGCAAAACTGTTTTGATGCGGCTTGGAGTCGCCCGCGGAGAATTTGTTCTGGTTGGTTTTCAGCCACTGCTTGTAATCCTTCGATCCCGTCCACGCGGCGAACTGCCGCTGAGTGACCGGAAACATGCCGAGATAAAATGGTTGGGGAATCACCACGCGGTGGCGCGGTTCCTCGTCGGCGGACTCGCCCCGGGCTCCCATGAGGAACGAGAGCGGGACGCCGTCGCGCTGGGCGGCTTGCTCGACGTCGAGTGAAGGGATCTTGGCGAGCGTGAGAGGCACGCCGTCGGGCGATCCATCGGGGAGAGCGAGGGTCAGGGTTGGCGGGAGCATGGGTGGGCGGTCGGCCATGACCCGCCGATTATCCCAAAAAGGGACATCGGACCACGAAATTCACGGGTCGCACCCCGCTGAATCGGGAACGTCGGTGTCGGGTAGGGCGGAACGCCTTTTCACAGAATGGGCTTTCGCCCGTCAGAGCTGCGATGCTCGCAGCAGTCCCAGAATGACCATCGTTTCGGCACGAATCGTTTGGCTTAATAATAGGAACCCGGATGGGAACCACGAAACACACGAAAAACAAGGCGTTGCCGAACTATCACCTTCCACCTGATGGATGAGGTGGTCGGTTGCCCTATCCCAATAAACTTTCGTGTGTTTCGTGACTTTCGTGGTTGAAAAAGTTTGCTGGCGCATTCTGCACTGGCCTATCCACTGGACATTCGTGTCATTCGTTAAATCCGTGGTCTCCCGTCCATTTTTGGCTCACTCTCCTCTCGATGCCTCCACCCTCCAAACTCTCCTGTCCGCCATTGCCGGTCGAGTGGCGGGACTGCCCGGCACTCTCGACTAAGCGAGGACCGGCCTTGCTGGTGGGTGTCGTGGGGGAAGGCGCGGTCGACCCGGAGATCGAAGCGCGATTGCGCGCTCAACTGGCATTGATTTTCCGGTGGATGCGGGATCCGCGACCGAAGAATGAATACCGGGAGGCCGGGCTCGGCCCGCCTGGCGAGCCTGAAGTGCGTGGGCTCGGGCTCCAGCGGACGCCGATCGTGGTGCTGGTCTCGCCGACCTCGGATGCCGCTCGATGGGTCACCCAGGTGGTGGAAGATTTGGCCAAGCATCCCGAGCACAAGGCGGGATTGCGCGTCGTCACCATTCTCCCCTATTTCCAAAACTTGGTGCCGGCATCGAACGCTCGCGTGAGCCAAGCGGCCGCGTCGAACGCGTGCGACACGGTGGTCGTGCGGCTCCGTGAGGACAGTGGGCTCGACGAGGCCGCCTGGCGGGCCAAGATGGCGAACGAATGGCGGAGCGGGCACTCGCCGCTCATCCGGCGACGCCATCGTGCCGCCCTCGAGTACGTCGCCGGCTACGCCGACCTTCTCATCGCTCTGACGGACACCGCGCCGCCAACCAAAACCGAAGCTCTGACTCATCCGTGGTCGGGAAGTGTGGCGCACTCGGCGCCCCACGATGACGACCCGCTGGCCATCGTCGATGCCAAGCGCCGCGGGATGACCCCCGGCCTTCTGCCGGTCACGTCCAGCCTCAACTGGTCCGACAATGGACCGGTCATCCACCTGTTCAATCCTCGGCCCCCGATGGCGTCCGAATCGCCGACCGCGTCGGCCAACGCCCCCGCGCAGCCAGCCGAGGCCGCCACCGCGGAAGCCGCGACCGGGCAAGCCACCACCGCCGAGACCGGCGCTGTCCGTTTTTCACATCCCGATCGCGGGACGATCACCGTGCTGCAGGCGTTCGATGCCTGTCCGGATGGCGTGGCTCTCTGGGACTATGGGCATTGGCGTTGGCAGGCGGGCGGATTGGCGCTGCTGCGAGGCGTCACCGACCACCTCGAACGCCTGTACCACGAGCCCGTGCCCGCCGTCCGGTCCTGGTTCCGGTCGGCCAGGGAAACGCGCCTCGGATCGGAAGCCAACGCCATCCGGGGCGAATTGGCCGGCATGCTGGGCATCGAGCGAGAAAAAAAGGATTCCCAATGGAATCTCTGGGAATGGCTGGGAAAAGCGATGCAATTCCCATGGATGGGATGGTCCAAGGGGAAGCCACGCCCCGGCCAGGGGGAAAGAACGGCTGGATCGAGACAGCCCGCGACTCTCCCCTCATCGCTCCGCGATGGCCTCGCCGGGTGGGAACAGGGAGATGTCCCGCGGGCTGAGCCAGAATGGTTGGGCGAGTTGGACGCCACCCCGCTGAAAGCGGAACTTGAGCGGCTGGCGCAGTGGCGCCGGCGCATCAGCCAGTGGAACCGGGCGCTCGACGACCGCATCAAGCGCCTGAACCGGTGGTACTTTCGATTTGCCTTGGTGGGCGTCGTGGCGATTCAGCTGTACGAAAACTGGTCGGTCGTGGCCCCCGGATCGCCTCTCGCGCCGGACAAGGAACCATGGCAGATCCTTAGCGCCTTCACCGCCGCCGGCTTGCTGCTGCTGGGCTGGGCATGCCACCGACTGGCGGTCGGCCGTCAGCTGGAGAACCGCCAGAACGACACGCGGGCGCTGGCCGAGGCGCTGCGGGTTCAGTTTTATTGGACCGCCGCCGGCGCGGGGGCCTCGGTGGCGTCCACCTATCTTGTGCGGCAGCGCGGCGAGGTCAGTTGGGTTCGCACCGCGCTTTGTTCGTTGTCGTTCCCGTATGAAAAGTGGGCCAGTGACTTCGCCGAGCTCAAGCGATGCGATCAATTGCTTTTCCTCGGTGGCATCTATCACGGTTGGGTCAGGGAGCAGCTGGGATATTTCCGAAAATGCGCCGCCCAATTCGCGGCGCGTCAGGACGCCTGCGAGCGCGGCGGCAAAGTGCTCATCGTGGCCGGCGTCTCGCTTCTCCTCGCCCTCCTCGTGCTCAATGCCCGCCCCCAATCCGCGGCATCACTTCCCGCGTGGCTCGCCCGCGCGACGCTGGCCGCCACCGCCCTCTGGCTGGGCGCCCTGCTTTTCGCCGGTCCCAACTGCCTCTTCGGATGTCTTACGCTCCGTCGCCGGATCCGGAGAGTCGCGAGCGTCGGGCGCCGACTGGCCATACGCCTGTGGCATGGAGGCCTTGATACCGAATTCAGCCGAATGCGACGCGGGGGAGTGGCCCGCTGGCTTGAATCGGCCCGCCCCTATTGGTGGGGAGTGGCGGATCGTCCCGTCCTCGGCGGACTTCTCCCATGGCCCTTCAGTGGAGTCGCCGGCCCCCTCGCGCTCGGCCTCGCCCTGGCCACGGTGGCCGCCACCGCCTGCCTCTGGCTGAGCGGGTCGAGCCCGATCTCCGCACGCCTGCCCGAGGCCAAAAACCTCCTTGCCATCACCCGCAACCTGCTGCTCGCCACCGGTACGCTGTGCTTTGCCTGGTCGCAAATGCGGTTCTTTTCCGAAAACATCCGACGCTACGAGGCCAGCGCCGCCCTGTTCGCCAGCGCCCGTCGCCGATTCCTCCATCTTCTCATCTCACTGCGCCGCCACCACGCCGAAAACAATACCCCCGCCTTCGCTCAAACCCTCGCCGAAATCCATTCACTCCTCCACGCCCTCGGCCTCGAAGCCCTCTCCGAAAATGCCGAATGGCTCATGATGCACCGCGCCCGCCCCCACCAACCCGTGCAGAATACCGCGTAGCATGCGTGGATTAACGCCATTCGCATAGCGAATTAGAGAAATGGCCGCGATGGTCTCTGGCTTGAAACTGGACCCAACCCGAATTCCCACTCAACAACCGGCGGCGAATGGCGCGCTGGACCTCGACCGCACCTATCGAGCTCCCCGATGGCTGCCCGGCGGCCACCTTCAAACCATCTGGCCCACATTCTTCGCGCGCCGGTGTCTCGGCGCGTCGCCCGCCTACCGGCGCGAGCGCTGGTCGACGCCGGACGGCGACTTCATCGATGTGGACTTTCTGGACGCCGCGGAGTCTGAAGCACCGCTACTGGTCTTGTTTCACGGGCTGGAAGGCTCATCGCAGGGAGCCTATGCGCTGGCTTTCGCCGAGTGGGCGCGGACCACGGGCTGGCATTATGCGGTGCCTCATTTTCGGGGATGCTCGGGTGAATTGAATCGGGCGCCCCGCGCGTACCATTCGGGCGATTTCGAAGAGGTCGGCTGGATCCTGGATCGCCTGCGCACGACGCGCGGTCGGCCCGTGTATACGGTCGGCATTTCTCTTGGCGGCAACGCGCTGCTTCGTTGGGCGGAAGAGATGGGTGAGCAGGCGACCGCCGTCGCGCACGCCGTGGCGGCCGTGTCCTCCCCGATCGACTTGGCCGCCTCCGGCCGCTCACTCGACCGCGGAATCAACCGCCTGGTTTATGCCCGCCATTTCCTGCGAACCATGAAACCCAAGGCCCTCGCCAAATGGGCTCAATATCCGGGCTTGTTCGACCGCGACCGCCTCATGGCCGCGGAAACCTTGTATGACTTTGACAACGCGTTCACCGCGCCGCTGCACGGGTTTCGGAATACCGATGACTATTGGTCGCGCGCTTCGGCCAAGCCACACTTGTCACGTCTCCGCCTCCCCACCCTGCTCCTCAACGCCCGCAACGACCCCATCGTCCCGATCAACAGCCTGCCGATGGCCACCGAGGCCAATCGATTTGTCACCCTGTGGCAGCCGGGCCAGGGTGGGCATGTCGGGTTTGCCGCCGGCTACCCGCCAGGACATGTACTCACCCTTCCTCAGTCCGTCATGGGATGGATGTGTAGCCAATTTTGATGGCCTCATCGCCCTCCCGTCTGAGCTTGCACCCGCCGCCCGTTTTCTCCCATACTGAAATCCGTAAAGTTTTGCTGCCTCCGCGGCGTCGCCATGAGCCCTGTGAATTTCCATGCCTGTCCCACGACTGACCCGACGGCGTTGTACCGACTCCGCGATGGGTTGCATGCCGCGGATTTGTTGATTGTCGCCTTGGTTCATCTCGACCTGTTTTCGTGGCTGGGGATGCGCGGGTCCCGGGGTGCGCCGGAGCAGGCGATCACCGCGCACTTTCATCTGAGCCCGCGGCTGACCGACGTGATGGTGACCCTCTTCCGCGCCCAAGGGCTGCTGCGTTCCGATATGAACGGCGCTCTCCACCTCACCCCCCTGGCAGCCGACCATCTGGTCTCGGATTCTCCGTGGTGTCTGCTGCCGTATTTCGCCCCGCTCCGCGACCGCCCCACCGTGCTCGACCTGCTCAAAGTCATGCGCTCGGGCACGCCCATCCTGTGGCGGGGCCAAGGCGCCGCGCAGGACACGTGGCATTCCGCCATGGAAAATGACAAGTTCGCCGACCGCTTCACGGCGGTGATGGACTGCCGGGGCGCGCTCCTCGGGCCGGCGGCGGCCCGCGCCATCGACTTGAGCGGTGTCCGCCGCCTGCTCGACATCGCCGGCGGATCCGGCATTTACGCCTGTGCCTTCGCCGCCCACCACCCGCGACTCCATGCCACCGTGCTCGAAAGACCGCCGGTCGATGCGCTGGCCGCACGTCACATCGCCCAGCGTGGATTCGCGACTCGAGTCTCGGTCGTCACCTCCGACATGATGACCGATCCCCTGCCCCCGGATCATAACGCGCACCTCTGGTCAAACGTCCTTCACGACTGGGATGTGCCTGATGTGCGCCGATTGATCAGAGCTTCGTATGACGCCCTGCCCGCCGGAGGACTCTTCATCATGCACGACGCCTTTCTGAACGACGCCAAAGACGGGCCACTCCACGTCGCTGAATACTCGGTCACCCTCGCCCACGCCACCCACGGCCGCTGCTACGGAACCGGGGAAATACGGTCGTGGCTCACGAGTGCCGGCTTCACCGAGACCGCCTACCGCGACACCGCCGCCGGCCGCGGCGTCCTCACGGCCAGAAAACCTTAGGGACCGCCCTGGGTTTGTCCATATTTCGCGCTTCTGTATTAACAATACGACGCTCCAAGCGAATGAGAGAGGGTGGCATTGAGGTGGGACGCGACCTCCCGGGCGCGTGGGCGGTGAAGGCGTGCCCTCGGAGAAGGGTCTCCACTTCTCGAGTGATGGTCGCGTGATTCACACGCGAACAATCTCCAATTACCGCGTCTTTGCTCATCGATTTTTCTGGCTTTGGGCGGCTTGAGAAGGCGATGAAAGGATATTCCCACCACGCTCCCACCGCCTACGCGCCCGGGAGGTCTCGTCCCACCCCGAGTCTCATGCCCTTGCGCTAAAGTATCTCAAACAATTCATGATCAAAACCTTAATAAATCAAAGGAAGGTGTCATCATGGGAAAAATGGCCGGCGATCATCACCACCTGCCTTGAACTTCCGTCGCAAGAACGTAAAGATGCCTTGGAAATCCCCAGTGTTCTTCCGCCCACGACCCATGCCGCTCCGTGAAAAACATCGCCAGTTTTCCCCTGCTTGCTGTGTTGGCATCCGGCCCTTCGGTGGCCGCTCCGGGCTGCCCAGAACGCAACGCGCCGAGGCTTGATTCACGTGAAGAGTCTGAGACGGAAAGTCCCGAGCCCACAACGCCCCCATCACTGGAGCCGATCCGGCTTTCTCCTGACGGAGGCCGCTTTGTTCTCGCGAAATCTGGTCGCGCCTTTCGTCTCTGGGGCGTGAATTACGACCATGACAACCATGGGGAGCAGACTCGTTTGCTGGAGGATTATTGGGAAGACGAGTGGGAGACGGTGCGCCAGGACTTCGCCGAAATGAAGGACTTGGGCGCCAACGCTGTCCGCATCCACCTCTACCCAAAACAGGGTGAGGTCGAACGGGCGCTCGCGGCCATGGACGCCTACCGCATCGGCAAGCCGCTCGTCATCGAGGAGACATTTCCCCTCACCTGCTCTCTTGAGGAAATGGAGACCTTTTTGCGCCAATCGAAGCCGCTCACTGCCGGTTACTTCAGTTTCTATTGGGGTCGCACAATTGAACAGTATGATTCTTCATCGGAAAAGACGATAACCGACGCCCTGGTCGGCGGGTGGCTGAAGTTTTTTCGAGCCCAAGCGGATGCCATGAAGCAACCGTGAGGCGACGGCTCAGTTGCCAAGTCCCCTCGATGCATCCATGGATCACGGATGCCCGAAAACCGATTGGACGCCGTATTGGCCCGCCTGCGGGCCGAGCGAAAAGCCGCCTTTGTCGCTTATTTGGCGGCGGGTGACCCGACGCTCGACGCCACGCTGGACTTGGTATTGGCCCTGGAAGCGGTCGGTGTCGACATCGTCGAACTCGGCCTGCCGTTTTCCGATCCGCTGGCTGACGGTATCGTCAACCAACTGGCGGCCCAGCGGGCGCTCGAGAGCGGCACCACCACGGCCGGGGTGATCGGCTTGATCCGGCGGCTTCGCGAGCGCTCGGAGATTCCGCTCGTTCTGTTCACGTACCTGAACCCGGTCTACACCTATGGGTTCGAAAGATTTCACGCGGATGCCGCGGCGGCCGGAGCCGATGGCGTGCTCCTGCTTGACTTGCCGCCCGATGAAGCCGGGGCGAACGCCGAATTGACCGGCACGCACGGCCTGCGCCAGATTCGCTTGATCGCCCCGACCACCCCGCCCGATCGGATGAAGCAGATAGGTGCCACCGGAGAGGGATTTATCTACTACGTTTCGCGGGAAGGCGTGACCGGCGAGCAATCATCGCTGGCCGACAACATCGCGACCAACGTCGCCCTCATCAAAAGCGGTTCCGGTGTGCCGGTGTGCGTCGGATTCGGAATCTCCACACCGGAACAAGCCGCCGAAGTCGCCCAGGTGGCCGATGGGGTGGTCGTCGGCAGCGCCATCGTCAAAACCATCGCCGCCCACTCTCAGTCACCCGATCTGGCCGAACGCGTCGCCGCCTTTGTGAGGCCGCTTGTCCAAGCCACCAAGTCAACGCCCCGTTGAATACAGGTTTCAGCGGGAGATTGAGGCTGGAGGTGGGACGAGACCTCCCGGGCTCGTAGGCGGTGGGAGCGTGCCGACGGAAGCCCCTTTTCGCCTTTTCAAGTGGTGCCCAAAGCCAGAGAAAGCGATGAGCCACGACGCGCTCATCGGGAATCCTCCGGGTGGGAATCACGCGACAATCACTCGAGAAGTGGAGACCATGCCCCGATGCACGCCTGCACCGCCTACGCGCCCGGGAGGTCGCGTCCCACCTTATTGCCACCTTCTCTCATTCGCTGGCAGCGTCGTTCCACTAATAAAAAAGCACGTGAAATGTACAAACTCCAGGGCTGGGAGCATCCCAGCTCTTCGGGGCGGAACGTCCTCTCCGCGAAGGGGCTTTCGCCCGATAGAGCGGCAATGCTTGCCGCAGTCCAAGAGCACCCACGACTTTTGCGTAAGACTGGTCGCGGAGAAACTTTCGCTCCGATCCTATTGTTCTATTGTTTCCGAGAAACGGGTCTTGCTCGAGAATGAAGACACCCCGAGAAACCAACCCGCGAAGCGGCGGTGCGAATCAGCACCACCCCATCCGCCATCCGACGCCCGCCGCAGCCCGCTTTGACCCATTGTTTTCCATGACACTGCCATTCACCAAAATGAACGGCGCCGGCAACGACTTCGTGCTCGTTGACAACCGGACCGGCACCCTGGCGCTCGATCAACCGACCATCGCCCGCCTCTGCGACCGCCATCGCGGCATCGGCGCCGATGGCCTGCTCGCCGTCGAACCCGCGCAGCAGGGCGCGCACTACCGCATGCGGTACTACAACGCCGATGGCGGAGAAGTTGAAATGTGCGGCAATGGGGCTCGCTGTTTCGCGCGCTTCGTCAACCGCCTTCATGGGTTTACCCTGCCCTCCGTGCGCTTCGAAACCATCGCCGGCACCATCGGCGCTGAATTTCAGAATGAACGCGTCATGTTGCGCATGAGCGATCCGCATTCGCTGGCCCTCAACCTCCGCCTGCCCGTCGGCGGGCGCGATCTCACCGTGCATTCCCTCAATACGGGCGTGCCTCACGCCGTCGTGTTCGTCGAAGACCTCGAATCCATTGACATCCGAGGCGACGGCGCCGGATTGCGCTACCATCCGCACTTTGCCCCCAAGGGGACCAATGCCAATTTCGTGCAGGTTCTCGCGCCATCCCAGATCAGCATCCGCACCTACGAGCGCGGCGTGGAGGACGAAACGCTGGCGTGCGGCACGGGCACCGTAGCCTGCGCCATCATCCATCACCTGCTGCAGGGCGCTCCCGCCCCTGTCAAAGTGCGCGTCCGCGGCGGAGATACGTTGACCATTGGCTTCTCCGTCCGGCCCGATGGCTCGTTGCACGAGGTCACCCTGACCGGCCCTGGCGATTTTGTGTTCGATGGAACGATCGACTTCCACCCGGCGTCTACATATGCTGAATGATGTTGTCGCCGAATTCAGAGCACTTGATTTCGATCGCCCCGTCCATCAGGCGGGCAAAATCATAGGTGACCCGCCGCGAGGCGATGGCGCCATTCAACCCTTTGAGAATGAGGTTGGCGGCTTCATCCCAGCCCAGGTACCGAAGCATCATTTCGCCCGACAACACGACCGAGCCCGGGTTGACCACATCTTTACCCGCGTACTTCGGCGCCGTCCCATGGGTGGCCTCGAAGATGGCATGCCCGGTCAGATAATTGATGTTGCCGCCCGGCGCGATCCCGATCCCGCCGACCTGGGCCGCCAACGCGTCCGAAAGATAATCGCCATTCAGGTTCAGCGTGGCGATCACGTCAAAATCCTTCGGCCGCGTCAGCACTTGTTGCAGCGTGATGTCGGCGATGGCGTCCTTGATCACAATGCCGTTGGGCAAACGGCACCACGGCCCCCCATCGATCTCAACCGCCCCGAACTCGGACTTCGCCACTTCATACCCCCAGTCACGAAACGCCCCTTCGGTGTATTTCATGATGTTTCCCTTGTGCACCAGCGTGACCGATTTCCGGTTCTGCGCGACCGCGTACTCGATGGCTGCCCGCACCAGCCGCTGCGTCCCGGGTTTGGACACCGGCTTGATCCCCACCCCGACACCCGCCATCCCATCTTCTCCAAAACGGATCTTCTTGAACTCCGCGGGGTACGCCTCTTTCAAAAACGTCAGCGTCCGGATCGCCTTTTCCGATCCTGCCTCAAAATCGATCCCGGCATAAATATCTTCCGTGTTTTCGCGGAAAATCACCATTTCCACCGCCTCCGGATGCTTCACCGGGGACGGCACACCCGAAAAATACTGCACCGGCCGCAGACAGACGTATAAGTCGAGGAGTTGACGCAAGGCCACATTGAGCGACCGAATGCCGCCTCCCACCGGCGTCGTCAGTGGGCCTTTGATGCCCACCAAATACTCCTGAAACGCCGCCACCGTCTCGTCCGGGAGCCAGGTGTCGAACTTCGATTTGCTCGCCTCCCCGGCAAACACTTCAAACCACGCGATCTTGCGCGCCCCACCATACGCCTTCTCCACTGCTGCATCCAGCACCCGCACACTCGCCGCCCAAATGTCCGGACCCGTCCCGTCCCCCCGAATAAACGGGATAATCGGTTGCCCTGGAACGGACAACTTTCCGTTCGTAATGACGATTTTATCGCCGGCAGGGGGCGTCAGAGTGGTCGTGGACATGAATGTGTAAGTTGCGTTCGCCAATTCGGTCAGACGAAAGGAAGCGGGATTAACGCCACACCCACCCTCTTTTCCACTGCAATTTGCCCCTGACCAGGGCTTTCGCCTTCATCCAAACGAAATCCGTCGCGGCCTCCCCCACCCAATTGTGAACAACGACTGTGAACAATGTTGGTTTTCCCAGGAGCGGCACCCCGCGTCATTCAGGCGGCTCCAACCGTTCGGCGAAAAAAACTCCTCGCCCTTTATTCACAATTGGGCCGATTCGGTCCAGCCAGCCCGCGATCATTGGCGCCGCCCGCAGCTCCGAACGATTCGTTCTTCCTGATGGTCCAGACACCCTGCTTTTTCGAGTATCCGAGATTATTAGGATGATTCATAAAAATCCTCGTCTGTGTCCTACCATGTTATATTTAAAGTATTTATAACTCAATTTTTTCCGTCGCCCCCGTTCCATCCACGCTTTCGTTCCACACGCCGTTCCACGATTTCGTCGCACTCCCGCCCATAGGAGACTAAGGGATTGTAGCAATTTCGCCTGATGGCGTTTCCCGGACTTGGCTGGGGCGCAATCGTCGACTGAGACTCGAGGATAAGGGCCGGCGTGGAGCTCGCACGGACACCCTGGGGCCTGCGAATGGCTTGTGAATAACTTGTGGAAAATCCTCGCTGTGATTTCAAGGGGAGGGTGCGCCACGACGCTCCACCGTTCCCTGATGGACGGCTCGGGAGAGGAGGATTCACTGGGAGTGGCGGGCTAAGACCGCCATACTGATTCGAGCATTCGACTCAGACCGGTCGCTCGCAATGTCAAAACGTTTTCGGTTCCATGGCGGCCCCAGTCCGCCACTCGTGCGCTGCCGAGCAGCGTCCTCTTCTGGGGTGGGAGACCCCGGCCGCAGG
>JBJXFS010000135.1:0-13156 GCA_046155625.1 Verrucomicrobiales bacterium | reverse complement strand
CCCGCACCTGGTCGACGGTGCCTCCGGCTACCTCCGCATGGACGTACTCAGTCCATTCGAGCGGCCTGAAGAACTGTGGTTGGTCACGTATTGGACAGACGAGGCGAGTTTCACGGCGTGGCATCACAGTCATCTCTACCGGGGTTCGCATGCCGGCATCCCCAAGGGACTCAAGCTCGTGCCTGGTGAAACGGCCATCCGCAAGTTCGAGCACGTCGCGTGCTGAACATGCCGCGCCAGAGCAACGGACCGGGCGAGCAGTTGCGCCGGCGACAGTCCGCGTTGGCGGAAACGGTGGTCCAGCGACAGTTCGCCGCGCGGCCTGAGTTGGTGGCGCGCTACGGTCCTGCGGGACGGACCAAGTGCCTTCAGGATGCGAACTACCATTTCTCCTACCTTGCCGATGCCATGGACGTCGCCGAACCCCTGTTGTTCACCGACTACGTGGGCTGGGCCAGCGTCATGCTCGGCAAGCGGTCGATTCCGGCCGGCGACCTGGCGCGCTATCTCGAACTGACTCGAACTGTTGTTAGCGAGAGTGTCGAGGGAGCCGCGGGGACGCTGGCGGTCGAGTATCTGAGCGGAGGAAGGGGGGCCTGGGGGTGGATTGTTCTGGTGGAGGAACAATACGGTTTGGCCCCGCGGAGCCAAGGTTTTTCTGGCAACGGGGTTTGAGTTTGCCGGCCGGCCGTAGAGGGGGGCTTGCGAGGATGCTGTGTCCAGGATGGTGTCACCGCGCCCGAGCAGGCCGCTGAGGGCGTGTTAATCCAGCGGGCGGAACTGCCGCGGTTCCAGAAGGCCTTCGTAGCCGCCAAGGATGCCCACGGTTTCAAAGACGCGCATGGCCGCAGCCTTGGCCGCCGCGCGAATGATTGCGTTCAGGCCGGGGCAGTCGCCCCCGCAGGTGGTGATGCCAATGCGTTTGCTCATGGACGGCATGTCGTCAGTCGCGCGTCAACAGTTGGTTCTGGCGGCTCACAAAGCCTGGGCTGCACCGGGACTGCCGGCGGGATTTCTTCCGACCAGCAACCACACCGGGAGGCGGCCCTTGCCCTTCACTTCAACCTCGCCGCGCGGCTCCAGAGCGAAGTGCGGCACCAGCACCCGCTGCGCCGCCTCGCTGACCTGCACGCGGTCCGGCACGCCGGTGGACTCCATGCGGCTGGCGGTGTTCACCGTATCGCCCCAAAGATCGTAAATGAACTTGCTCCGGCCAATCACGCCGGCCACGACCGGTCCGGTGTTCAGGCCGATGCGGATCTGGAGCGCGGTCCCCCGACGTTGGTTGAACTCCTGGATGGAAGCGATCATCGCCAGCGCCAGGTCGGCCAGCACCGCGGCGTGGTCGGCCCGATGTTCTGGCACGCCGCACACGGCCATGTAGCAGTCGCCGATGGTCTTGATCTTCTCGGCCTCATGCACGCGCGCCAGTTCGTCGAACTGCGAGAAGAGTTCGTCGAGCAGCGATACGAGCGCCTCGGGCGACAGCCCGTCCGAGAGGCTCGTGAAGCCCACGATGTCGGCAAAGAGGACACTGGCCTCAGGGAAGTAATTGGCAATGCTGACGGCCCCGGACTTGAGACGCTCGGCGATCGCGGCGGGGAGAATGCTCAGGAGCAGGCGTTCGTTCTCACGCCTGAGGCGGTCAATCGTGAGGTGCGTGCTGACTCGGGCAAGGAGCTCATGCGCGTGAAACGGCTTGGCGACGTAATCCACGGCGCCGAGTTCGAAGCCCTTCACGATGTCCACCGTGTCGGTCTTGGCCGTGAGGAAGATGACCGGGATCTGCCGCCACTGCTCGGAAGCCTTGAGCCGCCGGCAGGTCTCGAACCCGTCCATCTCCGGCATCATTACGTCGAGCAGGATCAGATCCGGCGGCACGCGCGCCAGCACCTCCAGCGCCTGCCGTCCGTTAGTGGCAACGCTGATCTGGTAGCCCTGCTCCTTCAAAATCGCCGTCAGCGTCTGGATGTTCGCGGGCGCGTCCTCGACGATGAGGATGCGGCTGCAGGTGGCGGGCTGAGGCGTGCTCATGCGGGAAGAAGTCCTTTATCTCGGGCTGCGGTCTCCAGCCGGGCTTGTGCCTCGCTGAAGGCGAAGTCGCCGATCTCCCGCGCGAAGGCGGCAAACGCCTCGGCGGACATCAGCGTCTGGAAGACGGCGCGGTGCGCTTCAAGAGAATCTCCGGCCGCGGGATCGAAGTTTCCCAAGTGCGCCAGCATCTCCGCCACGATGGGGCCGGCCGGCACGGAATCCGCCGCGGGCGCCGGTGGGGCCGGCAGGTCCGCCGGCGGCAGCGCAGCGCGCAGAGACGGGATCAAGTCCTGCAGTGCCCTGCTGAATGCCTGCAGCGCAGGGGAGAGGTTCGTTGCCTGCGCCTTCGAGGCGATGGCCTGCTCCAGCTTCGCCGCGGCCTGCTGCACCGCGCGCGCGCCAAGGTTCCCCGCCACGCCCTTGACCGTGTGCGCGACCCGTTCGGCCAGCGCCGCGTCGTTGACCGCGAGCGCGGCCTCGATCTGCGCGGGGGACGTGTCCTGCTGCTCCGCGAACTGGCGGAGCAGCTTCAGGTAGAGTTTCCGGTTGCCTGCCACGCGCGCCAACCCGTCCCGCGTGTCGAGGCCGGCGATTGAAGGGAGCTCGTCCCGCAATGGCTCTGGTGCGGCCGGACGGTCTTCGCCGCCGGAGGAGTCCGGGGGACGTGTTGCCGGCTTATAATAGCGCCCCACGGTGTCGAAGAGCACCTCGGGATCGATCGGCTTCGAGATGTGGTCGTTCATGCCGGCGGCGAGGCACCGCTGCCGCTCCTCCATCGTCGCATGGGCCGTCATCGCCACGATGGGCAGCGTGGCGAAGCGTGGATCGGCACGAAGCTTCGCAGTCGCCTGATAGCCGTCCATCTCGGGCATCTGTAAATCCATCAGCACCACGTCAAAGGCAGGCGGCTGCGGACCGCCGGACAGAATGTCCACTGCCACCCGTCCGTTGCCGGCCACGGTGACTTTCGCTCCGGCACCCTCCAGCAGTTCCACGGCGATTTGCTGGTTGATCTCGTTATCCTCGGTCAACAGGATGCTCGCGCCGCGTAACCGCGAGGCCTGTTCGCCATCGGGCACGGCAGCTGCTGTTCCACCGTCGTCCGCAAACACATTCACCAGCGTATCAACGATCATGGACTTGGTGACGGGCTTGACCAGGAAGCCATCCAACTCCAACCGCTCGGCCTCTTCGCGCACTTCCTCACGGCCAAACGCCGTGACCAGCACGATGTGCGGCGGATGATTCAGCGTCTCGTCGCACTTGATGTAGCGGCTGGCCTGCAAGCCGTCCATGCCGGGCATCCGCCAGTCCATAAACACGATGTCGTAGGGATCGATGGCATCGTGTTGCTGGATGGCGGTGATCGCCTCCTTGCCCGATGCGACCACGTCCACCCGGCTGGCCAGAGAGCTCAACGGTTCCTGCAGAATCTCGCGCGCCGCCGGATTGTCATCCACGACCAGCACGCGAAGCTCCGCCAGCTTCTCCGGAACAATCTTTCCGGACCCGGTCGCCGAGCCGACGCCCAGCCAGATCGTGAAGTAGAACGTGCTGCCGACGCCCGGCTCACTCTCGATCCAGATGCGTCCGCCCATCAGCTCGACGAGGCGCCGGCAAATGGTGAGGCCGAGGCCGGTGCCGCCGTGTTTGCGCGTGGTGGACATGTCGGCCTGGGTGAACGGCTGGAAGAGTTTCGCCGACTGCTCCTTCGTCATGCCCAAGCCGGTGTCGCTCACGGAGAACTTGAGTTGAACCTTCTCACCGGTGCGTTCGAGTTGTTCGATCTCCAGCCGGATTTCCCCGTGCTCGGTGAACTTGACCGCGTTGTTGACGAAGTTGGTAAGAATCTGGCCCAGCCGCAATGGGTCGCCGAGCAACACCTCGGGCAGACCCGGTTCGGCGTGCGCCAGAAATTCCAGGCCCTTCTCGTGCGCCTTCTGCGCCGTGAGCGTGGTGACGGAGCTAATGACGTCGTCGAGCTTGAAGTCGATGGTCTCGAGATCGAGTTTGCCCGCCTCGATTTTGGAGAAGTCGAGGATGTCATTGATGATGGCCAGCAGCGACGTGCCGGCGTTGTGAACCTTGGAGACATAATCGCGCTGCTTGGTGTTGAGCGGCGTTTTGAGCGCGAGGTGGGAGAGGCCGATGATGGCGTTCATCGGCGTGCGGATTTCGTGGCTCATGTTCGCGAGGAACATGGACTTCATCTCGGTGGCTTCCTCGGCTTTGGCTTTGGCGCTGGCGAGCTCCTCCTGTTGCGTCAGGAGTTTCTCCTTCTGGGCGAGCAACTCCTCCTGCGATTGCGTCAACGCCTTCGTCTGCTCCTCGAGCTGGCGCGCCTGTTCCTGCGTCTGGCCGAGCAACTCCTGCGTCCGGAGATTGCGTTGCAACACTTCGAGGCTCATGGCGACGACCGGCAGCAACTCTTCGAGCAACGCTTCTTCCTGCGCCTGGAATGAGCGGAACGTGGCGAACTCGAGAACGCCCAACAGGACATCCTTGGACAATAGCGGCGAGGCCACGGCTTGAACGGGAGCCGCTGCGCCCAATCCGGAGGCGATGCGGAGATAATCCGGAGGAAGATTCGTGAGCGTGACCGCCTTGCGCTCCTGCGCGCATTGACCGACCAGTCCCGCTCCCATTCCGAAAGCAGCGGCCGAATTTCCCCCTTCCGCCAGGCCGTAGGCGGCGATCCGTTCGAGGCGATCGGGATTCTCCTCGAACAAATAGAAGCCCGCGACACCGCCGCCCAGCAGCGGCACGAGGCCTGAGACCAGCCGTTGCCCGAACTCCGCCAGCGTGGCCGCGCCTTGCAACTCGCCCATGAGTTTCGAGGCGTGCGATTTCACCCAGCGCTGCTCGTGCATCTCGGCGGCGCCCTGCTTAAGCACTTCAACGGAGCGCGCCAGGCCGCCTGTTTCATCCGTGGCGTTGGTGAAAGGAACCTCCTTCGTGTAATCGCCGGCGGCGATGGTCTTCACCGAGTCTTCGAGTCCGCGAATGGGGTTGACGATCCTTCGAAAGGTCAGATACCCCAGCAAGCCGGTCAGTACGAATGCCGCGGTATTGCCGGCGAATATCTTCCAGCGGGACTCGTCGATGGCCAGGAGTGCTTCCTGCCCCGCCGCACGGGCCATCTCTTCGTTGCTTTTGATCCATTCGCTCGAAACCACGCTGAGCCGCACGCCGATATCCGCCACTTGACCGCTCAATAAGGCGACAGCCTCGTCGTGACGATTCGCCTCGGCCAGTGACATCACTTGTTTCGCTCCCTGAATCCAATCCGAACCCAAAGTCTGGAACTGCGTCGTCATTCGCCGGCTTGTGTCGCTCGCGATCAGATTATCCGCGTAATGGTGGAGCAGCCGGACTGCGTCCTGTTCGTCTTGATCAAAGGCGGCGCGAGCGGCCGTGCGCTGCGCCTGATTGGTGGCCAGCAAGTGGCTGCGCACATTGACGCGCAATTCCGCGAAGCTGCGCGAGAGATTGCCCAGCGTGGCGAGCGCGTCGGTTCGGCTTTCAGCCACGAAGCGCGTGCGTTCCTCGAGCTTTGCCAGTTGTATCCGCGTGAAAGCGCCCAGGGACACGAGCGCCAGAAGCGGCACGGCGAGCAAAATGAGCAGGCGTCTGGCGATGGTCATAAGTTGATTCTCGTTGAGGCAGCCCAGCCGACTGCGGATTCCTCAATGATTGAGGATTGGCGACGCGCCACCGGGCCGCGGCCCCGCCGGAGCGAATACACGCCGCCTGCTCTTGGCAGGAACCACTCGCCCGCGGCACCGAGATTATCGGCTGGATTGAGCCGCAACAACTCATCTGGTGCCATCAGCAAGACCCTGCGCTGCAGAACCGTGTGCCGGTGACGCGCCTCCAGTTGATGGGATATAGCTCCCGGGGGTCGGCGCTGGGAATGGAGGCGTGGGTCACGGGTGTGTGGGAAGGGTCTGGGAGAGGGCCGGAGTGAAAGGGGTGGAAGACCGGGGTTTGAGGGGGAGCTTTCTGGGGCTTCGGGGTGAGTGGAGCGGAGAAGTGGGCGTTTGGGGGTGGATTTTTCTGATGGATGAACAATACGGTTTTGCCCCGCGGGGCCAAGATTTTTCTGGCCACGGGGTTTGAGCTCGTGGGCCGGTCGTGAGGAGGCTCAGGAACGGTCGAGGACGACGGTGCGTGTGTCGTCGAGGCGGAGATCGGGCCTCGGCGGCGCGGGGGAAGGGGATACGGCTACAAATCGGTCAGGGAAACGGTGCCGTTCACAGCCGTGATTTCGCTGCGGTTGATACTCTGCATGGCGCCGCGGGCGGTGCCGCTTGTGGCGGAGGTGAGGCGCAGCGTGTAGGAAAGGTAATACACAGGCGTGTTGCCGACCCTCAGGGTACCGCCGATGTAGCAAGTAAGCTTTGCCCCGTGGGGGGTCCGTTCCCAGAAGTAGTTCCCGATGTCGCCGGTCAGGGCGGGGTTGACGATGGCGTAGTTGCCGGTGGTGGCGGTGGTCAGGTTATGAATGAACGTGGCGAGGTTCGGATCGGCGATGGTGATTTTTTTCCCGGAAACGGTGGGGGGGGCATAGACCGGATAAGGATACTGCACTTCGGCGACGCGAAAGAAGCGGTGGTCCGAGTTGGCCGGGACGAGGTCAAAGGTGTCCTGCGCGGCGTCGGGCACAGGGCCGAACGATTCGACGCTGAGGCTCTCGTTGCCAAGAGCCCATGCCGTGAGGTTACCGGTTTGGAGGAGTTCGTAGGCGCAATGCTGATTGCGGGCGTAATGGAGGATGCAGTGGGTGCCGCTGAGGGAGACGACGGGAGGCACAAGGCGGGTGACGACCGGGAGATCGGCGTGAGCCGGATTAAAGGCCCGGGCGGCGGTGCCGGCCCGATGGATGGCCATCGATTCGATGCGGACCGTCTGGACGGGTGTGCTGCCGGTGACGGGCACTTTGCTGAGTGGGAGTACCGTTTCGTCGTAGCCGGAAACGACTTCACCGAAGACCGAGTGTTTGTCGTCGAGCCAGGGGGTGGCGGCGACGGTGATAAAAAACTGGCTGCCGTTGGTGTGGGGGCCGCTGTTGGCCATGCTCAGGATGCCGGCTTTGCTGTGACGGAGGGCGGGATTGAATTCGTCGAGAAACGTATAGCCGGGCCCGCCGGTGCCGGTGCCGCGGGGGCAGCCGGTCTGGATCATGAAGCCGTCGATGATGCGGTGACTGGTGATCCCGTTGAAATAGGGGCGACGGGTGACCGCGCCGGCGGTCTCGTGGATGAAGTCCTTCGTGCCTGACGCGAGCCCAATGAAATTGCCCACGGTCATCGGGGCCTTGTCGAAGTGCAGCTTCGCGGTGAACGGAGGCTTGTTCACGCCGCCGTGGCTCATGACGATAGAGGCATAGAGGCCGTCGAATTCGATCACATAGGCGAGAATGTTATCGTCGCGAATGTCGTTCCACTGGCCGGCGGTTCCGATTTTGGAGGATCCGGAGGAAGGCCATGCGGTGATGGCCATGGCGGCGCGGTTCTGATTGTCGTTGAAATTGTCCGGTTCCGGGCCGCTGGAATTGACCGTGTCACGGCCCCAGTTGGCAAACGCGCCCTCGGCCGCGGCACCGGTTGTTCCCCCGGTCCAGAAGGGCGAGGCTGTGCTGTCCACCCACGCGTAGGTTCCTTCCGCGGTTTCCGTGCCGCCGATCCAGACATACACGGAACCGCCGCCATCGGAGGCGGTGGACCCGGAGGGCACGGCCGCGCTGAAGGCACTGAAGATGGCATCGTTCTCGGCCTGGCTGTCAATGTGGACAAGATGTCCGCCTTTGCTGATGGCGTCCGCCTCGGCATTGGAGAAGCTTTGTCCGTTGGTGATCAGCCGGTAGGGCCGGCCCTCGACGGTGAAATCGAGATCGGCCCGGGCAGGCCCCGAGACAGCAGCGAACAGAGCAATGGGGAAAAGAAGCGGGGGACGGCGCACAGGATTGATGAGGAGGAATGGCACTGAGAATAACCGGCTGATTTCCCGCAGGAAAGCCAAAATTTCGGCCGCCGGCCAATCTCACGGCGGATTTTTGCACGGGCGAAAAAAGCATGAAAAAGTCGGGGGGACGACTGGGAGTGGCGGGCTAAGACCGCCATACTGACTCGAGCATTCGACTCAGACCGGTCGCTCGCAATGTCAAAACGTGTTCGTTTCCATGGCGGCCCCAGCCCGCCACTCCCAGTGAAACATTACCTTACAACCGTGCAAAAATCCGTCGTGCTCCAAAGGGGAATCCTATCAAAAAAAAGTTGACAGGATGCGCTGACCCATGGTGGAGTGCAAACTTGTACCAAGTGACTGGGGCCCTCGATAAGCGAGGGCTTTTTGGTCATGGTGAAATCCACCCAGACCGCAATGAAACCAAGCAACTCTCTGATTGCCGCTCTTGTCCTTTGTATCGTTTCCGCTGCTGCGCCAGCGGCGGTGATCACGGTGGCGGGGCCCGGTGGATCGTACCTTGTTTCTGACAACACGCTCGTGCCGCCCGCCATCACCGCCGTCACGACCGGGGCACCGGCGGCGGATGCCAGCTACAGCGAGCCCGGAGTGTTCGGCGGACAGGATGCCGGTCAGCCCGACTCTTGGAATGGCGATCGCCGCTGGGGAAATGGCGGGGCGGCGACCGCGGCGACATGGAATTTCATCGGGCTTTCGAATGGCGTCTATGACGTCTACGCGTCCTGGAGGAACGCCACTCAGAACAACGTCAGTTCTGCGAATTACACCGGCACCGACGGATTCGCCACCACCATTCTCGACCAGCGGGTTGGCGCGGCGGCCTTGCCGGGCGTAGTGTTGAACGATGGGACCAACGACGTAAACTTCGCGTTCCTCGCGCAGGTCACGGTGGCCGATGGTAATTTTGCCCTCTCGGTCGATGACAGCGTCACCGGGAGCGCGGATGGCACCACTTTCATCTTCGCCGACGCGATCGCGATTCAGGGCATTCCGGAGCCCGCGGTCCTCACCCTGCTGGGCTTGTGCGGGTTTGGATTCCTCAGGCGGCGCCGGGGCTAGGTTGCGCGGCGGAGGCAGCACTCGCCATTCGGACTTTGTCATGCTATTCCGCTGCGGGCGATGGTCTCCCGAGAAACCGGGCGACGCGACGCTGGGATTGCTTTTCGTTCTCCTGACCCTCCATTTGGCTGCTTGCCGGGAACGCGGGCGGGAGGAGGCGAGGGCGGCGGCTTCGCCCGTGGTGGGGGAGGTGGTGGAGCCGGTGGGTTTGGTCGCGGCGATCCCGCGGCCGGACCCGGTCGCGATCGATCCGGGGGCCGAATGGCTGCTCGAGCGGTTTGCGGATGCGGCGCATCCTCGGATGTTGGCCATCCTGGACGGCCGCGAGGCGCTTCCGGCTTCGGCGACGGCGCGCGGGCTGCGTCCCGAACTCTCCGAGGCCGCGGTGGTCGGCGATATCCGGATCCTGCGTGGGGGAGGGCCCGGAGTGGAGGTGCCGCGCGAGGATCTGGTGGGCGGGCTGTTCGCTCCGTTCCGGGGAGGGGCGCCGGCGCACCGCAAAACAAAGATAGTGCGGGTCACCCAGCAGGACGGAGGGGAGATCGAAGCGGCGATCGTATACGAGGCCGATGGGCTGTCGGTCTCGGGTGGCTTGGTGCAACAGCGCGCGCGCTGGAAGTCGCGCTGGAAATGGAGCGACGGTGAGGAAGCCGAGTTGCGCTGGGTGGAGCCGGTGGACTTTGAGGAATGTCACCGCGCGGCGGCGACCCCGCTCTTCGCGGAGCGGACGCGCGATGTCGTGGGCGGCCTCGCGGCGTGGGAAACGCAATTGCGGTTCGGAGTGGACGACTGGCTGCAGCGCATCGAGATGTTTCACGGTTCCTTTCTCGGGGCGCGCTGCGGACTGGCGGTGGGTGATGTGGACGGCGACGGCTTCGATGACCTCTATCTCTGCCAGCCGTCGGGAGTGCCGAACCGCCTCCTCCTGCGCGCGGGTGACGGGGGCGTGCGGGACGTCTCGGTGGAAGCGGGACTCGATTGGCTCGACTACACCACGGCCGCGCTGATCGTGGATTTGGACAACGACGGGGACCAGGACCTCGCGCTGGCCACGAACGCCGGGGTAGTGGTACTGGAACAGGCGGCGCCGTTGCGCTTCGAGCGGCGTGCGCTCTTGCAGGCGGCCGACACCGACGTGGAGTCACTCAGCGCGGCGGATTACGACCTCGATGGCGATCTCGATCTCTATCTGTGCTTCGACTACGGGACGCCGGGAGCGCGGCCGGACGAACCGGGGGGAAGCACGATCCTGCATGATTCGAATGATGGCGGAGCAAATGTCCTTTTCGAGAACCGGCTCTCAGCAGAGACGGCATTCCGGTTCGAGGATGTGACGGTGCGAGTCGGACTGGATGTGGCGAACCGGCGTCACAGTATCGCGGCGGCGTGGGAAGACTATGACGGAGATGGCGATATGGATCTCTATGTCGCGAACGACTACGGGAAGAACTGCCTCTATCGAAATGACTTCGATGCCGCGAGCGGCGCGTGCCGGTTCGCGGAGGTGGCGGCCGCGAGCGGGGTGGAGGACACCGGCCCCGGCATGTCGGTCTCGTGGGCAGACTATGACAACGATGGCGACGCCGATCTTTACGTCGGCAACATGTTCTCGTCGGCGGGCGGACGCATCTTCACGCAACCGAATTTCCGGAGCTGGTTGGACGAGGAAAGCCGGGCGCTCTACCGGCGCTTTGTGAAGGGCAACTCGATGTTCGAGAACCTCGGCGATGGCACCTTCCGGGAAGTGGGCGAGCCGCTCGGGGTCGAGCCCGGCCGCTGGGCGTGGAGTTCGGTCTTCGGTGACTTGAACAGCGACGGCTGGGAGGATATCGTGGTCGCGAACGGCTACATCACGACGGGGGACACCGGCGACTTGTGAAGTTTCTACTGGCGGCAGGTCGGGTCGCACGTCGGAGTTCGCAGCACGTTCGCCGCAAGGGCGGAATCGGCCTTCGCCGATGACGACGAGCTGGTGGCGTTGCTGCGCGCGGGGAAGAGCTTCAGCGGCCACGAGCGTCACTGCGCCTTTCTGAATCCCGGGGGCGGAGTGCGGTTCGCGGATGTCTCCGCGCTCACGGGGCTGGATCTTCCCGAGGACGGCACGGGAGTGGGGTTCTGCGACTGGGATCACGACGGCGACCTCGACCTGTGGATGGCGAACCGATCCGCGCCGACGGTGCGGTTCTTTGAGAATCGACATGACGCGACGAGATCGTTGCAACTCTCACTGGCGGGGGTGGGATCAAACCGCGATGCGATCGGGTCGCAGGTGGCGGTGGTATTGTCGGACGGGCGCGTGCTCACCAAGACGCTGCGAGCGGGGGAGGGCTACCTTTCCCAGTCTTCCAAGGTGTTGCACTTCGGGCTTGGTCCGGTGGCGACGGTGGAGCGGGTGACGGTGCGCTGGCCGGCGCGGAACAGCGCGAGCGAAAGCTTTGCTGAGGTGTCGGGTGACGGAGGGCGCTACGTCCTCCGCCAGGGCGCGGGGAAGGCGACGGTGCTGCCGCTCGACGCTGCACCGCAAGGGTTGGCCACGCGCGGGGGAAAGGACGAGGCTGGATCGTCAGCGCATCGGATTGGCCTCGCAATTCCGCTGCCGCTGCCGCCGCTCTCCTTTGCTTCCGATCTGGATGGATCGCCCCAGGCGGTCCTGGCGGCGGACGGGAAGCGGAGCGTCCTCGTGAGCTTGTGGGCGAGCTGGTGCGCGCCGTGTCTCGCGGAGTTGAGGGAGGTGTCCACCCTTCGGGACTCTCTCGCGTCGGCCGGCATCGAGTTCCTACCGGTTTCGGTGGACGGGCTGACGGCGGAGTCGGGAGGAGATCGCGCGAAAGCCCGGCAGGTGTTGGCGAGACTGGGGTGGAAGGGACGGAGCGGTCTGGCGGACGAGCGGTTGATGGGCTTGCTGCAGCTCACGAACGACGAGCTGCTGGTGGCCCGCCGCGCCCTGCCGTTGCCGAGCAGCTTTTTGATCGATCCGAATGGCCGACTGGTTGCGATCTATAAAGGCGCGGTGGATTTTGACGATGTGCGGCGCCAGTTGGAGAGCCTGGCGTTGCCTTTCGACGAGCGGCGCAGGCGGGTCCAGCCCTTCGCTGGCCGGTGGATTGCGCCGCCCATGAACTTCGTGATGCTGAACTATGCCTACCGGCTCTTTCAGAACGGATTCGCGAAGGAGGGAGGGGACTATCTCGATCGCTACCGCAGGTTCATGGAGAGCCAGCCGTTGTTCCCGTTGGTGCTGACGGCGGCCGGCCGCAAACTGATCGAGAGCGGTGATGCGGTCGGCGGGACGGCGCGGCTGCGCGAGGCGCTGGCGCTCGATGGGGGGAGTGTCGGGGCGCTGACGTCGCTCTCCAAGGCGGTCCTCAGCCATCCGGTCCTTGGTGGGGCCGAGGAGGCATACGCATTGGCCAGCAAGGCGGTCCAGCTCAGCCTCCATTCGGACTACGAGGCGCTGCTTGCACTTTCAGCGGCAGCCGGACAGACCGGGAGGGCGGACGAGGCCGCGGGTGCAGCCGGGGATGCCGAGCGGGTGAAGCTGCGACGCTGAAATGGATTTCGCTTCCTTCCCCCGGCGGGACTTGCTAGCACGGAGTGAATGATCGGTCGGCTTGCGGGATGGACTCGAGACCAGCACGGGCGTCTTTAACGGTCCCGCGGACACCGGGAGCAATCTGCTGGACTTCGATTCGGATTTCGACAGCCTGGGAGGAGGGCCTGGAGCTGGTGCTCGGGATTGATCAAACCCCTTCCCCCCCTCCCCTCACATGACCCACGCACCCGCTCCCAGCGTGCGCACCCGAAAGCAAATTATTGCTACCAAAAACTTCTCCTATGGTAAAACTCATTGCTCTCTTGAAACGCAAAGCCGGCATGTCGCGCGAGGAATTCAAGCGGCGCTGGCTGATCGATCACACCAAGCTGTCCTCACACCTGCCGGACTGTCGCGAATACCGCATCAACATCGCTCTCGATCATCAACCGAATGGGGATGGCGTCGAACCGGTGTACGATGGCACCGCCGAATTGTGGTGGGACAGCGTCGCCTCCATGGAACGCTGCTTTTCCACGGAGATCG
>JBJXFS010000134.1:0-40968 GCA_046155625.1 Verrucomicrobiales bacterium | reverse complement strand
GTTCTTGGTTCTTGGTTCTTGGTTCTTGGTTCTTGGCTATGTGGAAGCAGAGTGGATCGGTAAACCACCCCGATGCGGTCAGGGTTCGACCTCTGGGCGGGCGGCGACGCGAAAATACTGGTTGGCGGCGGACGGCGGTCCTTTGAAGACTACGGTGGATGATCCATCGCCGTTGGGCGTGGTAGAAGTGAGGGTGAAGGCGGTGGCCGGCTGCCAGTCCCTCAGGTTGCTCGATTGTTCCAGTGAGGTGAGGAATCCGGTTGTCCCGTCACGGAGGGTGAAGGTGATGACCAGGGTGTTGGCGGCAGTGAGCGTCAATTGGGCTTGGGCGGCGGAATCTGGATTTCGCGGGTGGCTTCCCATGAGGTATTCGAGCAGGTTGGAGAGGCCGTCGGCGTCGGCGTCGGCGAGCGGGCCGGAGAGAGCTGGGTTGGCGAGTTCAGCGGGGGAGAAGAAGAGCGATCGCCAATCGGTGGGTGCATTCCCGATGAATCCTGGGGTGGGGGTGGCGGCGGACCAGTGGAGCGGGTCGCCGCCGTAGCCGGAGCCTGTGCGATGAAGCGAACTACCCTGGCCGTCGGCCTCGATTGGCCAGGGCGGATTGTCGGAATACTCAACGGTGTCGACGGCCACCTGGAGGATGGGATTGCTTTGACCGCCGGATTCGGCCCGCAGGACGCGCAGCCGTTCACCCCCATTGCTCAGTGCGGAGGGCATCGGGCCGAAGACCGGAACGGAATCGGGCACGACATGGGCCACGCGGAAGGCGGCGGGATCACTGGAGACGACGAGCGCGAGGCCGCCTACTGGCAATTCGGGGGCGGTCGCGTTGAAAGCGAACCCGGTGCCGGCGATCGCGACTTGGGAGAGGGGTATGGGCGCGCTGCCGCGATTGTGCAGTTCCAGATACTCGGCCTGTCCGTCGGGCGGATGATACATAAGTTCTGAGATGACGAGCGGGCCGCCGCGCGGCTCGCCATTGGCCTGACCGAAGGTGGCGGCGGCCATCGGGACGTGGTGGACCGACCCGGTTGACACGACGTGACGACCGAACGGGATGCCGGCGGCACTGGCTTCGAATGTGAATCCCTGGACATAATCGCCCCAGGATCCGTCAGGGGTCGCGGCCACTAGATAAGCCTCTCCGCCCGAAGGCTGAGCGGTCCAGTCGAAGAAATCGGTCGAGGTCAGCACGGCATACCCGCCACCGGGCAGGACAAGGCTGCTCGGCAGATGCATGCTGTGGGGACTTTCGAGATCGTCGGTGAAAAACCATCCCGTGAGGTCTACCGGTTCGGAAGACGGATTAAAGATTTCGAGGCGCGCCAGTTCCGGGGCCACTGGGTTGGTCATGACTTCGTTGATCACGACGCCGGGCCGTTCGATGGGCGTCGGTTCGGTGGCGCCGGGCGATCCAAGCAGGAAGCGACTTTCGCGAAGCCCCGTGGCGGTGGTCACGAGCGAATACCCCGGGCGTGCCTGGGACTCGGAATAGGTGAGGCTCTGAATGAGGGAGCCGTCGGCGGCGGCGAGGGTGATGGTTTCGCCGGCGTTGTCGAGCGCCCCCCCGAACGAACCGAGGACAAGTTCGGTGCGATCCGGTCCGTACAGTCGCTCGAAAGCATCGCGATCGCGGACCACGACGGCGCGACCGCCCGCGGGCAAGGAAGCGCCGGGAAAAGTAAACGTGATTCCGGCCGTGAAGGCCGCGCCAGTCAAAGAAACCGGGGCATTGGAGACGTTTTGGAGTTCAATCCACTCGTAGATTTGCCGGTCAGCGGCGTTGGCGAAATCATAGGGGTCGGCGAACACTTCGGAGATGACGAGCGAGCCGGCGGCGGCGGGCGATTCATTGACGAGATACTCGAGGCGCAGCGGCGCGCTCCATCCGGTACCGACGGGCGTGCGGCCGGAATTTGGGTCATTGCCACCCGTGCTGTCGTAGACGCGCGCGACCAGCCGCGCCGTTTGGTTGAGGACAATGGGTCCCGTGTATTCGATGCCGCGGATGCCACCGCCGGGCGGGGTGCTGCGCTGGCCGGCGATCAGCCGAACCTGATGGAGAAAATCACTGCTGGTCAAGCTCTCGTTGAGCGCATGGATCGCCAAGAGATTCTCGCCGACGCGCAGGCGGCTGAGATGGGGGCTGAGGTCAAAGCTCTGAAAATTGGCGGCCGATCCGTCGTCGTGCGTCTGCGTGGCGGCGGCATTCCAGGCTGCCGGGGACGGGGCGCGGTCGGCCATGATCTGGGTGCCATTGAGGTAGGCGACAAATCCGTCGTCGTAGCGAGCTGCGAGGGTGAGGAAGTTCCAGTCGGCGAGATCGGTTTCGTCGACCTGAAACTTCACGCGGATATAGCAGGAAGTTATCGCCTGCATGGCGGTATTCACGTCGATGTTGATGTAGGGCTCGTAGCCGCTGGAGCGTTCGTATCCCACGCCGTTTTGGCCGGTGAGCCAGGCGGTGTCGTCGAACGTGAGGTTGGTGCGCCAGGCGGTGCCGATGTCGGATGTCGGGGCCCAGGCGCGCACGGTGGTGGATTCGGTGACCAGGGTGGTGCCGTCGATGGTGGGGGGAACGAAGGGCGGGCGCGGATCGCTGCCGTCCAGGGTGTAATAGATCTTTTGACCGGCGCGGAGGGCGGCGGTGAGCTGGACGGTAGTGCCGGCGGGATGGGGGCCGGCGGCGAGATTGGCGGCCGGTCGCGGCGCAAACTGACCATCCATCCACGACAGGCGAGTCCCGAGCCAGCTTTTGAGGTGGTTGACTTCGCCTTGGTAGCCGCCGAACCGCGGTTGGTCGCTCCATCGTTGAAAATTGCGGACCTGGGCTTCCATGAGTCTGGCCGCCATGCCATCGATGAGGGCATGGACTTTGGCGGTGGCGAACGGTCCGGTGCGCAGTTGGAAGTAGCGGTCGATATACGCCTGCCAGAAATCCCCGTCATCGAAGAGCGTGTCCCACCACGGGTAGTCGAAGTACGCGGTGCCGCCCTGCCAGGTGGAGGGATCGGCATCGCGACCGTCGGTGGAGCCGGCGGAGCGGTCGAAGTCCCAGATGGGACCGAATTCGATCGGCCGGCCGCGACGCTTAAAGAAGTACGTGCTCAACCGGAGTGCATCGGCATTGAGGGTGAGGACATTGAGCAGGTGGTGGTCGATCCACGACAGCTCGTCGATATATTCGGCTCGCCGGCTGGTGGGCAGGGCGGCGACCATTTCGTTGATGAAGGTGCGGGCGTAGTCGACTTGGGCCGGGGTAGTTTCGGCTTCTTTTGGGTACACCCATCCGAGCGACTGGCCTCCGGCGTTCAATCCGCCGTCCCCGGGATCGAGGCGGTCCACCTTGAACATGTAGCCGCCGGTGATGGCGGGCGCGGTGGCGGCGCCGGGTTGGAGGCGTTCGACGTCGACGCGGTTTTCATCGCGGGAGATTTTTTCCGTGAGGTCATAGACGCCCCAATAGTCGGACGAGTAGTTGAGGTCGCCGGCGTTGTCGTCTTTAAACAGTTCGAAGAACTGGGTGCGGGTGGCGTAGCGGCCGACTTGGTTGCTCAGGTCGTAGATGTACGAGTTCCGCATGAGGGTGCGGTCGAAGACCGACTGGGCGTGAAAGACCCAGTCGGATTCCTCGGGCAGGCCGAGTGGGGCGATGTCCTTGTTGAGGTTGGTGGCGTCCCAGGCTTCCACTGAGAACGCTTGTTTCGGAAATCCGGCGGAGGACGAGCCGCGCACTTTCCAGCCGCCGCGCGTACCGAGGGTGTACGGGCGGTTGAGCGTGGTCCGGCCGGTGGCGGGGGCGGGTTCGAAGAAGGCGAAGAAGGCGTAGGTTTTGCCATTGGCGGCGGATGTCCCGGTGCCGATCCGGTTCATGATCACGACGGGCAGGTTGGAGGAGAACGACTGCATGTTGGGGGAAAGCCGGATGTAGGCTACCTCGGTGAGCGGACCGGGGGTCAGCGCCGCCTGGTACGTTCGGGCGCGGAGCAGGGTGGTGGCGGAAAACGTGAGGGGTGCGCCCTGGTAAAGGAGAGATGTCGCGGTCGGCAAGCTGCCGTCCAATGTGTAGCGAATTTGGGCGGCGGGAGAGGAGGTCGACAAGCTGACCTGGAGCGAATCGACAAACCCGCGGCCGGGTTCCGAGACCACCACGGCCGGCGCGGGCAGGCCTTGCGGGCCGACGGGGCCGGTGCCTGGGGTGGGTGACTGAAAGTAGCCAGCGGCGCCGAGGGTGACACCGCCCGCGGTGGAAAACTCAGCCTCCAATCGCGGAAGCAAGAGCATGTCGGAGCTGCCCGCTGAAGAATTCAGGGCATGAATGGCCAGCACGTTCTCGCCGGCCGTCAGCAGACCGGCTTGCGCGGTGAGGTCGGTCTCGATGAATTGCAGCGCCTGAGGGTCGGGACGGTCGGCGGTAGCGGAGGATTCCCACTGTGGGTCGGCGGGCGCGTTGGTGGCGGCGACGCGGACGCCATTGAGGTACGCGATGAAGCCGTCGTCGGCTTTGACGCGGAGCAAGAGGCGGGTCAGGCCGTCGGTCGAGGCGACGGCAAACGGGATGCGGCAGTAGGCGGAGGCGTTGATGTCGGAGGCGAGATCGAGGATATCGCCACCGGGGCCAAAAAGGTTTTGGTACCCGGAACTCCGTTCGAATCCGATACCTGTGGTGGCTTCCAGCCACAAACCGTCATTGAACGCCGGCAGCGTCCAGTTCAGGCCGAGGTCGGCCGTGGGGACCAGAAGCGAACAGGCGTCGCCTTCGGTGACGAGCACGGCATTCGATCCCCCCGCGCCCTCGATCGCCAAACCGTACGAGAAGCCGTCGAACTGGACCGGATAATTCGTGAACTGCGAGACGACCGTGGTGCCGTCCGCCGCGACCAGGGCGAGGTAGCCGCCGGCCACACTGCTCAGACGGAAATTGGTATGCGGTTCGCCCACATCCCGATCTTTGTTGGAAGCAAAAACGATCTGAAATCCGCCGGACGGCACAGTCATCGCGGGCAGGCGCCACTTCGTGAGGTTTCCGGCCTCGTCCGTGAGATACATTCCACCCAAATCGACCGGTGCGGAGCCCGGATTGAGAATCTCGATCCAGTCGGAAGAGTCGCCATCCTCGTCGTAAAGCGGGCCGTCGTTGGCCGTCATGAATTCGGATATGACCGGCGCCGTCGAGCCGCCCACGGCGCCCGCGCACACCACTCCTGCCGCCAGGGCCAGCACGGACCGCAGCGAATGACTCAAACCGGGGGATGATTGCATTGTGACAATCCTAACAGAATTGTCACAGAGACGCCAACCCAAGGAATCCCCGATGTGAGGAAAAGCACCATTCCGCCCAAGCCTGCTCGCCGATTTTCAAATCGCAGACAAATGGTGACGGAAAAGTCGTGTCCGCAACAAGCGAAAATCTCTCTCAACACTCCCCTGAGAGCTTCGATCGCTCTGAGAAACGTCCTCATTTCATCGCGGCGTAGTCCTCTGCTGCCTGCTCGGAAACATCAAATGTCTGTAGCACGTGCGCCTGAACTCGGCGCGCCAGAGGAGTGATCTGGAAAATCCTCATGCGCGTAGCACGCCAACGACACAAAATCAGCTGCACCCATGAGCCGAGGCGGCGATCCAAGCAAGAACAGAGTGAGTCGCTGATGGCTGTCAGCTGCATTATTGTGTTAGACCACATCTGGGATCGGATCTTTCATCCAAGTTTCCGCCAGTGCCGGAAGCACCGAATCCGCTGATCCTTTCAGGATCTTGAATCCGTAGGGGCGCTTTGGAACAACTACGTCAACGATGACTTTTTTGGCGGCATGGCGAGCATGCCTGAGGATGCCAGCAGCAGGATAAACAGCCAAGGATGTGCCCACCACGAGCACCCGCCCGGCATCCAGGATGTGGGATCGAGCCTGATCGTAATTCATGACTTCTTCACCAAACCAGACGATGTGCGGTCTCAGCTGACTACCTGCAGCACACGCGTCACCTAGATGAATGGGGGTTCCTCCAATGTCGTAAACAAGAGCAGAGTCGGCGGTGCTCCTTGCTTTTCGCAACTCGCCATGAAGATGAATCACATGAGTGGAACCAGCACGTTCGTGAAGGTCGTCTACATTTTGAGTGACAACCACGACTTCGAATCGTTGTTGAAGGTCGACGATTGCTTTGTGAGCCGCGTTGGGCTGCGCAGCTGCCGCTTGAGCCCTTCTCTCGTTATAGAACTCGAGGACAAGATGAGCTTGTCTGCTCCACGCTTCCGGTGTGGCCACATCTTCGAGCCGATGCTGTCGCCATAATCCATTGCTGCCGCGAAAAGTGGCGATACCGGATGGAGCGCTGATGCCCGCGCCGGTGAAGACAAGAACCTTGCGGTGGTTTATCGGCGGTTTCGGCATTCCTCGGGGGCTAACAGTGAATTGAGCCTCTGAGTGCGTTAACAGTTATGGCGCACAGAGGCACTGGCAGAGCCAATGCCGCCTCGAAGGGCGGACTTGGTTCAGGGGCGGCGCCTATGGTCATAATGATCAGACACGCAGTCCTTGCCAAGAGGAGACTGGGGGTGGTTGGGAAGGAAATCTGAAGAGGGAGCGGAGTCTGGAATAGCCTCGGTCGAGAGGGCTGTGGGATCTGGCGCCTGGGCGGTCGGCGGTCGGAGGTTGGAGGTCGGGGGGTCGCGGTTGGCGAAGGGATTTGTTCGGGCGGGAGGGAAGGCTTTGGTGGCGTGGGGGGGCGAGGACGAGGACGAGGACGAGGACGATTGAGCGGAGTGTGTTGGGGGAGGGACTATTGGAGGATGGGAGATAGGGGATGGGTCAGTCTGGAGGCGAAAGGGGTGTCCTCTGGGCGGAGCAGGACAGGCATGATTCGTTGGCGGGAGACTGGTGTTTTCGCCGCCAACCGGCGATTCCGTGGCCACATGAGTCTCCATAAAGTGGCAGCGCGGCTGTGGATTCTCCATGCCGCCGCCATCCGACTGAAAGCGGATCAATTTCTCACGTTCTCGACCGGTCCTTCGGCCAAGGCAGCGACCGTCCGGCTGCCGCCGCGCCGCAGGGTCGCTCTCGACACCATTCACGCCGCTCGAAGCGATTCGAGGCGATGGCGGAGGCGGGCGATGGTGGGGGATTGGCCGACGAGTTCGAGGGCGGGCATGAGGTCGGCGCCGTGGGTGGAGCCGGTGAAGGCGACGCGGAGGGGGAAGAGGAGGGAGCCAGGTTTGACGGCGAGGGAGTCGGCGACTTGATGGATGACGTGTTTGATGGCATCGGCTGACCAGGGGCCGGAGTGGGCGGCGAGGGCGGAGGTGACGGTATCGAGGTGGGTGAGCGAGTCGGGTTTGGCGAGGAGTTTGGCGCGGGCGTCGGGATCGACGGGGGCGTGGTCGTCGAAGAGCATGACGAAGTGGGAATCCAGTTCGGCGAGGCCCTTGATTTTCGGATGGAGGAGGGCGAGGGCGGCGTGGAGTTGGTGGGGCGGGAGGTCGAGCCAGCGCGGGTGGTGGCGGGCGAATTGGGCTTTGGCGAGGCTGGCGAACTGGTCCTGGCTGGTTTCCGCCAGGTATTGAGAATTCAGCCACAGGCACTTGTCGAGGTCGAACTTGGCAGCGGAGTGATTGAGGTGGTTCCAATCGAAGAGGGCGATGACGTCGTCGATCGGGAGTTTGGTGCGATCATCCTTGGGTGACCAACCGAGGAGGCAAAGGAAGTTGCGAACGGCTTCGGGGAGGAACCCCTGGTCCTGGTACCATCCGACGGCGGACCCCTGGTCGCGTTTGCTCATTTTCGAACCATCCATATTCAGGATGAGCGGCATGTGGGCGAAGACGGGAAGCGGGGCGCCGAGTGCCTGAAAGATCTCGATGTGTTTGGGGGTGTTCATCACGTGGTCTTCGCCGCGGAAGACGTGGGTGATGCCCATTTCGATGTCGTCGACGACATTGACGAAATGGAAGATGAAGCTGCCATCGGACCGGCGGAGGGCGGTGTCGTTTTCCTGGCCGCGGTCGATGCTGATGGGGCCGAGGATTTGGTCGTGGAACGAGACGACTTGTTTGGGTGATCGGAGGCGGATGGCGCCTTGGTCGTCGTAAGCCAGGCCGCGCGAGAGGAGGGCATCGAGATGGCGGGCGTAGATGTCGTGACGTTCGCTTTGCAGGTAGGGGCCGGCGGGGCCGCCGACGTCCGGGCCTTCGTCCCAGGGGAGGCCGAGCCACTGGAGGCCGTCGTAGATGGCGGCGAGCGCCTGGGGGGTATTGCGGGCTGTGTCGGTATCCTCGATGCGGAGGATGAAGGTGCCGTGGTGGTGTTTGGCGAAGAGCCAATTGAACAGGGCGCTGCGGGCACCGCCGACATGGAGGTAGCCGGTGGGTGAGGGGGCGAATCGGACGCGGACGGGCGAGTTCATGCCCAGTCGATGGCAGCGGAGGCGACCGGATGCAACGCGGAAGCGCGCGTCACGCCGAAAGGGACGTTGGAACCACGAAAACCACGAAACACACGAAAGATCAGTGATTAAGACAATCGAACTCTCAACCCGACGACTGGACGATAATCAGGGATAACGCTTTGGTTCGTGTGTTTCATGGATCCCAACCTGAAGGGCTACTGAGTCAGGCGGGCTTGGACGAGAGGTCGCACGACGGGTTGGACGAGGGTGGCGAGGGTGATGGCGCCGGCGTCGGTGAGCATGGTGTCGTCTATGAAGACGGCGGGATGGGCGGGTAGTTTGCGTGTGGGATCGGTGAACGCGATGTTGGATTGGGAGCAGAACTTTTCGGCGGCGGTGTAGTACCGCGAGAGCTGGAGTTCAATCCAGCCGGAGTCGAGGCGTACCACGCCGGCGTCGCCCTTGGCGGGCTCGCGTTTGAACCATCGGTGGAGGAGGCGTTCGGATCCGCCGTCCATCAGGCCGCGGTGGAGGGTCGGTTCGCCGATGACGGCGAGGGCGGCGCCCTGTTTGGCGCTGAGCTGGGCGAGGGTGGACAGGCCGTCGAGGTATTCGCGCATCGGGTCTCGGCCCTCGGGGCGATCCACTTCATAGGCGAGGGGGAGCTGGGCATAGATTTGGCGATTTTGGGCGAGGCGCTGGGCGAAGGCGTTGCGTTCTCCGAGCGGTCCGATGACGGACGTGACAGCGCGTTTCTGACCGCGGAGGACGAAGCGGCGGCAGAGTTGGGACGTATTGACGAGAAATTCTTTCAGTGGGCCGCGGTTCGATGATTCCACCGAGAGGGTGGCCAGCTTGTTGGGATTGTAGGTGTAGTCGCCGCCGTGCGACAGCACGTCCTCGAAGCCATGCATGACGATGACGATATCCGGGTTCACGTCGGGGAGGTGGCGCTCGGCCCACTTGGCCGCATGCAGGATCGTGCTGTATTCGCGCACCAGCGCCGAGACGCTGATCCGGGCTTGGGGAAATTCTTTTTGCAGCGCGGCGCCGAGCTGGCCCCACCAGGCGTCGTCGTCGTTTTGCAGCAAGGCCACTGACGCCCCGCCGCCAAGAACCAAAATATTCACTTCCCGTCCCTCCGTGGCCGCCGCGGCATTGGGAGTCGGCCACGACCGCGACGAGCGCTCGTCCACCTTAAAGGCGACTCGTTCCTTGAGGCCGGGAAGTTGGTTGTCGAAGGCGAATCGCGTGCTGGCCCGTTTTCCGACTGGGGCGAAGATCCACAAGGCCGCCTCGATGAGGCCAACCAGCACAAGCGCGGCCATGCCGCCCCAGATCATGATGCGAATGAGCAGTTTCACTGCTGAGCATCATCGGGAAAAGGGGCTGAACGCCAAGGGGATTTTAGGGGTGGGGGGAATGGGAATGGGAAGAATGGGAGGAATGGGAAGACTGGCAGAGTGGGGCACCGACTCTCGGGCGAGAGGGGGACCGCTGACTGCCGACCACTGACCACTGACTACTTCTGACTACTGACCACTGACCACTGACCACTGACCACTGACCACTGACCACTGACCACTGACCACTGACCGCTGACCGCTGACTACTGACCACGCTGTCTGCCCAGCTACTTGCTCACGTCCACGGCGACGGCTTCTTTGGTGCTGCGGGCATAGATGGTGCCGTTAGCGAGGACTGGGGTGGACCAGCATTTGCCGTCGAGGACGTCGGCGCGGGCGAGTTCCTTGTATTTATCTGGGGATGCGGCGATGAGGACGAGTTCGCCTTTATCCGAGAGGGCGAGCAGGGTGTCACCGCCGGTGAGTATGAGGTTCCCGGCGCCGAGTCCTTCCTGGGACCATTTGACCTCGCCGGTGGCCAATTCGAGGCAGGTGACTGGACCCTTGCCGTATTTTTTGAAGCTAAACATGCCGTAGAGGTGGCCATCCTTGACGACCGGGGAACTCCAGTGATTGGTGACGCGGTCGCCCTCTTTGCGCCAGACTTCCTCGGCTTCGAACCCATCGCCTTTTTTGATGATTTTGGCACACCCCATGCCGACGCCATAGCCGGCGGCGCAGTAGACCATGTCGTTGTGGACGACGGGGGATGCAGCGGTGCTGATTCGGTAGGGAAAGTTGTACCGCCAGAGGGCTTTGCCGTCTTTAGGGGCGACCGAGACCAAACCAGATTGAGTGAAGAAGACGATTTGCCGGACGCCGTGGATGGTGGCGGCGACTGGGGTGGCGTGGGTCATTTGGTCGTTCTGGCCTTTCCAGACGACTTTTCCGGAATCCGCCTCGATGGCGAGGAGCGCTTGGCCTTCGCCGCCGCCGGCTACATAGAGCAGGCCATCCTCGAGGAGCGGGCTGGCGGCGTTGTGCCATCGGATATTGCGCCCGTTGTGTTCGGCGATGAGGTCTTTCGTCCACACTGGTTTGCCGGTGGCGGCGTCGAGCGCATGGAGGTCCAGACTGGCGCCCATGACGAAGACGCGGCCGCCAGCAACGGTGGGGGTACTGCGCGGGCCGTCACCGCCTTGATTGTCCGCGGTGCCTTCGTCGCCGCCGCGGTCGTAGCGAGCGAGTTTGAGCGGGGTGGCCCAGATTTCTTTCCCGGTCGAGGCGTCCAAGGCGAGGCAGACTTCGGTGGGCACGCCGTCGATGTCGCGCTTGACCAGGGTGAACGCGCGGCCGTCGGCGACGGCGAACGAGCTGAATCCGGTGGGTGTTTCGGCGGACCAGAGTTTTTTGGGGCCGGCGGCGGGCCAGGTGGTCTTGACAATTCTCTCTTGGGTGCTGCCGTTCCCCTGAGGGCCGCGGTAGGCGGGCCAAGCGGCGAGGGCGAGGGTGGGAGTGGCAAGGGCGAGAAGGGAAACGAAGGCGACGTGTGTCATGAGTGATCGAAGTGGAGGTGGGGCGAGCAGAGGGCGGCTCGTGAGAAGGATCTCGTCTGGGATTTTCTCGTCGAAATGTTGGGCGGGGCGAAAACCGGCGCCTCAGGCGATATCTTCGAGGCGTCCGCTGGAGTCGCCCATTTTTTCCGCGGGCACGCCGATGCGATCGAGGAGCGAGAGGTAGAGGTTGGTGAGCGGAGTTTCCTCGGGCAAGGCGATATGGCGGCCTGGGCGGAGCGTCCCGCCGCCGCGGCCGGCGAGCAGGATCGGGAGGTCATTGTGGTTATGGCGGTCGGGGTCGGAAATGCCGGCACCGAAGACGATCATCGAGTGGTCGAGCAGGGAGCCGTCGTCTTCCTTGATCGACTTGAGGCGGTCGAGGAAATAAGCGAACTGGGAGGAGTGGAATTCATCCACTTTGGCCAGCATTTCGAGTTTATCCGGGTGGTGTTGGTGATGGGAGAACCCGTGGTGGGCGTCATTGACGCCGACCTCGGGGAACGTGCGGTTGGAGCCGTCGTGGGCGAGGAGGAAGGTGCCGATGCGGGTCGAGTCGGTTTGGAAGGCCAGCACCAGGAGGTCATACATGAGGCGGATGTGTTCCTGGTAGCTCGCGGGAATGCCGTCGGGGCGTTTCGTGCCGGGCGGAAGTAGACGGGCGGCATCGCTGGCCTGGCCAATGCGGCGTTCGACTTGGCGGAGGCTGGTGAGGTATTCGTCGAGTTTTTCCTGATCGCGGCGGCCGAGGTGCCGTTGGAGGTCCTTGGCGTCGGCGAGGACGTAATCGAGGATACTGCGATTTTCGGCATGGCGTCGGGCGAGGGACTCGGGGTCGGGCGCCTCCTCGCCAGTACCGAACAATCG
Source organism: Verrucomicrobiales bacterium (assembly GCA_046155625.1). Lineage (GTDB taxonomy): Bacteria > Verrucomicrobiota > Verrucomicrobiia > Verrucomicrobiales > V1-33 > CAJBME01. The sequence goes on along the minus strand of JBJXFS010000134.1, from coordinate 28,820 downwards.
GTCGAAGACGGAACGGGGATCCCGCTCGGGGGTCAGCGGCATGGATTCGGATTTCCAGGCGAGGTTAAACTGGTAGGCGCACGAGTATCCCGAGTCGCAATTGCCGGCTTTCCGTGCCTCGTCGCAGCTGATTTCGAGGGACGGAAAGCGGGTGAGGTGGCCGAGTTTTTGGGCGGCGACCTGATCGACGGAAACTCCGGCGCGGATGTCGGCACCGGCGGTCTTGCGCGGCTGGCAACCGGTGAGGAAAGCGGCATTGGCGCGCGCGTGGTCGCCGCCTCCGTCGCCATTGGCATTCGCCGTTTCCAGTTCGAGTCCGCTGATGACGGAAAAATCTTCACGGTGAGCCTCCAGCGGACGCAGTGCGCGGCTGAGCGAGTAATTGGCGCCCACTCCCTCGGGACGCCAGTGCGCCATGTTTTTGCCATTTGGTGAATACACGAAGGCCAACCGGGTCGGAAAGCGTTCCGTCTGCTCGGCTGCGCGTGCCAGCGGTCTCGGCAAGAGCGATTCCATAGTGGGCAGGGCAACGAGAGTGCCGACTCCTCTCAGGAAATGGCGGCGAGAAACGGGGTGCAGGGACATGACGACGCAGTGGAATAACTCCCAATGTCGTAACGCCCACAACCCGCTCCGGCAACCGAGCGCGCGCGGCTCCCGCCCCAATGAGCGCTTCGGGGAATGCTCTATTACCCCAAGACGCGGGTTGGGAACCACGAATTGCACCAATATCCCGGACACCCAAGGCGTTGTTACATGATGGTCGCCCACCTGAAGGGTGAGCCATTGGTTTTCCATAACCTCCCGATCCTTCGGGGAATTCGTGGCCGACCGTCATTTTTAGCGCAGGCGCCGGCTGAAATTGAATCACGGCCGACATAAAAATCCGTAAAAACCACAGGTAGCGGTTTTTTTATTCACTAGATATTCTCAAGAATTACACGCAAAAACCTAGAGATTTACTATTTTTCTAAAAATTCGACTTTATTTTTATCAACCATCGCTCATTATCCCACATGTGACGCGACTCGCGTTGATGATTCCTGAGTATGAGAAATCCATTCGCTGACGACATATTCTCTGCGGGTGAAGCGGGGGAGGGGGGGCTGTCGGGCTTTCAAGCGGAGGCGTTGGGGGCGCTGGAGGCGTCGGTCGGCGAGGTGGGTGGGGGGATGGGGCGAGCGCTGGTGGTGACGTCGGCGCGGGCGGGTTACGGCAAATCGCATTTGATGGCGCGTTTTGCTGAAGGACTGGCGGGACGGGCGGTGGTGGTGCCGTTGACGTTTGATTTGGAGTCACCGCCGCGGTGGGCGACGGTCACCCGGGCCGTGATGGAGAAGGTTCATCGTGACCACGGCCATCGGGCGGGGCTGACGGTGTTGGACGAAGCGGCGCGATATTTGTTTGCGAGGGTGAACCAGCGGTTGATTCAGAGCCGACGGATTCCGTGCACGCATCCGGCGGAAGCCGTGGCGGCGCTTGACCGCAACTATTTGGAGATGTTCGACTTTGCCAATCCTGAGCAGGTGGTGGCGCGGTGGTTCAGCGAGCATTTCGAAAACCTTGTATCACTGAGCTCCGAGAGTGTGGCGCCGGAGGCGGGGGTGGAGGTGGAGCGGGCGGCCCATTGGCTGCGCGTGCTCATGGCTTATGCGCAGGGCGTGGAAGATTTGCCGAGCCATCGGCTGGAAGCGCTCAAGTGGACGCTGTACGCGGGACTGGGGGGAGGTGCCGTGGCGGGGGCGGGCATGGTGATTCAGGAGGTTGCGGCGCCGGAGCAGATGGCGAAAGACACGCTGCGCGATATGGGGCGGCTCTTGGGGCTGTACCGGCCGCTGGTATTCGTGATCGATCACCTGGACGTGTTCTTCCGGGACGGTGCCGCGGGTCTCCGAATTGCCTATTTCATGAGCGAATTGAGGCGGCTCTTGCCGCGGAGCCTGAGTGTGGTGTGCCTGAACCAGGATTTGTGGCAAGCGACCTTTGCGAGCCAACTACCCAGCGCGCTGGAGGATCGGATGAGCGGCGGCTTTGTGACGCTGGGCGGGCTGACGCAAGAGGAGGCTCGGGCCCTGCTCCAGGCACGTTTGATCGCGGCGAAGGCAAGACCGGAGCAGGCCGCAGCCTTCATGTCGGGGCTGGATTGGGAGGGATTCTGGGCCGCTCAGGGAGGACGGCCGGTTTCGCCCCGCACGATGCTGCGGCATGCCGCGGCCTGCTGGGGCCGCCGGCCGACACTGGCCGCGGGAGGGCGGGCGGCGGCGGCGGCGGCGCCGCCGCTGTCGGCCTCCTCTGCGTTTATCCATACACCTCACGCTGAGGGTGGAGCGAGTCAACCACCCGCACCCGGCGTGGCTGAAATGTCGGCTTCCTCCGTGGTCGGCGAAGAGACGCTTGATTCCATTTCGGCCGCCCTTCAAGCGATGGTGGGGGAGGAGGCAGCGGGAACTCCCGCCGCCGCGACGGCGCTGGTCGGGCCGTTCCAACGGTTACGCGAAAAATTGGACCAATGGAAGCCGGTTGGCGAGGGAGGAGGCAGCTTGACGCCGCTTGGTGCGGGCGGTTCGCCAGCCGTTTCGCCCAGCAACGGGCAGGCACCGCTCAGGGCGCTGGCCGTAACCCTGGCCGACCACAGGCGGCGACGCTCGGAATCTCCGGTGCCGCCCACCCTGGACTTGGAACGCCTGGGCCGGCTATTGCGATTTGCGGGTGATCGTTTTCCGGCCGTGCGCGCCGCCGAAATGGGAGTGCCGGGAACCAGTGGGACCGCACTGCAATGGCTGTCGCCCGATGCCGAGATACTCATCGGGCTGGAGTCCGCCACCCGCCCGATCTTTTGGAGCGCGTTGACGGCCCACGCGGCCGCTCGTCACAAACTCAATGGCGGCGTCCCGGTGAAAGTGGTCGCTTTTACTGAACCGGACACCATCGCCCATCCCGCGAAGGCCGCCCGTCCAAGCGTCGGTTTCGTGCTCGACCTCGTCAGTCCGTCCACCGAGGAGTTGCAATGGCTCGCCGCCGCTTCCGACGTGCTCGAGGCTATGGACGATGCCGGGACCTCAGGAGAGTTCCAAGAATTTGCCAGCCTGCTGGCTCAGGTGCTGGATCCATTCTGGCGCCGCCTCACTCGGGTGCCTGCGGTGAGCGTGGGATGAGCGAGGAGGATGGGGACTGAAGGAACTAAAGGGACTTAAAGGGACGGAAGGAGCGTTGGATCGGATCAGCGGGGGGTGGAGGGGCGGCTGTCATAGGAACCGTTTTGCCAGGTGGCGGGGCCGCGGGTTTGGGGGGTGGTGGGCGTGGTCGGCTTGGTGGGGGACTGCTGAGGGGTGGGGGACTGCTGAGAGGTGGTGGGCGATTCGCCTCCCGCGCGCAACAACCATCCGCCCACAGTGGTGCTGGCTTTGCGCAGGCCTGATTTAACGGCTTTCTTGCCTTCGTTCCATCCAGCGCGCGTCCCTTCCCATGCTTGCTGGGCTTTTTCGTTGATGGCGGTCGTTCCGGTGTTCGGCAGTGGCGCGCTCGCGGCGCGGCGCCCGGTGGCTGGTTGGCGGCCGGCATCAAACCACGTCCGCCGCAGCACGTTCCCCGATTCAGCGGAAACGGCCAACTCGCCCACTTTGGCGCCCGAGGTGTTGACCAAGCGGACCACCCAGACCGGCGTCGTGGTGAATTCCGCGTTGCGCAATTCGTAATCGACAGCATCAAATCCTACCAACACCTTTTTCGCCTCCGTGTGCGCCCGCCAAAAAACCACGTGGGAATCGATCTTGAGCTTGCTCCGGACCAGCGGTGCGGTGGCGAAGCGACCGGCATCGGCCGTCGGCACGGCCTGCTGAGAAACCAACCGGCCATTTTTCACGACATACTCGAGAAATCTCCCGGCAAAGGCTGGATCCCGCGTGACCAGACGCCACGCCGCCGGTTGCTCCGATCCGCGCTCACCCGTCAGCACCACCACCTGATTTCCCAGCGCCGCCCCCCGCGCCCGCGACAGAACCCCCAACGCCTCCAACCCTGTCTGCTGGGCCTGCGCCGCGGCCGCCCCCCATCCGCCCAAAATCGCCGCCGCCATCAAAAGAATCGGTTTCATGGGAATTTTAATTAAGATATGTGGAATATCTGAGGATTTTGCCCCAATGCAAGCCCGACCTCCAGCCCCCGGTCCTCCCAGTCCCCTTACCGCCACGACGGATTTTTGCACGGTTGTAAGGTAGTGTTTCACTGGGAGTGGCGGGCTGGGGCCGCCATGGAAACGAACACGTTTTGACATGGCGAGCGACCGGTCTGAGTCGAAAGCTCGAGTCAGTATGGCGGTCTTAGCCCGCCACTCCCAGTCGTCCCCCGATTTTTTCATGCTTTTTTCGCCCGTGCAAAAATCCGCCGTGCCTTACCGCTTGCCGCACACCCTAAAAAATGACAACCGCCGGACGCGCACTCACGCGCCCGACGGCGTCAACCTCAACACATCAGTGAACAGATCCGTTGTCACTCGGACTTTTTGGGGGAAACCGCGAAGTCTTATGTAACTCGGGACACATGGAAGAGCGTTGAACGGGGGGAGATTTGTTTTTCTTTCGGCTGATTTCCCGCGGGGGCGATTAGTGAGGTCGTGGCTGGGCGGTGATGAGTTCGTCGATGAGCAAGTCGACATCGAGGGCGGCGGCTTCGCCTTCGAAGTTTCGGATGATGCGGTGGCGGAGGGCTGTTTTGGCGGACCGGACCAAGTCTTCGTAGGAGACGGTGGTGCGATTGGCCATGGCGGCGTGGACGCGACCGCCGCGGATCATGGCTTGGAGGCCTCGCGGACTGCTGCCATAAGCGACGAAGCGGCGGACTTTTTCTGGCGCGCCGGGGGATTCGGGGTGGGTGCTGAGGACGAGGCGGGCGGCCCACTCGGTGAGAGGATCGGCGATGGGGACGTAGGTGAGCGATTCCTGGAATTGGAGGATGGTTGGTCCGTCGCAGACTGCCTGAAGTAGGGTTTCGTGGAAGCCGGTGGTGCGGCGGCTGATTTCGACGAGCGAGGCCAGATCGGGAAAGGGGACTTTGATTTTGAAGAGGAAACGGTCGAGTTGGGCTTCGGGAAGGGGATAGGTGCCTTCCATTTCCATGGGGTTTTGGGTGGCGAGGACGAAGAACGGGCTGGGGAGGTCATGCGTCTGGCCGCCGGTGGTGACGCGTCGTTCCTGCATGACTTCCAGCAAGGCCGCTTGGGTTTTTGGAGTGGCGCGGTTGATTTCGTCGATGAGCAGAATGTTGCGGAAGACCGGACCCTTTTCGAACCTCAGCGATCGTTGGCCCCCGGCGGCATCGAGATCGACGATTTGAGTGCCCAGGATGTCGGCGGGCATGAGGTCCGGGGTGCACTGGACACGCCCTGCCTCAAGGGTCACCACCTGCGAGAGGGTTTTGACGAGGTGGGTTTTGCCGAGGCCGGGCACCCCTTCGAGCAATACGTGTCCCTGGGCGAAGATGGCCGCCAGGGTGTCGGTGAGCAGGTCGTCGTACCCGACGATCGCCTTGCGGATTTCGGCGCGCAGGCGATCAAAGAGGTCGCGGAATCGGGTGAGTTCGGTGTTCAGTTCGTACGCGGTTTTCAAAGCATCAGGGGAACAATGGGATCAGGCAGGCGCCAGTCAGCATCGCGATTGGGATCCCGCAACCGGCAAGGTGGGCGGAGGGCGGAGGGCGGAGGGCAGAGGGAGTAAAGCGGAAAATCGCAAACTGCGATCAGTATACGGTGATCAGTATACGGTGATCAGTATACGGTGATCAGCGGCAAACGGGCGTGGCACGATGGATAGACGCGTCACAGGCGATAGACTGGGTGAGCAACCCGCGAGGGGGCGAGTCTGGTCGCGGAGCGGATTTTTCGAGGACGATTGCAAGCGCAGGGCGTTTCCGCCCAAGCGACGGTTCGTCAGTTTCAACGAGGCATCCTTTGGGCCGCTTGTCCTCGTCCTCGAATACTCGCGTGAGATGCTCGTGAGCGGGCGGCATTGAGGTGGGACGCGACCTCCTGGGCGCGGAGGCAGTGAAGGCGTACCCTCTGAGCGGGGTCACCACTTTTCGACACTTTTTGAGTGAGGGCCGCGTGATTCACATTCGGCATATTTCCCATTACCGCGACTTTCCACTTCGCTTTTCCTGGCTTTGGGCACCGCTTGAGAAGGCTAAAGGGGCTTCTTTCATCACGCCCCCTCCGCCTACGAGCCCGGGAGGTCTCGTCCCACCTTCAGCTTCAAACGCCCGCTGAAACCTGTCTTCGAAGGATGCTCAGTTTTCCGATTCGAGGCGCTTCGACGATGAGGGGACTCTTCTTGGGAGCGCTCAATGCCGGATGAATGCCGAAGGGGGCTCGGCACGGGGGCCGGGGGTGGGATCGCGGAGACCAACAAATCCCGCTCGACCGCGAGGGTGTCTGGGGCACTGTGGGCGTCGTGAAGCGGATGGGAGTTTATCTGATGGTTTTGGCGTGGTTGCCGTGGGCGGCGGCAGTCGAGCGCGTGACGGTGCTGGGGGACAGCCTGACCAAGGAGTATCAGATTTCTTTTCCGGGGCTACCGCCATTGGTGGACGGTTTGGATCCGACGAATCCGGCGGCGCGCAACTGGTCGGAGATCCTGCACGAGCGGCGCAACGCGCATTTTGATCTCGGTATTTTTCGAAACAGTTTTTTCCTCAATCGATGGACTGACCTTCGGGTAATCGGGCACGAATACAATTGGGCGGTGCCGGGGGCCACGGCGCGGGCTGTCCGCAACTTGATCACGGGCCAAAACCTCGATGAGATCACGAGCGATGAGGATTTTGAACTTTTCCTGCAAATAGCCCCTGACTGGGCGCAGACGTCCGCGCGGTTGACCACGCAGGTGCAGACCACCTCGGCGGCCGCGGTCATCTGGTGCGGTGCGAATGATCTTCGTTATGGCAACACGGATCCTGCCGCGCAGGTGGGTGGGGTACAGGTGACCTACAATACAATTTACAATGGCGACGGCACCGGGGTTGGCAATCCGCAGCGGCTGATGGATTCCATTCAGTCGAGCGTTCAGGCGATTGCGCAGCACGTGCGCTCGGCGCGCGCTGGCCTGCCGATCGTGGTGTGCGCGGTACCGCACATCGGGTGCGCGCCGGCGGTGCAGGTGAGTGCGCCGACCGACGAAGTGCGTACGGGTCGCGTCACTTCGGCCCTGCACGCCTTGAACACGAATCTTCGAAACTGGACAGAGAACACGCTCGGGGGCGTTTGGGTGGACACGCAAGAATTGACGGAAAGTCTCATAGAGGGCGGCGACGTGGTGTTTGGCGGGGTCACGTTTTTCAACCAGTCGGACGAAGCCACCGGCGCCGACCCACCCGCCGCTCACAACCGGTACATCTTTTCGCACGACGGCTTTCATCCGGGCACGGCGATGCATGCCCTGATTGCCCAGCACGTACAAGCGGCCCTGCGCGCCAAGGCCCCGGGTGTTTTTGGCGCCTCGCCCGTGCTGACCGACCGCGAGCTGATCGTCACCGTGCTCGGGATCCCGGCGAATACCGGCTTCGTGGAATTCATGGCCGGCAGCGGGGCTCCCGCCAATCAACGCGGTCCCACCGATGATCCGGACGGCGACAGTCTGGTCAACCTGGGCGAATTTTCACTGGCCGACAACACGCCGTTTCCCGGGGGGCGGACGGTACTCCCGGTGCCGGGCGTCGACCTGAATACGGCCTCGGTCACGCTCACTTGGGTTCCGCGATTCCAAAGCAACATTTATGTGGCCATCACCTGCCAAAGTTCGCCGGATTTCGTGAACTGGACGGATGTTCCCGCGGCCCGAGTGACCGTGGCGGGCGACGGATCGCACACGGCGCGCGTCCCGGTCGTCGGCCACCCGGCACTGTACCTTCGGCTCAAGTTCACCGCCCTGCCGTAGTGGCGACGTTCAACTGAGGGCGGCCAGCAGTGCGGCCATCTCATCCTCGAGGTCGGTGCCAGAAGCCAGGGTGGGAGCGATCTGACGACGGACGCACTGGCGGAATTGCCGCCGGAGACGGTGCAACCGGGCGCGCAGGGTGGCTTCGTTGACGCCGCGCCTGGCGGCCAGCGAGGCCAGGCCGCCGTGTCCACCGTCGCCGGTCAGGAACGGCTTGAGGTCGTTGAAATTGCTGTGCTCTTCGCCGTGGCGGCGGGAGTCGAGTTCGAGTTCCTCGAGCGCGCGTCGGAGGACGTGCAGGGCCCATTGGCGGTCGAATACGCGGTCGGGCGGGAGTTGGTGGTCGTCGGGCAGGGCGAGGCCGGGTGCGGTGGTATCGGTGTCCTCGACCAGTGGCAAGGCCGCCAATCCACCCCCGCGTTTGAGCCGATGCGAGCGTTCTCGTTCGTGGGCGAGAAAGTGTTTCAGGGCGCCGAGCAGGTAATTGCGGAACCGGCCACGCGCCGGATCGACCCCGGCGATGGCGTCGCGTTGCAGCACCCATTCGAAGAACGCGTGGGCATGGTCGCGTGCCGACTCGGCATCGTGAGAGCGCCGGAGAAACCCGACGACCGGTTCGTAATACACGGCGCACAGGTCGCGCAGCGCGTCGCCGGCCTCGGTCGACGGGCCGCGCGCCGCCAGCACCCTTGTCCATCGGGTGGTGAGGAATACCTCGTCGTCGGGCGGGGGCACTGGAGGGTTCATGGATTTTTCTCCGGGGCAGAGGCGACCCGGACAAAGTAGGCCGGGATGTGGATCGGTGAAGGATCGGCGGCAGGGCTGAGTCGATCGAGTCGCATGTGATCGCCATCGCGAACCAGGAGCATCCGATGGATCATGCCCTCGTCCAGTGTTTCGATTTCCAGGGAGTCGTTTCCCGTCGATCCGACCACCAAGTACGGCCCGCTGCGGTCGCCGGTTTTTGGATGATGCGAGGCGATATCTGTTTGGGTGATGGTCCAGGTCATGCCGTCGGCGCCGCTCTGGGCGGTGGCGCGAAACCCCTCCAGCATCGCCTGGGCCTGGCGCCTTTCGTCATCCGTTTGAATGTGGTCCGCGATGCGGGCTTCGCGCTGCGATCGCTGGAAATCCGTGGCCCACGTCCCCTGAATCCATTGGTGGAGGCCAACGATGGGCTCCGTCATTATCCGGAGGCGGGGGTGTGCGCGTTGCTCAAATAGCCTGGCATTCGCGGCCCTGCGATCCTGCGTGGCCTGCTCCACGTCGGATTGAGGGATCAGGCCCGTTTCGAATCGCCGGCGGACCAACGACTCGTTCTCCCGGGCCCAGCGCGCCTCGGCCTCGGCCACCTTCAATCGGTCATCACCCGCCTCGGCCAAGTCAAGCTCGTGCCGAGCGCGTCCGAGTTCCAGTTGGTCGACCATGCCGAGCTCGTACTGCTGCCGCATGGCCTCGTGCCGGGCGCGAGCGCCGGCTATGGCAGCGGAGCGAGCTTCGGATTGAGCGGCGCGGGCGGCTTTGTCGCGTCGCTTCGCCTCGCTTTCCATGATCGCCGTCGGTTGTTGGTCGTGGGGGTTGGCTGAGGTCGAACCAGAGTGGGAATCCACGGATCGGGCAACCGACCATATCACGGTGACCAAGGTCATTGCCAAAGCCAACCCCACCACCGTTAACTTCAGCCACTGGCGTTTCGACCATTGGGGCACGTGCATTTGGGCCACTCCGTTTGCCGTCAAGGCGACGGCGACCGCCACCAGAAACGCAAACATGACCAAGCCTTCTCCGGTTCTGGCCACGCTGTATCCCCGAATCCATGAGTAGACCATTAATCCGCTCGCCCAGACGAAGGGCGCCGCCAACACGAAGCATAGACCAGTCACGAACCGTCTCCATATCCGACGAGGCACTACCGGTGCCGAGGAGCCGACCGACTCGATCTGAGTTTTCATTTCCTGTGCGCTGCGCTGGCGCAGTTCGCGCTCGCGTTGAAGGGCCTGGCGGACGATGGCGTCGATCCGGCCGTCGACGGCCGCGCGGTCGGACGGCCGAGCCACTTCGCCCGGAGGCAGTTCGCCGGTCAAAAGCTCGTATAACACGACACCGAGCGAATAGATGTCGGCGCGGTGGTCGACGGATTGAGGATCCGCCGCCTGTTCCGGGGCCATATAGCGTGGGGTGCCCAAGGCGACGCCGGCGTGGGTCAGGGTCGGTGACTGGGGCTGGGGGGGGCCATCCATAGCGGGGCCATCCCCCTCGCCGGCGGCCCATTTGCCGATGCCGAAGTCGGCCAATTTCACGCGTCCGCGCGAATCGAGGAGAATATTCTCTGGTTTGACGTCGCGGTGGAGGACGCCTTCCTCATGGGCGTAATGCAGCGCCTCGCAAATTCTGGGAACAATGGTGAGGGCGTCGCGCGCACTGAACCGTCCCGCGCGCATGGCCTGCCGGAGATTGACCCCGTCCACGTGCTCCATCAGCAGGTAAAAAAAATCGCCGGCACGGCCCGAATCATAGATCGTGACGATGTTCGGGTGATGGAGGCGGGCCAGCAATCGACCTTCCCGCTCAAAGCGTTCCGCGAAGGCGGGTGACGCGCCGCGTCCGGTCGCCGGGATGACTTTCAATGCGACCAATCGGCCGAGTTGCGGCTGGCGGGCGCGAAAGACGGCGCCCATGCCCCCCGATCCGATCAATTCGATGACCTCAAGATGAGGGAAGGCTGCCGCCACGGCCTCCAGATCCGGTGCGCCTAGGCGGTCCGAGTCCTTCTGCCCCGGATCTTCGGTGGGAGCCATGGCCTGCTTCATTAAGCAGGGCGGGCACAAGCCGGCGGGCGATTCGGGTGGCAGCGGCGCTCCACACTCGGGGCACATCGGGCATGTTTGATGGGACGATGGGTTCATATACCCGCTTCCTGACGCGCCGGACGGGAAACGTTGCCGGAAATTTGCCGGCGTCACTCCGAATTGTGAAGGATTCGGGCGGCTTACGGTGGGGTTGGGTAGGGCGAGAAGGGCGTGAAAAAACGGGAGATGATCGGGAGTGGTCGTCTGGGGCCAGAATTTGGAGTTTGTCCATTTTTCGGTCTTTATTGTTAACCGAACGACCCTCCAAGCGAATGAGAAAATGGCATTCAGGTGGGACGCGATCTCCCGGGCGCGTAGGCGGTCAAGGCGTGCCATCCGGGAATGGACTCCACTTCTCGAGTGATGGTCGCGCGATGCACCCCAGGAGAATTTACAATTACCGCGTCATTGCTCATCGCTTTTTCTGGCTTTGGGGACCTCTTGAGAAGGCAGAAAGGGGCCACTTTCACGACGCTCCCACCGCCTACGAGCCCGGGAGGTCTCGTCCCACCTTCAGCCTCCAGCGCTCGCCGAAGGTCGTCTTCAAAAGACCCAAACTTTTCCAAATCGCGACGACTGGCATGGAAATGGCTGTAGCATCATGCGATGAGCCCCCTGTTGGCCGCCCTGCGCGAGCAGCCAGTGCTTTCCCTGGCCGGTGGCGAACCGGTGATCGAACAAGGGGAACGCACCGGGCGGTTGTATGTGCTGATTGAGGGCAGTGTCGAGGTGACTAAGGATGGCGTGACCGTGACACAAGTGGCCGAAGCGGGGGCGGTCTTTGGCGAGTTGGCGGTGTTGCTGGACGTGCCACACACGGCGGCGGTCCGGACCGTGACAGACTCGCGATTCTATGTGATCGAGGACGCCCGGGGCTTTCTTGAGCGGCATCCATCAGCCAACTGGCATTTGTGTCGATTGCTGGCGCGGCGGCTTGATTCGGTGAACAAATACTTGGTCGACCTCAAGCAGCAATATGCCGGGCACGACCATCTCGGCATGGTCGATGGCATGCTCGACCTCCTGATGCACCGCCAGCCGCGCGATCGCGTGCCACCCTCGAGCCGGACCCTAAGGGATCCGGAGGTCGCGGATTGAGTGATCGGTGGCGGAGCGCCATTCGGCGGACATGGTCTGGAGGTCGACGCTGATGAAGGTCGGTTGAGGTCCCAGTTGGCGGCCTGGGTTGAAGACCCAGGTGCGGCCGAGACGGTCGATCCACGATCCCTCGTCGTAAAATGGAGAATTGTGGATGTGGCCACTAAAGACCATGGCTGGCTGATAACGATCGATCCACTCACGCAGTGATTCGTCTCCGATGAACCGGCGACCGGCCCAACTCGTGCGCGCGCCCTCGGGCGGGGCGTGGTAGATCCAGATCCAGGGGTCTGGGGCGAGCGCGGCTTCGCGATCCAACTGGGCGGCCACCTCGGCGCGCGAGTGCTCGCCGTCCCACCATGGGCAGACGGTGACGTGGGATTGGCCGAGGTGAAAACTATCGCCGTCGACGTGAACGCGGGCGCCGCGGGCGGCGCGTACCCAGGCGGCGATCGATTCGTCCGCGTGATTGCGGTGGTCGCCGTCGTGGTTGCCGGAACACACGACCAGGACGGATTTTTCACTGAGGAGCGTGAGGTATTTTTCGATGATGGCGATCTGGACGTCGGCGTCGAGGGCGGAGGCCAAGTCGAGCAAGTCACCACCGATGGCGACCAAGTCATAGCCGGCGGCCTGGGCGAGCAACCAATCGAATTGCTTCAGCGAGTAATGGAGATCGGCAACGAAGAGCAGGCGCATGGGGGAGCGGGGGGCTGAAGCTAAAGGATTTGGATGGCGAAGGTGCCGGTGGTGTTGGGGGAGGCGGACGTGGCGCGGAGGATGTAGGTGCGGCCGGCCTGGGCTGCGAACGTGAGGCTCGAATTGCGGGTTTCATCCGAGGCATCGTCGTTCTGCCCGATGAGTACACCGGTGGCGGCATCAAAGACGAGGAGAAATGGGTCAAGTGGTTCGCGCGGGGCCGCTTTGAGGCGCACTGTGACCGTCGCGTCGGCGGTGGCGGTGTGGACAAAATCTTGTTTGAAATAGGCACGGCCGGGCGTCGACATGGACGGTTCCCGAAGGTCCCCTTTGACGAGGCGTCGGTCGTCCAGCCGTTGAGGGAGGGCGAGCGTGACGGCCGGAGACTCAACGGCGGTAAGGGAATAGCCGCCGAAGTCCGGCACGATGGTGCTGGTGACGCGAACGTCGTATTCCGTGTCAGGGAGGACGAAGAAGGCGACGCGCGAACGGCCTGGCTCGGTCGAACCGGTCCACAACGGCGAACCAGTGGTGGCCTCGGACACCGAGACGATCGGGGAGAATTCGCTGGCCGTCGCCGCGATTTCGAGCTGGCGGCCGGCCGTGGCACCGCGAATGCGATAATATTTGGCCCGAGTGGCACCGATCACCGGATCCAAGGAGTGGAGCCGGTGGTCGAGCCGCTGGTCAGGCCGCAACTCGCGCGGCCCGGCGACGTAATCGGGGGCCGAGTCGTAGACGGCCCGGAAATAGCCGCCATGGCCCGCGGGCAGGGGTGGGGCGATGGTGACAGAGTAGAGGCTCGAATCGCCGGGGACAGGTGCGGGCGGTTCGGTTTGGTGCGCCGCGATATCGACAGGGGTCCAAGCGTCCAGCCCCCCGGCGCTGAAGAACGCGCGGGTGCGCACTTCGGGAACGATCCGCTGCCGGAAGGTGAATCGGCCGAGCCAACCCGTGGGGCCACCGGGCACGACCTGCAGCGATTCGGTGACGGAGCGTTCCGACTTCAGCGGATCCTCACCGGTGGCAAATTCCAGCCAGTGCGCCAGTCCATCGCCCTCTGAATCCCGTCGCTCGCCGGCGACACCGGTCCGACTTTCCCAGGCTCCGTACGCCGGCCTCATCAGGCTGTAAATCCATGATCGGAAATTAATGAGCCGCGTGTAAATCCCGAGCCCGCCCGGTTGGCCACAATCAAGGGAGTCGGCGCCAAAACTGACCACCCCGGCCGCCATCGGCTGGTCGCCGGCTGGGCCGGAGACGATCAGCGGGCCGCCGCTGTCGCCCTGGCATGAGTCGCGTCCCCCTTCCTTCGGGCCAGCCGGTAGCATGGTCTCCGTGAGCGTGCCGTCGAAAGCCGGCAACGCGTTGGCATCAACCAGCGAGACGATCGGCATACCGACCTCCTGCAACACCGCTGGAAATCCGGTTCCGTTTCCCGAGGTCGCTCCCCACCCGAGGACGACGGCGTCCGTGCCTGGGGCGCACAAAGCCGCGCTGTCGATCAGTTCCAGCGGCGGCCGGTCCGTCACCGCCTCGGCCAACACGAGGAGTGCCAGATCCGAGTCGCTGTTTTCCGGATTGTAATCGGGATGCAGCACGATCTCACGCACGGCCACCCGCCGGACGTCCGGGGCGGTGTCGAGTTGCAAGTTGTGCGCACCAATGACCACGTCGACGCTCGTGGGCGACTCGTCTTCGACGCAGTGGGCCGCGGTCAGGACCCAGTGGGGATGGATCAGAACGCCGCCGCAGAAATGGGCCTGGTAGTTGTCGGCCACCCGGCGCTTCGCCAGTGATACCATCCACGGATACTGGCCTCGCGGGGCTTCGGTGCCACCCACGATTCGCGGCACCACTTGGTCGTGCCCGGCGGCGGGCAGGAGCAGCATGGGCGCCCATGCCACCAGGCAGCACCGCCGCCACCATCGGCCGGCACGCCCGTGCTTCCATGTGTCGCCCCTCATGGTTCGCAACATCCTCAGGGCGGTCGGCTGGCCAAGCGCAGAGTTCAGGTCGACGGCCGCCAAAAAGAGCCCCGCTGCCGGCCCTCCCAGTCCGACAACGGGGCAATGGACCGTGTACAACTTGCGCTGCCACTGCGTCCAACTCGAGGTCGCGACCATTGTCGCTTCCCATAGGCCACGTCTGCCATCTTCGTTCGATGATTGCAAGAAAAAAGAGGGACTCATTTGTCCTTTTTGGGGTCAGCAGATCGACTAGGCCGGCTTAGTGAGATGCGGAGAAATCAGACGTCTGGCTTCGGTAGAATCGTATCCGCGGGATTACTTGATCAAGAATTCAAGCAGGTCTGCCAGTTCGGTATCGCTGAGACCGGTTTCAAGGCCATCGGGCATGAGCGATCGGGTGAGGCGTTCATAGGAGGCGATGCTGGGGCGAGGGATGTCGATTTCCTGGCCGCCGACGAGGCGGAGGGCGATGCTGGCGGTATCGTCGCGGAGGAGGAGACCTTGCCATGTTTCGCCGAGTGTGGTAGTGACGGCGGCGGAGAGGTAACGGGGGGCGACTTCGCGATTGGGGTCGAGGATGGCTGCCAGCAGCGTCGGTTTGCCGAGGTTGCGAAACGTGATGCGGTCGGGACCGATTTCGGCGCCTTCGGTACCATGGCGGTGGCATGTCAGGCAGCGCAGGCGGAATACGGTTTCGCCGAGGGCCGGGTCACCGGACAGCCGAAGAACCGGCAGGCGGGCGGCGATGGCGGTCTGACGGTCTGGAGGTGAGGGCCCCAGGGCGTCCGAGGCGAGGGCTCGGGTCTTGGCATCGGGTGCCGAACGCAGCTGCTGTGCTTGCGCGGCGGTCAATTCCTGGGCGCTGAGGCGGCCGGCGGCCACAGCTTCGAGAAGAGGTTGCTGCCAATCGGAGTGGGCCACGGCGCGCTCGAGGATCCGCGCGCGCATGGCGGCGCTCAACTGAGGCCATGCTGACCAGACTTTGGTGGCTTGGGTCACGGCAACGGCAGGCCAGGCGGCGGCACGAACCGGATCCGGCGCGTCGCCATCAAAAAAGAGGCGGGTCAGCGCCTCGGTGGAGGCGGGCTGAGCGTGATGGACGAGGGCCGCCGCGGCGGCGGTCCTCACCTCGGTGGATTGACCGGGATCGAGCAGCCATTCCCGGGCCTTTTCGGCGATGGCGTCGATGGCCGGTGGCGAGTTCAGGGCCACCGTGAGGGTGAGTAGGCGAGGCGGGTCGTTGGCCAGCGTGGTAGTCAGCCACTGGGCAGTCTCGGCGGTGGCGGGCGGTGACTGGTCGCGGCCGATGGCGGCGACGAGCTCGGCATCGGGCTCGGGCAACGAGCGGAGCAGAGCCAGGGACTCGGCTCCGGAAGTGACTGCCAGCCGGATGGCCTCGCGCAACCGGGCTGACTGGCCGGCCCCGTGCCAAAGCCGGACGAATTGATCGGTCCGATCGTCGACCGGCAGGTGTCGCAGGGCGAGCGCCCATTGGCGGCGGACGCCGAAGGACGAGTGATTGGCCAAGCGCGAGGTTTCGGCGCGAAGAGAGGGCCAATGCGCGGGACGCTTTTCCAGAAGTTGCACGCCGAGCCGGACGACCGCCTCGTCGGGGGCGGTGAGCGCTCGGCGCAGGTCGTCGATTTCCACGGCGCGCAGGCCGTCGAGAGCGGCGAGGGCGTCGAAGCTGGGCAGCGCGCGGAGGCCAGGGACGGCCTGGGCGTCCTGGCGTTCGACGAGGAGTCGTCTGGCAGTGGTTCGGTGCCAGCCGTTAGGGTGGTTGGTCAGTGCGGCGAGGGATGGTGTATCGAGGGTCGAGAGATCGACGTGGCGGCGGGGGGTGACGCCGGCTGGCACGATGCGGTACAGTCGTCCGCGGTCATTGCCGTTGTTGAGGTCGAGGTGGCGCTTGAGCATGGGTGGGAGGGAGTCCGGGTGCTCGATCACTTCGCGGTACATGTCGACGACCCACAGCGCGCCATCGGGCGCGTTGGCGCAGGCGACCGGCCGGAACCAGGTGTCGCGCGAGGCGAGGAATTCGGAGCGTGCTTCGGAGGGGACGCGTTCGGCGACTGGTCCCTCTTCTGTTTCGCGCAGTTGTTTGCGGTGGACCAGATTGCTGCCG
Source organism: Verrucomicrobiales bacterium (assembly GCA_046155625.1). GTDB lineage: Bacteria > Verrucomicrobiota > Verrucomicrobiia > Verrucomicrobiales > V1-33 > CAJBME01. The sequence goes on along the minus strand of JBJXFS010000134.1, from coordinate 12,154 downwards.
ACATCACCGATGAAGACCTGGCCGGTCAAGCCGGGCATGAGGTCGCCAGTGTAGACGACCAGTCCACTGGCGGATGTGAAATACCCCGAGGCGCGGCCTCCGCCTTCGACGATGCCGGCCATGACGCCGGACGCGCGCCAGTTGGTGCGGACGATGCGCCAGGGTTCTTCCGGGCTGAGGCGAAAAACTTCCGCCGCCGGGCCGTCGACCGGAATGTCGACCAGCGGATGGGACGGCCGCATCAGGGGATGCGAGGCATGGGGACGTTCGAGGGACACCCACTGAAGGTGATGACTGTTGCTGCACACGAAGCGCCGCCCCCCGGCATCGAAGGTCAGGCCATATTGCGCCGTGCCCGATTCGGCCGTGAGCGAGCGTGTGGCCGGATCGAAAGCGAAGTCGGCGCCATCGAGGCGCACGCCGGCCACGATGCCGCCATTTCCTGCGGCCGCCCCCCAGATCCGATTGTCGGGGCCAAACGTCAGGCTGTTGACCAAGGCCTGCACGTTCGGCGCGGCCCGCCCGGTGGCAAATCCGGTGAAAACGATTTGCGATTGGTCCGCCACGCCATCGCCCGTCGTGTCGCGTGCGTACACGATATCCGGTGATGCGGCGATGAACAGACCGCCGTTCCAGCAGGCCAAGCCCGTGGCCCAGGCCAAGCCGTCCAAGAACACCGTGGCCGACTCGAACCGTCCGTCGCGGTCGCGGTCGACCAACCGCTTGATGCGAGAGAGTTTTTCGGCGCGACGCTCGGAGTAGTCGCGCATTTCGGCAACGTAGAGGGCGCCCGTCTCGTCGAAGGCAATCGCGATTGGGTCAACGACCTCGGGCTCGGCCGCGGCGAGTTCGATGCGAAATCCGGGGCTGAGCTGGATCGACTGGACGGCCGCCTCGGTGGCGAGGGGAGGAAGCCGAGGCAGGTCCGCCTCATCCACGGTCAATTCATCGGCCTGACCGAATGCGATCCCAAGCCATGCGTGCGCTGCGAGGAGAAGCGGGAAAGTGGCGCGAAGGATGAACGATGGGGCAAGGCACATCATTTTTTATTACTCCTCCGCCCGTTTTATGACAACCATGGGGCATGCGATTTACTTTTGTTGTCTGCGGGGCGGCGGTGTGCGCGTTGACGGCCGTCAGCGCGCGTGGAGCGGGCGAGCGACTTACAGCGGCTGCCTTCGATTGCGACGCCACGCCGGTCGTGGGGAGCGCGCTGGCCTACGACCCCATGAAGGAAGCCGGTGTGCTCACGCTGCGGTCGCGCGGGGTGGTTATCCAGGGCAGTGGGCCGCCGATCGTGCTGTGCGCGGTCGACTGGATTGGCATTGCCAACGAAGGACATGATGCCTTCCGGGATGTGCTGGCGACGGCGGCGGGCACGGTGCGCGAACGCGTCGCGGTGCACGCGCTTCATCAGCATGACGCTCCGATCTGCGATTTTTCCAGCGAAGCCATCCTTGCCCAGCGGCCGCTCGCCCCACCGGTCTTCGCCAAATCGGTCACCCAGCCGTCGATCGAGCGCACGGCCGCCGCGGTGAAAGCCTGTCTTGAGTCGGCGCGGCCAGTCACGCATGTCGGCTACGGCGAGGCGCGGGTGCACCAGGTGGCATCGAATCGGCGGATTTTCGGGCCGGACGGCAAGGTGCGCGCGGTGCGTTACACGACGTGCGCGGATCCGGCGTTGCGCGCCGAACCGGAGGGCGTCATCGACCCGCTGGCCTCGGTAGTCAGTCTGTGGGATGGCGAGACGCCGCTGGTGGCGCTGACTTATTACGCCACCCATCCGCAGAGTTATTACCGCACGGGCGTCGCGAATCCCGATTTTCCCGGTATGGCGCGGCTCATGCGCGATCAGGCGGTGCCGGGCCTGCTGCATGTCCATTTCAACGGAGCCGGTGGCAACATTGGAGCCGGGAAATACAACGACGGAGCGCATCGCAATCGCAATATCCTGGCCGCCCGCCTCGCCGCGGGCCTGGAGGCCGCTTGGGTGGCCACCACGAAATCCCCGATCAGGCCGGCGGATGTCACCTGGTCCGTCGAGCCCGTCTCGCTCCCGCCCGCGAGGCATTTGGACGAGAAGACGCTGGTGGCTGCCCTTCAAGAAAAAGAGGGCGGTGCGGACGGTTCCGTGCTGGGATCGGCCATGCAACTGGCTTGGCTCCGCCGCTGCCAGGCGGGTCACCGGATTGAGGTGTCGGAGTTGAGATTGGGCACCGTGAGCCTGCTCCATTTGCCGGGCGAATTGTTTGTCGAGTACCAATTGGCGGCGAAGGCGATGCGTCCCGACCGGCGGGTTGCGATGGCGGCCTACGGCGATTATGGACCGGGTTATATCGGAACGACGCGGTCGTATGCGGAAGGCGGGTATGAAACCGAACCGCGTTCGTCCTTTGTGGCGCCTGAGGTGGAGCCTGTGCTCATGAACGCCATCGAACGTCTGCTCAACAATTAATCGCGCGGCGACTTCCGCGGCGGCCGTCAGCGCGTATAGTCCGCGATGCTTCGAATCTCCCTTATCTCAGCGGTCTGCGGCTTCTCCCTCGCCCTGCCGGCGCGCGCCTCGTGGCTGGCCGAAGAATTCTCCAAGCTGGACACCGACCGTGATGGGCGGCTCACAGCGGCGGAATCGTCCTCGCGGGCCAAAGAACTGGGGGGAGCCGATGCCAACGGAGACGGATCGATGACGCTCGATGAGGTGGTGGCGCACGTGCGTGGGACGATCGGGCGCCGCCTGCGCGAAATGCTGACGGCCGAGGCGCTGGCCGACCATTATAAAAAGCTGGACAAGGACGGTGATGGGCGATTGGCAGGCCCGGAGTTGGCGCCGGTCGCCTGGCTGCGCGCGCTGGATGCGGACGGCGACCAGGCGGTCACGCTGGCGGAAGTGACGGCGGCGCATCAGGCGGCTGAACGCGAAGTGCCGGCCGAGTCGATCGCTGCGCTGGATGCCCCACCTCCGGCGTACCAGACGCCGGCTACCGAGTCGAATATCCGCGAGGAACCGCGGCGGCTCAAGGCGAGCGAATTTGGAGTCGGCCTCAGAGTGAGCGACCCGGTTCTCGATGTGCTGGGCGGCGGAAAAGCGGCGCTTTCAACGCTGGCCGGTCCCAAAGGCACGGTGCTGTGCGTGCTCAGTCCGTCCTGTCCGGTGGCAGCGCGCCAACGGCCGGAATTGGCGCGGTTGTCGGCCTCTACGACGACCGATGGCTTTGGCTGGGTGTTTCTCGAGGCTGAGGAACCGCTGAATGAGCAAACGGTGACGCAGCTTGGCCTGACGGGCCGGGCGGTGCGCGACGCGGACCGGCGGCTTCGCGCCGAATTGCGAGTGGCGACGACCACGGAGGTTTTCGTGATCGATGCGGCGCGCACCCTCGTGTACCGCGGCGCCTTGGACGACCGTTATGGTGTCGGATGGTCGCGGGAGGAAGCGCGGTTTCGCTATGTGGAGGACGCGCTGAAGACCGTCACCAGCGGCCGGCGGGTCGAGAGCGCCGCGACCACGGCTCCGGGATGCGACTTGGAGCCGGTGACGGCCCTGCGCCCGGAGCCGGCCGCGCCCACATTTCACAATCGGATTTCGCGGTTGATGCAAACGCACTGCCAGCAGTGCCATCATCAGGGCGGGCTCGGGCCGTTTCCGCTTGAGACGTTCGCCGACGTGACGCGCCAAGCCGGGATGATCCGCCGCATGGTCCGCAACGATCTCATGCCTCCGTGGTTCGCGGCGGCCCCTCCCGTCGGCCACCCGACACCATGGGCCAACGATCGCTCGCTGCCGGCCGATGACAAAGCGGCGTTGCTCGCCTGGCTTGACGGTGATCGGCCCGAGGGCGATCCGGCCGAGGCGCCGCTTCCTGTCACTTGGCCTGCCGATTGGACCATCCGGACGCCCCATGCGGTGTTTCAAGTTCCGCAGCCGATCCCGGTGAAAGCCGAAGGCACCATGCCTTATCACAATGTGATCGTGGAAACGCATCTTACCGAGGACCGATGGGTGCAGGCATGGGAGGTGCTGCCGACCGCCCGCCCCGTCGTCCACCACGTCCTCATCTGGGCTCGCGATCCGGCCGCTCCGGCAGGCAAAAATCGCGAGGATGACGAATCCGGATTTTTCGCAGCCTACGTGCCGGGGAACAACTCCGCCGTCTATCAGCCCGGCTTGGCCAAGAAGCTGCCAGCGGGATCGCGGCTTCGGTTCCAGATTCACTACACTCCGAATGGCACGGCCACGCACGATCAAGTCCGGGTGGGCATAGTTTTCGCGCCCGAACCGCCCCTTCATGCCGTCGAGGTGGCGACTATCGCCCAACCGCGCCTCAGCATTCCCGCGGGCGCTTCCGCACATCCGGAGTCGGCGAGCATTCCCGTACCGGCCGACGTTCGCCTGATCGGGCTATTCCCCCACATGCACGTGCGCGGGAAAGCGTTTCGTTACGAGGTCCTCTCCGCCGACGGAACCGCCCGCACGCTGCTCCACGTCCCGCGCTACGACTTCAACTGGCAGCTCGGCTACCAGTTTGCCGAACCGCCGGTTGTGCCCGCCGGCCACCGCCTGCGCGCCATCGGATGGTTCGACAACTCGGCCGACAATCCGCACAATCCGGATCCCGCCCGAACCGTGCCATGGGGACCTCAAACCGAAGACGAAATGATGATCGGTTACGCCGAATACTACGTCCCGTCCCAGCCCTTGCCGCGGGTTTCGGCCGCTCGGTGATCTCTCTTCTTCCGAGTTGCAACCAGCGGCTGCTGTGGCACCCGTCTTGTATGGATTCTCGCGTCACGACGAAACACATCGATCTCTCCGCCTTCGACACCGCGTCGCTTCGTGAGCGGCTCGGCGGCCTGCGGAGGTATCTTTGACGTCGGGACGCTGGATCGGCGGCTGGCCGAACTCGAGGCGCTGATGACGACGCCCGGGTTTTGGGATGACCAGAACAAGGCCAAAGGCGCCATTGTCGAGGCCAACGACATCAAGCGAAAACTGGGGCCGCTGCGGTCACTGGAAACGCGTGTCGCCGACTTCGAGGTGCTGCTCGAGCTGTGGGCGGCGGACGAGGGAGATGCGGCGTTGGCAGGCGAGGCGGCTGGCGAATGGCAGTCGCTGGGGCGCGCCCTGGACGATTTCGAATTGAAGATCTTGATGTCGGGCAAGCAGGACACGCACAACGCGTTCGTGACGATTCATGCGGGGGCGGGCGGCGCGGAAGCCTGCGATTGGGCGGACATGCTGTATCGCATGTACGTGCGCTGGGCGGAGCGGGACGGGTTTCAGGTGGATGTGGTGGACGTGCAGGAGGAGGACCCGGCGGGGATTCGCTCGGCGACCCTGCGCGTCGTCGGCGAATATGCCTTCGGGTATCTGAAGAACGAGACCGGTGTGCATCGACTCGTTCGGATCAGTCCGTTCGATTCGCAGAAGCGTCGGCACACGTCGTTCGCCAGCGTCGACGTCACGCCGGAGGTCGACGACGACATCAACATTGATATCAACGAGGCCGATGTCGAGTTGGAAACATTTCGCTCGGGCGGCAAGGGCGGGCAGAACGTGAACAAGGTGGAAACAGCGGTGCGTCTGTACCACAGGCCGACGGGCGTGGTGGTTTCCTGTCAGGTCGAACGGACCCAGGGGCGCAATCGGGAGCTGGCCATGAAGATGCTGAAGGCGAAACTTTACCTGATCGAGGAGGAGAAGCAGAAAGCGGAAGGCGAGCGGCTCTATGGCGAAAAGGGCGATATCTCGTGGGGCAACCAGATTCGCTCCTACGTCTTTCAACCGTATCAGATGGTCAAAGACCATCGGACGGGACACGTGACCAGCGCGGTGGCCGCGGTGATGGATGGCGACATCGACGGGTTCATCGAAGCCAAACTGCGCGGCCAGACGGCCGACGGGGACGATGGATTGCCGGAGTAGGGTTCCCGGTCAGCCGATGGTCATGGAAATCGACGTTCTGACGCTGTTCCCGGAGATGGTGCGCGTGCCGCTGAGCCAGAGCATCATTGGACGGGCGCTGGAGGAGGGGAAAGCGACCCTGCGCGTTCACGATCTGCGTCAGTGGAGCACGGACAAGCACCATCGCGTCGATGACGAACCCTTCGGAGGCGGGCCAGGTATGGTGATGACCTGCGAGCCGTTTTTTCGCGCTGTCGAGGCACTGCGCCACCCCGACTCGCGCGTCGTCCTCATGACGCCGCAGGGGAGGCGCCTCACCCAGGCGGGCGTGCAGGAGATGTCCCGCGTCGCGCATCTCCTGGTCCTCTGCGGCCACTACGAGGGCATCGACCACCGCGTGGTCGAATCACTGGTCACCGATGAAATCTCCATCGGCGACTACGTGCTGACCAACGGAGCCATCGCGGCTGTCGTCCTGCTCGATGCCGTGATCCGGTTGCTGCCGGGCGTCCTCGGCGATGCCCAGAGCGCGGTCGAGGAAAGTTTCTCCCACCCCGGGCGGCTCGAAGCCCCCTGCTACACGCGCCCGGCCGACTTTCGCGGACTCAAAGTTCCCGACGTGCTCCTCTCAGGCCATCACGCCAAAGTGGCCGACTGGCGCCGCACCCAAGCTGACGCCCGTACCCGCGCCAATCGCCCCGACCTGCTCGAAAAACCGCCAGAGACCATACCATAAAGGGACGTACCATAAAGGGACGGGCAAATGGCGCTCGACGTGCGCTTCAGCACCATTACTGTGCAGCACAATCATGAAGAATAATGCGCTGAGAATCGTCGACGAGACCGATCGCAAAGCGAGGCTGCATGCGGCCAGCGAAGGGACGTCCATCAGCGCGATGGTGAGAGATTTCCTTAATCGGCAGGCCAGCGTCGAGGAGGAGCGGCAGAACCGGCGGATTGCTGCCTTGAATGAGTTGTATCGTCTCGCGGAGGCCCGCGGAGAAGCCCGGACGACTCCCCTGAAAGCGCTGACCCGGGAGGAGATCTATGCCGAACGCGTTCGTTGATACCAATATTGGTTAACCATCGCCTCCTCCTCCTCGTATGCGCTTTGATTTCATCCAGCAAACAATGAAGGAAGTGACCTATCCGCTCTTCTTTCATTGCGAGCCCCTCACTAAGGATGAACGGAAGCGGATGAAAGCGTTGCCCCAGTTGCCTCAGTCCTACGTCGAGTTCCTCAACACGTTCGGCAAGGCGAGTTTTTTCAGGGAACTTGATCGCGATGAGCACCATCTCCGGGTGTTTCCGCCGCCTCGTGAAGTGCGCTTTCGCGGAGACAGCTATTTGGTAAACGCCGCGGCAACCGACTGGACAGTCGTCGCATTCAAGTTTTCAGATTTGTCGACCGATAGAGACCCACCACTCTTTGACATCGTTTCGGGTGGTCCCCGTCGGCGGGCGGATTCATTCATGGATTGGCTCAGCCGGGCTTGGGATAGATGCAGACGGCGCTACACCAAGAAGACATGGGCGAGAGTCCTCGCGGGACCAGAGCCGTTTTCGGCGGAGGAGCAGCGCATTGTGGAGATTCGTCGCGGATTCTCGTGGCGTCAGCTTCCTCCTTACCATGGAAAAATAGCCATCGAGTTCACCAACACGTCAGGCGGCTACTTGTCACGCTACAGTATCGGGGTGAGGGACAAGTACGGAGCCAGCATGATTGGAGGCTTTTTGGTCGATGTTGCGCGGGTCGGTCCGGGCACGACGGCCGTGATTCACGTGCCGATGGGTGGCTATGCCCATTTGCTTACCGCCGAGAGTTCAGTGCTATTCGACAAAGGCGAGCCAAAGCCTGAGTCACGCGGCGATTTCGGTGAGTTCAAACCAACAACCAAGAGCTAAAGAATGAGGAATTGATCGCCTTGGTGAGGGCGACGCTGGGCGATGCCCAGACCGATAAATTGGAGAAGTGGTTTGCCCACTGCGCGAAGCAGAAAAACGGGCCGGCGATCGAGCAAACCGGCATTTTGCCCGTCACTTTATGGCCGGGCCCTTCTCCATAAATTACCCGCCCCCATATGAAAGATGGCGGCGATTGCGGCTGTATTCACGCGACACTCCATCCCACTCCCCATGCGCCGCCCTCGATTGCTCGCTCCCCCTGGATTCAGCTACGCCATTTATCATTGTGTTTCGCGGATCGTGAACCGCGACATGGTGCTCGGTGAGGCCGAAAAAGAACAATTCGTCAAATACATACGCCTGTACGCCAAACTTTACGGGCTGAACATCTTGACGTATTGCATCATGGACAACCATTTTCACATTTTGGTGGAAGTGCCGCCGCGGCCGAAAGTGCTGCCGACAAACGAGGAATTGGTCGCCTTGGTGCGGGCGACGCTGGGCGACGCGCAGGCTGATAAATTGGAGAAGTGGTTTGCCCACTGCGCGAAGCAGAACAACGGGCCGGCGATCGAGGAGGAGAGGGAACGGTGGTTCAAGCGGATGTGGAACCTGGCCTCCTACATGAAGGTCCTGAAACAGCGGTTCTCGCAGTGGTTCAACGGCACACGGCCGACGCGCCGGACCGGCACCCTTTGGGAAGACCGGTACCGCAGCACGCTCGTGGAAAGTGGCACTGCGGTGCAGGGCATGGCTGCCTACATCGACCTCAATCCCATACGAGCAGGCATCGTGAGTGACCCAAAAGACTACCGCTGGAGCGGGTACGGCGAGGCGACAGCGGGCCGACCGGAGGCTCAAGCCGGTTTGCGATGGCTCGCCGAACACCCGAATGCCGATGGACTCGCCCCCGCCGCGACCCCCGACAGTTCGATCGCCACGGTACTCGCGTGGTATCGGGAACAAATGTATGGCAAAGGGGAGGAAGTGCGCAATGCCGAGGGTGTCGTGGTTAAGCGCGGCTTCACCGAGGAGGAAATCCAAAAGGTGATCGCAGCCGGAGGTCGGTTGCCTCTGGTCGCGTTTTTGCGCCTTCGGGTGAGGTACTTCACCGACGGCGCGGTGCTTGGGAGCCAAGCCTTCGTGGAATCCGTCTTCCAAGCCCATCGCAAAAGGTTTTCGGAGCAACGACAATCCGGCTCGCGCCGGCTCCGCCGGCTGGACCTAAACTGTCCGCTGCGCGTCGCTCGAGCGCTGACGGTGCGAGCCGTGGAATAATCGCCGGAACAAACCGCGCAGGGGAACAGACCCTACGGCTTTCTCCACACAGACAACGTGGGGAGCAGCTCAGGCCATGCCCGAATGACTCTCCGGTTGCCGATGAGGTCGCCCCGTTTGACGTGCACTTCATCTAGATCAAGGCCAATGCTGGTCCGGTCGGGTTGCGGCCGATGCCATGTGGACCAAAGCTTGGATTTTTCTTGGTGGATTTTGCGCAACCGCAACTATGGGACAGGCAAATTGCCGCGCAACTATGGGACAGGCAAATTGCCAATACAGAAAAACGCGGATTGCCCGCGAGTTGCTTCGCCAGCGAAACTTACATTTCTCCGTTCAGGTGCTGAATGAATTGACGGCGAACGCGCGGAGTCCGTCGAAGCTGAACCTGAGCCCCCTTCAGGAACAGGAGTGGTTGAGCCGCTGATTGCTCTTTCCGTGCTCGCGCTGACGATAAGAAGGATTCCGTCAGTCCGATCGAATTATGTCCGCCTTGCTAAGAACCGGGATGGGGACCACGAAAAACACGAAACACACGAAAAACCAAGGCGTCGCCCAATTATCACCGTCCACCTGATGGATGAGAATGTCGCTTGTCCTAACTCAATGAATTTTCGTGACTTTCGTGGTTGTTCCATCGTCCTTTTTAGGATCAAGCCATTCATGCATCGGAGAATCGCAGGGCGGAGAAGGCCTGGCCGAGGTGGTGGATGACGAGGGTGGCTCTGAGTGATTCCGGGGAATTGAGGGGGTGGCAGAGGGCGAGTTCGGCGGCGCGGCCGAGGAGCCAGGAGGCGGTGGTGGCGGATCGATAAGGTGTCATGCCGTGGGCGCGGAGGGCGGCGCAGAGGCCGGTGAGCACGTCGCCCAAGCCGCCGCTGGCCATGCCGGGATGGCCGGTGGTATTGTGAGCGAGCGGCTGGCCGGGGGTGGCGATCACAGTGCGCGCTCCTTTGAGAAGGACGGTGGTCCCCAAGGCCGAGGCCAGTCCGCGGGCTTGGAGGGCGCGGGAGGTGGCGACAAGCTCCGGGTGCCAGGCGTCGAGCAACCGGCGCATTTCGCCGGGGTGGGGGGTGAGCAGGCGATCGGGGCGGGCGAGGGCGGTGCGGGCGTGGTCGGCGGCCGGTTTGTCGCCGGCCGTTGCCACGGCGGCGAGGGCATTGAGGGCATCGGCGTCGACGACGGCCGGGCGTGGGTCGTGGGCGAGCCAGTGGGCGAGCGCGGCGTCGTCGTGACGTCCGAGGCCGGGGCCGACGGCGAGGAAGTCGGCCCTTTCGGCCGTCAGGTCGCTCCATTGGCGATACCCGCGCACCATGATTTCGGCGGGCAGGCTGGCGGCGGCTGTATCTTGGAGGGAGACCGGCACGGCCAGAGTGACCAAGCCGGCGCCACCGTGGACGGCGGCGGTGGCGCAGAGGCGGCCGGCGCCGAGCATTCCGCGGGATCCGGCGACCACGAGGATGCGACCGGCCTGGCCTTTGTGGAAGTCGTATGGGCGCGGCGGGGCCATCCAAGCGCGGAGAAGACTCGGAGTGAGGGCGCACTCGGCATCCGTGTCGCTCGTGGCGGGAGGCGTGAGGCCGGCCACGGGAACCACCGATAAACGGCCGACGTGGTTGAGGGCGTCCTCCGCCAATAGTCCGCGTTTGGCCGCGCCGATGGTGACCGTGAGGTCGGCGCGCACGGCGTCGGGGTCGCTTTTTCCCGTGTCAAAATCCAGACCGGACGGGCCATCGACGGCGACCACCAAGGCGTTTTTCTGGTGCCGGAGAGTGTTGATGTGGCGGCAGGCGTCGAGCAGCGGCGGGCGCAGAGGAGGGGCGGACCCGAGGCCGAGCAGGGCATCGACGACCACGAGGCGGCCGGAGTTTGGTACGGTGGGCAGCAGTTGGTCGCGAACGCTCCGCCATTTTTCCGTGGCGAGCGGGCGCCACTCGTCGTGTGGAAAACATGCAATGGCGGCGACGGGCCACCCGGCGTCGAGCCAGTGGCGAGCGGCGACCCAGGCGTCGCCGGCGTTGTGTCCTTTTCCGGCGAAGATGATGATGGTGTCGGGGCGGGGGACGAGATCGAGCAAGGCGCGGGCCAGTCCCCGGCCGGCATTTTCCATCAGCGCCGATTCGGTGGTGCCCCCGGCGATGGCAGCGGCCTCGAGGGCGCGCATTTGATGGCAGGTGACGACGGCCATGGCGGGCGGGCACCAGATCAGCGCCGGTATTTCAGAAGGCCGATGCCGATGCTTTGGGCGATCGCCTCGCGGTACCGGGGATCGCGGAGGCGTTGCTGGTCTTCGCGGTTCGAAGCGAAGCCGGTTTCGACCAGGATGGCGGGTTTGGTGGAGGAGCGAAGGACTTTGAAACGCGCGAATTTGACACCTCGGTTGCCGCCGTGCTTGGTATTGCGCAGGATTTCTCGCTGCACCAAGGCGGCCAGCTTTTGTCCCTCGCTGGTGTGGTAGAATGTCTCGATGCCCGACGCGCTCGAGCGCCTGGCGTCATTCACGTGCACGCTGACGAAGACGCAGCGGCCGGTTCGGTTCCCAATGTCGGCGCGGGTGTTGAGCGGAATAAACCGGTCGGTGGAGCGGGTCATTACGGTGCGAACGCCATTTTTTCGGAGAAACCGTTCCAGACGACGGGAGATGTCGAGGGCAATGTGTTTCTCGAAAAAGGCGCTGCGGTTCGCCCCGAAGTCGTGGGCGCCATGCCCGGCGTCGATGACCACCGTGTTGAACGAGCGCGCGAGAGCGGGCGTCGATCCCGCCACCCACAAGGCAAGGGAGGCGCATAACAGAAGGAACGAAAACGCGCGTCTGGGCATCATGTCGTTTCAGGAGCCACTCGGCGGCAGGTGGGAGCAATGACGGTCACCACGGGAGCGGGTCAAGTGCGAACTCGGGGGGCGGTATGCTTCCCACGACGGATTTTTGCACGGTTGTAAGGTAATGTTTCACTGGGAGTGGCGGGCTGGGGCCGCCATGGAAACGAACACGTTTTGACATAGCGAGCGACCAGTCTGAGTCGAATGCTCGAGTCAGTATGGCGGTCTTAGCCCGCCACTCCCAGTCGTCCC
>JBJXFS010000118.1:0-3263 GCA_046155625.1 Verrucomicrobiales bacterium | reverse complement strand
CCTGCGGGCGCCTCCAGACAGCACCTTACGCGCTTCTCGGAAACAACATGATCGGCGCGGAAATTTCTCGACGACCAGCCCTAAGCTGAACTTGTTGGTATTCTGGGACTTCGGCAAGCATTGCCGCTCTATTGGGCGAAAGCCCCTTTGCAGAGAGGGCGTTCCGCCCCGAAGAGCTGGGATGCTCCCAGCCGAATGGGGGGCAGGAAAATGCTTCGAGGAGCGCTCTCTGCCGCCCTCCCCATGACGGGACGCACCTCTCCGTCTCCTCTAAACGCCGTTTTCGGGATGAGCGGTCAGGCCAGGATTTGCTTGATGACCTTCATCGGCTCCACGCCGGTGAGGCGCTGGTCGAGGCCCTGGAATTTGAAGGTGAAGCGCTCGTGGTCCACGCCGAGGCAGTGGAGGATGGTGGCGTTGATCTCGTTGATGTGAACGGGATCGGTGACGGGGTTGTAGGAATAGTCGTCGGTCTCACCGAGGGTGACGCCGCCTTTGATGCCGCCGCCGGCGAGCCACATGCAGAAGTTGCGCGGGTGGTGGTCGCGACCGTAGTTGTCTTGGGTGAGCGTGCCCTGGCTGTAGACGGTGCGGCCGAATTCGCCGCCCCAGATGACGAGCACGTCGTTCAACATGCCGCGCTGCTTGAGGTCCATGACGAGGGCGGCCACGGCCTGATCAGTATCGCGGCACTGGACGCGGAGATCGTTGGGCAAATTGCCGTGGGTGTCCCATCCGCGATGCATGATCTGGACGAAGCGAACGCCGCGCTCGACCAGGCGGCGGGCGAGCAGCGCGCTGGAGGCGTAGGAGCCGGGCTTTTTGACATCGGGCCCGTAGAGGTCGAGGGTGGCCTGCGACTCCTTGCTCGTGTCGGTTAGTTCCGGCACGCTGGACTGGAGGCGGTAGGCCATTTCATACTGGGAAATGCGGGTCTGGATGTCGGGGTCGCCGAACTGCTGAAAGCCGCGGGCGTTGAGTTTTCCGAGCGCGTCGAGCATGGCGCGGCGGTCGCTTTGATCCACGCCGGGCGGGTTCTCAAGATAGAGGACCGGATCCGCGCTGGGGCGAAGGACGACGCCGTTGTGCTTGCCGGGCAGAAAACCGGAGCCCCACATGCGGCTGAAGAGGGCTTGTCCCGGACTGGCGGCGGCGGGCATGAGGGCGACGAAGGCGGGCAGGTCGTTGGTCTCCGCGCCGAGCCCGTAGCTGACCCACGAGCCCATGCTGGGCTTGCCGGGCACTTCGCTGCCGGTCATGACGAAGGTGCACGCGGGGTCGTGATTGATGGCGTGGGTGTGGACGGTTTTGATGAGGGCGATGTCGTCCACGATTTTGGCGGTATGGGGCAGCAATTCACTGACCCAGCGCCCGCACTGACCGTGCTGCGCGAATTTGAAGATGGAAGGCGCGACTGGAAACTTGGCCTGCCCGCTGGTCATGGTGGTGATGCGCTCGCCGAGAAAGCTCTTCGGCAGGTCCTTGTCGAACTGATCCTTGAGATTGGGTTTGTAGTCCCAGAGATCGAGTTGCGGAGGACCGCCGTTCATATGCAGGTAGATAACGGCCTTTGCCTTTGCCGGATAATGCGGCATTCCTGGCAGGGCAGAATGGACGGTGGAGCCCACGGCTTTGGCAGTTTCCCGGCCCAGCATGGAAAGCATGGCCAGCCCGCCGAGGCGCAGGCCGGTGGTGCCGAAAAACTGGCGGCGAGTCTGAAGGATCTGGTGTTGGAAAAGTGGATTCATGAGGGTGAAATCAATTGCGGACGGAGGCTTCGTCCATGTTGAGGATGAGGTTGGCGATGAGGGTCCATGCGGCCAGTTCCGGCTCGTCGATGCCGGGGGGCGGATTGGATTCGCCGAAGGTGATGGCTTTCTTCGCCGTTTCCGGGGCGGCCTGGTATTTGGCGAGTTGGCGGTTGTAGAGTTCCATGGCGGCAGCGGTTTCCTCCGGGGCCGGCTGGCGGGCGAGGATGCTGCGGAAGGCGAAGGCGATGCGCTCTTCCGGTGTGACGCCGGCGGCGATCATGCGGCGGGCGAAGCCGCAGGCGGCTTCGTAGAACTGCACATCGTTCATCAGTTGGAGGGCCTGGAGCGGCGTGTTGCTGCGCTCGCGGCGGATGCAGGATTGCTCGCGGTTCGGCGCGTCGAAGTTGGCGAAGATTGGGTGCGGGGCGGTGCGCTTGAAGAAGGTGTAAAGCGTGCGGCGGTAGAGGCCGGGGCCGTTGTCGCGCCGGTAGTTTTGCGTGTTGGAGCCGGCAAAGCCGACCGGTTCCCAGATGTTGGGCGGCTGGTAGGGGTTCACGCCTTTGCCGCCCATCTGGAGACTGATGAGGCCACTGACAAAGAGGGCCTGATCGCGCAGGTGCTCGGCATCGAGCCGCAAGCGCGGGCCGCGGGCGAGGAAGCGGTTTTCGGGGTCGCCCGTCCATGCGTCGGCGGGCGCGGCGCTGTGCTGGCGGAAGGCATTGCTGGTGACCATAAGACGCAGGAGCTTCTTCACGTCCCACTGGTTTTCCTGAAACCAGACGGAGAGCCAGTCGAGGAGATCCGCGTGGCTCGGCAGGTCGCCCTGGGTGCCGAAGTCGTGACTGCTCTTCACGAGACCCACGCCAAACATCTGCTGCCAGAAGCGGTTCACGGCGACACGCGCGGTGAGCGGGTTCTCGCGCGCCACCAGCCAGTTGGCCAGGTCCATGCGGTTGGCGCGGCGCTCGCCCTCTTTCTTCATCGCCGGGAGAAAGGCTGGGGTGGCAGGCTCGACTTTCTCGCCGGGTTTGTCGTAGGCGCCGCGCATCATGACAAAGCTCTCGCGCGGTGTCTCGAGGTCTTTCCAGACGAAGGTGGAGGCCACGGTGGCATCGTAGTCGTCGCGTTCCTTCTTCGCCGCGGCCTGCTCGGCGAGTTCCGCCTGAAAGTGGCTGCGCGTGCTGGTGCAGACGGTGCGCACATAGAATTCGCGCATTTTCTGCACCTCCTCCGGCTTGCGTTCTTTTTCCGGGCCTTCCTTGAGCCAGCCATTCACGTCGCCGGGTGCGCCGGGGGTGTCCTTGCCCGTCTGCGCCTTGCGCCATGCGAGGAAGGAAAGCGCGGGGTCGCTGGCGGGATCCACGCTGCCAGCGACGCCCATTTTATCGAAGAAACAGGTGCCGCCATGGACGGTGAAGGCATACCCGGCAACTTTCGCTCCGGCGGCGAGCCCCATTTTCTCCGCGGGCACTTCCAGCCTCACCCACTTGCCTGCTTCCGGCAGCGGACCGG
>JBJXFS010000114.1:0-38154 GCA_046155625.1 Verrucomicrobiales bacterium | reverse complement strand
CGGCGGGGTCCTTCACCGGCTGAAACGCCCACCAGGTCTTGGCCTTGGACTCGACGGAAGGGGCGCCCTCGGCGCCCTGACCGGAAACGTCAGGGCCGAGCAAGGCCAGGACAAGGCTGATGGAGAGGGCGGTTTTCATCCGTTCCGACGATGCGTTGGCCACAGAATGATTGCCGGGGAACGAAACCACAGTGCCCTCATTGCTAGAATTTCCTTTTGGAGACCGGGTTTCATTGAGCCTCAGGGGCCGGGGTTGGAGGGGGTGCAGGGGAGGGGGAGGGAGGGGGAGGAAGGGGGCGAGATGGCAGTTTTTTTGGCCTTTGAAGGCAGTCTGAGGCGGCTTGGCGGGTGAGGTCAAGGGGGGATGAGGAAAATTGGAGCCTGGAGGGCTTTGGGCCTGATTTTGGGTATTCGAGGGCAGACCCCTCTCGTCCCGCCGTATTCGAGGTAGGGAGAGTCGCTTTTTTCGACCCAAATGATTCAACGAGTGCTTCACGTGTCGATCATCGTCTCGAGAGACGTTCCTCGCTGCGTCAACTCGATGGGCGGTTCTCAGAGAACTAAAACTGACTATCGACTCGGCTCGTACAGGAACGGGCGGCGAAAAATGCCGCCGAAGTGATGCTCACAGTTGGCTCGCAGGACCACGGTGTTTTTTCCGGGCTGCAACTTACCAGTGAGGTCAACGTCCCATTGGAACGCGTAATCGTTCAGCCAATACAACCTGCCTTGTTCACGATGGGCGATCTCCTGCCCGTTGATGTAAAGCCAACATTCATTGAACAAACCGGGGAACATCAAGTGCGGGTGTCCCGCAATCTTGTCTGCCGCGAGATCGATCTCGGTGTGATACCATAGATGACCGAGATAGCTCTGTCGATCCGGATGACGAATCCCCTGGGCCTGGGCATAGAGGTCGGTTCTCAGCAGCTCCCATTGGTTGGTGGGGTAGTCCTTGCGGTTGTCGAGGTTGAGTTTTCCTGCGTTGGCGTTCCAGTAGGTCAGGTCGGGCTTGTCGGTGTGATAGCCCTTCGTCAACCCGCTGTGGTCGTTGTCGCGATGGAACGCCCACTCGATCGGCAGCTTGCTGATCAACCGGCCGTCCGCACCGTCGGTCAGCTTCGCGAGTTTCTTGTACTGTTCGACTTCGCCGGGCCACCACGGAGCACCACCTTCACCGATCGTGCGATAGGTTGTGAATGTGCCATTCATGTCCGTCAGGGCTTCACGCACGGCCAATGCAGCGTCTCCAGACCGCGCGGCATTGGCGTAGTCGCCATCGGTGGCGGCAGCCTTCGCCATCGACATGTAACCGTTCAGGATGTCGTAACTCTTGCGCGTGAACTTGATTCGTTGCACGTAAAGTTCTTCGTTGGTCGTACGATCGGGTTTGGACGTCAGCGGTGCGACGGCCAGTTCAGCTTCGGCGATCTTCATCGCCAGTACTGTCATCACCTGAGGCGTATAAATTGCCGGCGCGATGAAGTACTCGTGCTCGGTAACGATCGTGTTTTCCCAGGCGTCATAGATTGCAGTCCAATACGCCCGCATCGGTTCGGCCGCCGGTCCATAGAATTTGGGATAGAACTCGGCGAGCAGCGCATCGACGTCGGCGTCGGGGTTCCACATGAGCTGCCCGCGCAGGAACAGATTCAGGAACACCGTGGCGATCGCGCCACGGCTTTCGGTGTTGACTCCCAGAATCCCGGCTTGCGCATAGTGCTTCACGTCCTGGCGGAAGGCCATATGCGACGGATTCGGGATGTCGCGCCAGACCAGCATGCCCTGGTCGTAGTCATAGATCGACACCCGACCATCCATGACCTTCGCCCATTTATGGAGCATGTCCCGATACTCCTGGCGCGGCGGCGAGTCCGGGTGATCCATGCCGTGAATCGGATCGATGTCGATCGGAGCCAGCTCGCACCACAACGAACGCTCGGCCTTCATGTCTCGCACGGGCGCCAGCGTCATGTTCGCGTAAGCCAGGAAGCCGATGCGAGCCCTGCTTTGCGGATGTTTGTCCTGCAGGATTTTGGCGACGTTGTTGTAGAGTTCCAGCATCGGATCGGTGACCGACGTCCGCATGAAATACTTGTCAAACTGCAGCTTCATCAGTTCCTGGTCCCTGGGATATGCGGACTCGTACAAGCCATCTTCCATGCCCAGCGAGAAGTGTTCGTTGTTCGCGAAATTCTTCTCGACCTTGCCGGCAACATGCCTGGCGGTTTCCGGAGCCGTGATCGGAAAGTTGAACGTGCCTTTCGAGCCAGGTGCGTCGTTGGTGTAGGCGCCCAGCGCATGCCCACTGCTGGGCATGCCGACTCGATCGACCTGCATCATGTTGCGGAGCTGAAACTCCCGCTGTCCGGTCCCGACGCCGTTCCAGGACAACCAATACGACCGAATCTCGAACGGGGAGGAATAGGCAAAGTCGATCTCGCCGACCTTCAGCGTCTTGTCATCCGGGATGCACTCCCCAAAGCCCGTGGGCAAATACCACCGGCAGCCCCAGTGCTTCAGCAATTCGGCGACGGCGTAGTAATGGCTCGCGTCGTTATTTCCCGCGATGAAGACCTTGTTGCCTTCGCGCATAATGCCAATGCCGTCGGTGTTGAGCCTGGGATTTTTCTTCAGTACCGCCGCAATCCGCTGCGCCAGCGCCGGGCGAGCCTTGATCGCTTCCTGTCCGACGATCAGCACCGGCCCACTGCTTGCAAGCGCTTGCTTCACGGCCTCTGCAGAGTTCGCCAGAGTTGGCTTAGCTCCCGAAATCTGGCCGGCATACTTGACCAAATCATCCGCCGCGAGCTTCTCGTGCGGTCCTGCATCTGGCGAGACAATCACAACAGCCGTCGTCTGTCCATCGTTGACGACAACGAGTTCATTTCCGCTGCCCTTGCCTGCCGTGGCCGCGTTGGTCGCCGCTGCCGCCACAAAGATCGACGCAAAATGTATCGATCTGACGATCAAATGAGTCAGCTTCATGGCCTGCTTCATATTGTATTGTGATTGTGATTGTCCGGATTCTACCGGCGCGCAGTGGTCCCCAGGCAGTCTATCCGCCTCTAGCAACACATACTATTTTTCTTATTATCGCGAGGAAATTCCTTTGGAGACCGGGATTCATTGAACCTCAGGGGCCGGGGTTGGAGGGCGTGCCTCAGTCGAAGGAAGGCCCGGGCTGTACGCCGGCGGTGGGTGGCGACCGGCTCTATGTGCTTTGTCACCGCCGTGCATGCCGCAGCCCTCCTTCGGCGGCGGTGGCAGTGGATCGAATGATCATGACGCAGACTACGACGGGATGATCTCAATGGGTCAATTTACGATCTGCCTCCGGGACTGGCCGCTTCATATCCCCGGAAATGAGGAATTGACACACCCGTGGGTGGCGCCTTTCCGTTACCCAAGCCGGCACCTGCCTTGCCAGGCCTCACATCCTATGGCCATCCCAAGAAGATGTTTCCTGAAGAGCACAGGTGCCGTCGTGGCGCTGCCGTTCCTGAACTCGCTCACGACCGCATTCGGCAGCCCGCAGCCAGTGTCCGCGAAGCCGGCCCGGCGGCTGCTGATGATGTATTCCCCGAACGGTCTCGTCAGGCGCTGCTTCTTTCCGGGTGAGGAGAACGGGGAATTGCCTGGATTCGTCGGAGGATTCGACGCGGATAAATTCAAGAACGAAAAACGGCGCAAAAACGAACCGGGCATCTATCCGCTGCTGTTGACGCAGACGATGCAGCCGCTGGCTCCCCACGCTGAAGACATTACGCTGGTCACCGGCCTGGACCGGACCTACAAGAACGGACAGGATGTGCATGCCCAGGGAGCGTCTTGCTACCTGACGAGCGTCTCTCCGCCGCAGGCCGCACAAAAAGGCATGCCGCATCCCAATGGACGGACGCTGGACCAGATCATCGGCGATCACATCGGAGGCTCCTCTGTTTTCAAGACACTGGAAGTCAGCTGCAATGGTTTTACGTCGGGCAAGGAGGACATCTATTTCGACAACATTTCCTGGTATGGGCCGGGCGCCATTGCGCCATCCATCAAGGACCCGAAGAAGCTCTACGACCGGTTGTTCATGGTGGACAGCTACGGGTCCCATGTCGCGGAGGTCACGGACCTGATCCTCGCCGACGCCAACTCGCTCTCGAAGAAGCTGGGCCGGGATGACCGCGAAACGCTCGGTGGCTTCATGGAGATGATCCGCAATGTGGAAGTCCGGATCGAGAAGATGAAAAACCTGATTGCCACCTCCGATGTGAGGATTCCCAAGGACGAAATCCTGCCACGGGGCGAGTATATCCGGCTCCAGGCGGATCTGATGCTCCTTGGGCTACAGATGGGAATCACGAACGTGTGCACATTCATGCTGGGGCCCGAACGCTGGGAGGCACCCATGTTGTATGAGGGCGTCTTCGACAAGCCCGTGAATCACCACACCCTGAGCCACAACCAAAAAGGAGACGGCTACAAGGAATTGCAAAAGATAGACGTCTTCCACATGCAGCAGTATGCCTACGTCCTCCAGCGGATGAAGGAGATCCGGGAGCCGGACGGCACCAGCCTCCTGGACAACTCGCTGGTCACGTACGGTGCGGGTCTCGGCGACGGGGCGACGCACCAGTATTTCGACCTGCCGCTCATCGTGGCGGGCACCGGCCAGAAGCGGATCAAGCAAGGGCGCTTCGTCCAATGCCAGAGCGGTACTCTGAACTCCAACATGTGGCTGACTCTGGCCAAACTGATGGATGTGAAAATCGACCAGTATGCCGACAGCTCCGGCGTCATCTCGGACCTCTGGACCTGAGCCGTTTCATCAATCAAAAATCAACAATCCTTGTTCATCAATCGAGTCATCAAATTCCCTGGGCAAAATGACCTCTCATCTTTCCATGGCTAACGATTAATGATCGTTCCAAGAAGAAATTTTCTAAAGACCACGGGTGCCGTCGTGGCGCTGCCGTTCCTGAACTCGCTCACGAGCGCATTCGGCAGCCCGCAGCCAGGGTCCGCGAAGCCGGCCCGGCGGCTGGTGATGATGTATGCCCCTAACGGGCTTGTCAGGCGCTGCTTCTTCCCGGGTGAGGAGAACCGAGATGCGCCGGTATCAGTCGGAGGATTCGACGCGGATAAACTCAAGAAAAAGGACCGGCTCAAAAACGTTCCGGGCATCTATCCGCTGCGGTTGACGCAGACGATGCAACCGCTCGCGCCTCACGCTGGAGATATCACACTGGTCACTGGCCTCGACCGGGGCATCAAGCATGGGCAGGATGTGCATGCCCAGGCAAGTTCCTGCTACCTGACGAGCCTCTCACCCAAGCAGGCTCACGATGAACGCCTCTCTCTGAATGCACGCACGCTGGACCAGATCATCGGCGATCACATCGGAGGCTCGACGGTTTTGAAGACTCTGGAGGTCAGTTGCAACGGATTTAAGTCGAGCAAGCTGGACATGTATTTCGACAACATCTCGTGGTATGGGCCGGGTGTTGTTGCTCCATCGATCAAGGACCCGCAGAAGCTCTACGACCGCTTGTTCACGATGGACAACTACGGGCCTCATGTCGCGGAGGTCACCGACCTGATCCGTGCCGACGCCAACTCGCTCTCCAAGAAGCTGAGCCGCGATGACCGCGAAACCCTCGGTGGCTTCATGGAAATGATCCGCGATGTGGAAGTCCGGATCGGGAAGATGAAAAAACTGATTACCACTGCGGATGTGAGGATTCCGAAAGACGAGATTCTGCCGCGGGGAGAGTATATCCGGCTGCAGGCGGATCTGATGCTGCTTGGACTGCAGATGGGAGTCACGAACGTCTGCACCTTCATGCTGGGCCCGGAACTCTGGGAGGATCCCATGCTGTATGAGGGCGTCTTCGACAAGCCGGTGAATCACCACCTCATGACCCACAACCAAAGAGGCGACGGCTACAAGGATGTGCAGAAAATAGACGTCTTCCATATGCAGCAGTTCGCCTACGTCCTCCAGCGGATGAAGGAGATCCGTGAACCGGACGGCACCAGCCTGCTGGAAAACTCACTGGTCACCTACGGCGCCGGACTTGGCGACGGGGCGACGCACCAATATTTCGACCTGCCGCTGATCGTGGCGGGCACCTGCCAGAACCAGATCAAGCAGGGGCGCTTCGTCCAGTGCCAGAGCGGCACCATGAACTCCAACATGTGGCTGACTCTGGCCAAACTGATGGATGTGAATATTGACCAGTATGCCGACAGTTCCGGCGTCATCTCGGATCTCTGGACTTGAGCGACTCTTTATGCTTGCCAGATACTTATTTGCCCGCGGCGGCCTGCTGTTGTGGTTCTTTGCGAGTGCCGCGCTGGAGGGTCGCGCGGCGGAGGATTATGAGACCTTTGTCAAGCCGCTCCTGGAGGCTCACTGCATCAAGTGCCACGGCGGAGAAAAGGTGAAAGGTGAGGTCAATCTCAAGGAGGTGGCCCGCGCTGAGGATTTTCTCAAACAACCGGAACTGCTCAAGGATCTTATTTCCGTGATCGATTCCAGGGACATGCCGCCGGAGGATGAGCCGGCCCTGGATGAAGCGAAGCGCCTCAAGCTGGTCGCGAGCCTGAAAGGATTCCTGAATCACCCAGCGACCGGCAGCAAACCGCAGGCACCCCTGCACCGGCTGACTCGATATCAATACAACAACGTGGTGCGTGATCTTTTCCAGCTTCGGCGCGACATTTTCAGTCTGCCGGAAAAGATGATGACCCGAGAGACGGACTATCTCCGTGCCGACCGGATGCCGGACAAGGTCAGTGTGACCTGTCGCTCCATCAGGCCGGATCCCGGCTTTCAGGGGGTGAATCCGTTCCCGAAAGACCTGCGCGCCGCCCACGGTTTCGATAACCAGGCAAATCAGTTGACGCTGTCTCCGCTGCTGCTGGACAGCTTTCTGAAGTTGAGCCTCTCGATCGTGGACAGCCCGGACTTCAATGAGCAGAACGTCGGCCTCTGGAATGACTTCTTCAAAGAGCCGCCGGCCGGCCCGGACCTGCGCGCAGAGATCAGCAAGCGGCTGGGGCCGTTTTTAAAACAGGCCTTCCGCCGACCTGTCGATGACGGAACCCTCATGCGCTACACCGACTTCGCCGTGGCCCAGACCCAGCGCGGCCTGTCCTTCACGGCGAGCATGAAGAGGCTGGCCTCCGCTGTCCTGTCCTCGCCGATGTTCCTCTACAAATACGATGTGGAGGAGGCGCCCGATCAGCCGTATGAACTCGCTTCCCGGCTGTCCTTCTTTCTATGGGGCAGCAGTCCGGATGCGGAACTCCTCCGAGTGGCGGAATCCGGGGAAATCTCCCAGCCGGAAGTATTGGACAAGACGATCACCCGCATGATGGCGGACGCCAGGATCGAGCGGTTTCTCGACACCTTTCCCTCGCAGTGGATGCGGTTGGAAAACGTCCTCTCGGCCACTCCCGACCCTGCCAAAGCACGCCTTTTCCAGCGGGACCGCAAGAATAATGCAGGCACTCAGATGGTGCTGGAGCCTCTGCTGCTCTTCGATGCCGCATTTGTGGAAAACCGGCCCATCGTCGAGCTGATCAAACCTGAGTTCCTGTATCAGAGTGATTTTCTGCGCACATGGTACACGTCCAACCTTCAGCCGCCGGTGGTGGATCCCGCCGCGGTCGAAGAGGAAAACCGCGTCAATATCGAGCGGAGCAAATCCCAGGAGGCAACCCTCAGTAAAGAGCGGGCCGACATGGACACGCTGATGGAACTGGTGCGGGCCAGGGTGCTGACCGCGCGCCGGCAGGAGCATGGTGCGGTGAATCCGGCTGATCTGAAGCCCATGGCGGAATGGAATTTCAACGGCAGTCTCAAAGATTCCATCGGCTCTCTGGATCTGCAAAACATAGAGGCGATCCGCTATGACAAAGGCATGGCCATCGTCGAAAATTTCACCTATCTTCGCAGTGGCGGCCTTCCCGTCGATCTCAAAGCAAAGACGCTCGAGGTGTGGTGCCAACTTCACGACGTGAAGGAACCCGGTGGCGGATTGATGGGCATTCAGGGGCCTCGCGACACGTTCGACAGCATTGTCTTCGGCGAACGGAAAACAGGGCACTGGATGTCCGGCAGCAACGGATTCGTCCGCACCGAGGATTTTGCGGATTCGTTTCCGGAAACGGTGCCGCAGGAGAATTTGCGTCTCACCATGGTCTATGCGGATGACGGCACCATTTCCCTTTACCGGAACGGGAAGCTCTACGGCAGTCCCTACCGGAAGGATCCGGTGACATTTCCCGCGAACGAAAGCAGTGTCCTCTTCGGTCTCCGCCATCTCCCGTCGGCTCCTGGAAAACACCTGCGCGTCACGATCGACCATGCCCGCCTCTACGATCGGGCTCTTACCGCTAACGAAGCTGCCTTCGATCCCTTCGTCTCGGACAGCCAGATCGCGGAGGCGATGACTCCGGAGGAGCTTGGGCAAAAAGAGTCCCTAACCAAAGTCATCGAGAAATCGGTCCAGGCGCTCAAAGCGATTCCCAAACCTCGCGACCTCCGCAAAGCCCAGGAGGAAGCCACGGAGAAATACGACGTTTCAATCATGGATAAACTCGTCTCGCCCGCATTCGAGCGCGTCCCCACCACCGATCCCCGCTACGGCGGTATCCTCACCAATGCCGCCATGGCCACCATGACCTCGGGCCCGGACCGCACCCACCCCATCGCCCGCGGTTCATGGATCATCGAGGTCATCCTCAATGATCCGCCTCCGCCCCCGCCCAACGACGTCCCTCCGTTGAAAGAGGATGATTCCGCGAAAGACCTGACCATTCGCGAGCAGTTCGCCGAGCATCGCAAGAATCCCGACTGCGCCGGCTGCCACTCACGGCTCGATCCGCTGGGCTTTGCCATGGAGAACTTCGACATCACCGGCCGCTGGCGGGAAAAGTATGACAATGGCCGCGATGTGGATCCCAGCGGCACCCTCTTCCGGAAATACCCCTTCAGCGGGGTCGTCGAATTCAAGGATTCGCTGGCAAAGGAAAACAAACGCTTCGCCCGCGCCTTCGCCGGGCATCTGCTCAGGTTCGCTCTCTCCAGAGAACTGACCGCAGCAGACACCCTGGCCATCGATTCCATCATCAAAAAGACAGAAGGCGACAACTTCAGGATGAAGTCCCTCATTCGGGAAGTCATGCTGAGCGACGCCTTCCGGGAGCCTCGCTGAGGCCTGACTGAGACAGAAGTGGAAGCAAAGGTGCGGCAACGGTCGTTTGACATCATTTCAATGGAGCGGTAAAATCTCCATGATGACGAAAACTCAAATTCAAGTCCCTGAGCAGTTGTTTCGGGAACTACGCGCCTTTGCGAAAAAACGCGAATGGTCTCTCGCCGAGACCTTCCGGCGTGGGGCCGAGTTGTTGCTGCAAGTCTATCCTGATGCCGATGCCGCCCCGGGCGCTGTCTGGACGCCGCCGACCTCAAGCCGCGTGGGCTGGAAAGGTCTCAGCGTTGAACAACTCCGCGACGCCGCCTTTGCCGACGGTGACCCTCGCCTCGCCTGACCTCGATGCTCTCCATTGACGCCAATCTCCTGCTCTACTGCTACAGCGAAGCCTGCCCACAGCATACCGTAGCACGTCAGTTCATCGAGTCCCTCTCCGCGCGTGAAGATGTCGCTCTGAGCGAGTTCATTCTCACCGAATTCTATCTCTTGCTCAGAAACCCAGCTGTCCTCGCCAAACCGCTTACAGCCCCCGAAGCCGTCGCTGTCATCCAGAGCTACCGCCAGCACCCGCGCTGGAAAGTCCTGGGATTCCCGCCCGTCAGCCGCGAACTCCACAACGACCTGTGGCAACGCGCCGCCGCGCCCGGCACTGCTCGCCGCCGCATCTATGACACCCGCACCGCCCTGGCCCTTCGCGCCTTCGCCGTCACCGAATTCGCTACAGCCAACGCGAAGGACTTCGAGGGGTTTGGCTTCGCGAAGGTGTGGAATCCGATTGAGCAAATCCCAGAGTAACGGCGCGCTCGATACACTTTAACACCTCCATGACCCTTCGAACGACTCGCCGCCTTCTTGCCATGCTCCTTGCTGGCCGCGGGCTGTTACTTGCCACGTCCAGCCCGGCAGAGTCGAGCGATGCCAAATTGGCCTTCGAGAAGGGCGTGGTCCCCTTTGTGAACACCTACTGCGTCGAGTGCCACGGAAGCAAGAAGAGCAAGGCCGGCCTCAATTTGGAAACGCCGCTCGCTAATCCCGCCAGCGCATCCGCAATGAGGCTCTGGAAACAGGCGCTGTCCCATGTGAAGACGCACGACATGCCGCCGGAGGAGGCGGACAAGCTGCCGACCGACGAAGAGCGCCGGCAGTTTCATGACGCGATCAGCCAGATTAAGTATCTCAGCCCGAAGGATCCCGGCCTGTTTGTCATCCGGCGCCTTACCAAGATCGAACTCGGCAACACGCTCCGTGATCTCCTCGGTGCCGATCCGAAAATCGCGGAAGCCTTGCCTGACGAAGACGCCGGCGAGGGCTATCTCAACAGATTTTCCCCGCTGCAGTCGGAGCAGTATCTCGAGATCGCCAACAATGCGTTGTTGCCTGGGAGCCTAAATCCGGAAGTACAGAAACAGCTCTTTGGCGACATGCCCGCACCGGAGACCGATCCGCGCGCGGCCGCGCGGGGGGCCGCCCGTTCTCTGGCCCGTCAGGCCTATCGCCGCCCTCCTTCAGAGGAGGAAGTGGAACTCCTGCTGCAGGTCTTCGATCTGGCACGCGAAAATGGCCGCGAATATCGGGATGCCCTCCTGCTGATGCTCAAGGCGGTTCTCGTTTCTCCCCAGTTTCTCTTTATCACGCCCGCCGGTGAACCGGAAGCCGGGCAGGCCATCGTTCCTCTCGACGACTATCAACTGGCGTCCCGCCTGTCCTACTTCCTCTGGGCCACCATGCCCGACGCGGGGCTATCCGCTCTGGCGGACGCCGGGAAACTCCGCGATCCTGCGGTCTTGAAGGAGCAGGTGACACGGATGCTCGGCGATCCGCGCTCCCGAGCCCTGTTCGACGGCTTCGGTATGCAGTGGCTCCGGCTCCATGAACTGAAGAACAGGGTTTTCGATGATGCCAAGTTTCCGGAGATGACCCCCGGGATGCGCGCGGCAATGCTCGACGAGGTCCGGCTTTTCTTCGAAAGCGTCATGCGGGAAAACCAGAGCGTCGTCCGTTTCGTCGACAGCGATTACACCTTTCTCAATGAGACGCTGGCTTCCTTCTACGGGCTGCAATCAGCTGTCACCGGGCCGGAAATGCGCAAGGTCGCCCTGACGGATGCCAACCGGGGCGGCGTTCTGGGGATGTCGGCCGTGCTGGCGGCGACCTCCCACCCCAATCGAACGAGCCTCGTGAAACGCGGCGTGTGGGTCCTCGAACAGTTGCTCGGGGAGCATGTGCCCCCGGCCCCGCCGAATGTGCCAGAACTCGAGAGCCAGAATCCAAAGGACGTGGAAAAACTGACCCTCCGCCAGCGCACGGCACTGCATCAGGCGGATGTCGCGTGCGCCAACTGCCACAAGCTCCTCGATCCTATCGGCTTCGGTCTCGAAAATTTCGATGCCATCGGTCGCTGGCGCGAGCGGGACGACACGGGAGGCGTGATCGACGCGGCAGCCGAACTTCCGGGCGGAGAAAAGTTCGCGTCACCCCGGGAACTGAAAGCCATCCTCGCCGCGCGAAAAGGTGATCTTGCCCGCAACCTGACCGAGAAAATGCTGGCCTTTGCCCTCTGTCGGCGGCTTGAAGGTTACGACGAAATCGTGGTGGATAACCTGATGGAAAACATTAAACTGGATGATTACCGCATGCACACCCTCGTCAGCGAAATCGTGACGAGCTACCCCTTCATGCACCGCCGCATTCAGAAGTAAACCATGAGACAGAAGTTCAAGATGGATCGCCGCAATTTCCTGAAAGGAACCAGTGCCACGCTCGCGCTGCCGTTTCTGGAATCGATGGGCTGGGCGTCCACCGCCGCGGACAAGCCCTTCAAGCCGCCGGTGCGCATCGGTTTCATGTACATGCCCCACGGTGTCGTCGTGAATGAATTCTGGCCCACGTCACCGGAGAGTTTCCTCTCAGCACCCCCGCCCGCGCTGGAGTCGCTGCGTCCGGTGCTCGACCAATGTCTCATGATGAAGGGCATTGCGGGCATTCGGTACGCCCCCCACTTCGACGCCCCGCACATGCTTGAGCTGTCCACCTGGCTCACCGCGAGTCTGCCGGACTCGGCGACCCGTGACCGGGTCAACATCGCCATCTCTGCCGACCAGATTGCCGCCAACCACATCGGCACCACCACTTTTCTACCGTCTCTGGAGATTGCTACGATGCCGCAGGCGGGCGGTGGGGGAGTGGGCCAGAATGGCCTCAATAATGCCTACTCGTCACACTGCAGCTTCCGCACCCCCACTCAGGCCCTCCCCGCCGAGATCAATCCGCGCAACGCACTCAAGCGCCTTTTCGGGGAATCCACGTCGGCGGAATCGCTGGATCGCCAGATGCTGGATCTCGTCATGGGCGGGGCCCTCGACCTGCGCAAAAAACTGTCGCTGCACGATCAGGACAAATTGGACGAATACCTCGAGAGCGTGCGATCCGTCGAACGCCGCATCGCCGCAATCGAATCCCGCCAGAAGGAAGCCGCCCTGGAAAAAGCCGGGGTCAGCACCCGCAAACGCAACGACTCTGATTCCCCGGCGATTGAGATCACCATTCCCGAAGGCGACAAGCGCAGCGAATACATGCAGGTCATGTGCGACATCAACGTCCTCGCCTTCCAGACCGACACCACGCGCGTCTGCACCTACATCGGCGAGGTTACGGGCGAGCAAACTTTTCCCGAACTCGGCATCAACATGGGGCATCACGGCCTGACCCATCACAATCACGATCCCGAAATGGTCCGGCAGCTCGCCGCCGTCACCAAGTTCAACATCGACCAGTTCGCCTACATGGTGAAAAAAATGGCCAGCCTCCGGGAAGGCGACGGCACGCTGCTCGACAATTGCATCATGATGTGGGGCTCCGGCCTGGAGGACGGCAACAATCACTCCCGCCGCAACCTGCCCTTCATCCTGGCCGGGCGCGGCGGCGGCTCGCTCAAGACGGGACAATTCCTGACCGACGTTCATGGCAATGCAGGTGACCTGCTGACGACGATCCTCACCTGCGCAGGCGTTCCGCTCGACCGCCCGATCGGGGTCGGGACCAAGACGCTGAGCGAGATTATGGCTTAGGGGACCGCTGCTTTGTTGCCCATCATGAACGCCACCTCTCCGTCCCGTGGAACGCCGCGTCTATTCTCACGCATGTCCCGGTTCAGGTTTCATGTGGTGGCATTGCTTGCCCTTTGGGGTGGCGAAGTTATCGCACAACAACAGTTCGGTGATTTCACCTACAAGCTAAACGAGGATCGTGTAACCATCATCGACTATGCAGAATCAGCCAAAGGCAGCATCGTCATTCCTGCCACTATAAACGAAAAACCGGTCACCAGCATCGGGAACAATGCGTTCGCTTACTGCACCGGGCTGGCGAGCCTGACGATTCCAAAAAACGTCACCAGCATCGGGCAAAGTGCCTTCGCTCGCTGCACCGAGCTGACGAGCGTGACGATTGGCAACAGCGTCACCAGTATCGGGGAATGGGCGTTCTTAGACTGCACCAAGCTGACAAGCGTCTATTTTGAAGGGAACGCCCCCAAAACCGGAGCCGGTAGGTTCTCCGGTGTAGACACCAAGAAGCTAAAGCTCCATATCTACGAGGGGAGCACTGGGTTTGAATCGGACCCTTGGGATATTCATCCCAGGATCTCAATGAAGCGGCCGGCTCAATGACCCCCGCAGTGCCAGTGTGAGCGTCACCGGAGGGTAATTGCTTCATGCGCCTGTCAGTCAGTCCGTGAGACTCCGGGAGTGCAAACTGTTCCCGAACTCGGCATCATCATGGGGCATCACAGCGTGACCCATCACTCATTCGCGAAATCTTGCTGAGCGACGCCTTTCGCGAGCCCCGCTGAGACCCGGCAGGATACCAAACTTCGGCCCGCGAGATGCATAGTAAGGATGGGCAGGATCCCGACGGTGGGACGGTTCCTTCATAAAATATGCCTCCGCCCTCGGTGATCCGGCCGGAAGATGTTCAGCACGTGTGGGTGGCGGGATTTTTTAAAATGGCCTTGACTGCTGTGCATTCACAGTATACACAGTAGGCATACCTCATGCCGGACCAGCCACGAGAATTTTCGCTCCCTCCGATCTCACCAGCGGCGGCCGGGGCGCTGTATGACCAGATTATCGCTGGGGTGAAACGCGAGATCAGCGAAGGCCGGCTGGTGCCTGGCACGGCGCTTCCTTCTTTCCGCCAGTTGGCGTCGGACCTGATGGTGAGTGTGATCACGGTGAAGCGGGCGTACGAGGAGTTGGAGAAGGCGGGCATCATCTACCGGCGGCAGGGGCTGGGCACGTTTGTGGCGGAGCGCGGGCCGGAGCGCAGCCGGGGGAGCCAGTTGGCGCGGGCACGGGAACTGATTGGCGAGGCGGCGCGCGAGGCGGGGGAGGCAGGGATTTCGCCGCAGGATCTGCCGAAGTTTTTTCTGGAGACACTCAACCAAACCCTCAAGCCATGAATGCACCGGCTATCCAAATCCGCGGCCTCCGCAAAACCTTCACCCGCTTTGCCCTCGGGCCACTGGATCTCACGGTGCCCACCGGCGCCATTTACGGTCTGATCGGGCCGAACGGATCAGGGAAATCCACCACGCTCGATCTCATCTTCGGTATGGGCGGTCGCGATGCCGGGACTATAAGTGCGGCGGGATTTGATAACGAACGCGACGAAGTGGCGATGAAGCGCGTGGTCACCTATTCGAGCCCTGACACGACTTTTGCGGCCTGGGGCACGGTGGGCCGGGCCGTCCGCTTTGTGTCGAGCTTCTATCCGGAGTGGGATGCGGCGTTGTGCCTGCGGCTGCTGGGACTGTTCCGGCTCCATCCGGAGGAAAAGATCGCTGCGCTGTCATTTGGGGCGCGCACCAAGCTCTCGCTGCTGCTCGCCCTCTGTCCGAAGCCGCAGATCCTCGTGCTGGATGAGCCGGGCACAGGACTGGATCCCGAGTCGCGCCAGATTCTTTTCGGCGAACTGCTGCGCCTGGTGCAGGATGAATCGCACACGGTGCTCATCTCCTCCCATCAGTTGTCGGACCTGGAGCGCTTTGCCGATCACATCGGTATCCTCGCAGAGGGGAGTCTGGTGTGTGAGGGAGCGACTGCGGACCTCGTCGCGCGGCACCGCATGCTGGAGTATTCCCTGTCGGCCGGCGGCATGCTTCCTGCGATGTCAGGCTTTCACGTGCGGCGGATTCAGGCGGGGCGCACACTCGCGGTGGTGGATTTGGAGATGCACCCCGTGGGCACGCTGGAGGCGCGCGGCGTCTGTGTCCATTCGCAGACAGAGCTGCCTCTGGAGGAGATCTTCCTGGCTATCACCTCGCAGAAAAAGGAGGCCGCATGAATGCCCTGACTCTCGACTTCATCCGTCGCTGGCGCTGGCTGCTGGTGGCTCAGTGTGCCGGCACCGCCATCGCCTGGATCTGGCATGGGGACCAACCCCGGGCACGGATCCACCTGGAGATGATGGCGGCCATGGCCATGTCATGGGAACTGATCCGGGGAGCGGTGCGGGCGCACCTGGCCGTGCCGCAGGCGCGCGCTGCCATCACCCGCGGCATTTGGTTTTCGGTCGTGGGAATCCCTGTGGCGATTCATTGGGTGGCTATGCTGCTCGGGGCTGCCGCAGCGCTCGTCTTCCGCCTTCCCGTCGATCCCGCCAGTCTTCTGCTGCACGCCATCTTTTCTCCGCTTGTGGCCGGTACGATGCTGTATCTTCTTTCCAGCCTGCCTGTGCGGCCGGCGCGGACTTTTGCCGGACAGATCCGCGATGCCGTGTTCGGCATGCTTTGGGGGTTGTCTGTTTTCGGGACCATCTTCGCCACCGTCCTCGCTCCGGTGTCGAAGGCGGAAATCGGAGTCCCCGAAGCACTAGTCATGATGGTGATGGCGGCCCTCAGTGTGGCATCCTGGTTCCGCGCCGGGGAAATCGTGGAGGATCGCTCCCGCGCCATTTCGAAAGGGACCACCGCACCGGCGGGCCCGCTCCGGCCTGTGCTGCTGGGGCGGACCTCCCTCATGCGAGCCTGGCTGGAAATGGAACTGCGGATGCAGTGGGTTTTCTCGCTCATTGCGCTTCTTTTTGCCGGCATCATGCTGGCCATGAACCAGGGCATAGGCGCAAAGTCCGAGGGAACGAGGCTTCCCATGGAGGAACTGGGCATCCTGTTTGCCATGATTGCGATGCCGCTGATGACCTTCTTCGCGAGCACTCTCCGCGGGGTCCGGGCGCTGCCGTTCAGTCTCACCTCACTGGCCTGCTCGACCGCCCTGCGTCCCTTTCTCGCCCTGCTGAATGTTTCGCTCTGCTTGCTTCTGGTGAATTCCCTGATCCGCCGGCAGTTCTCCGTGGGGCCGGAGGAATTGGCGCCGGTCCTCTTCTCCGGCGGTCTGATCAGCATCGCGCAGGCCGTGATCCTCCGCTGGCCCCGCTTACCGGTGATGATGGGAACCCTCATGCTCGGGACGTCGCTGGCGATCCTGGCAGGACGCCTCCCCGGGGCATACTCGCCGTCCACCGTGCAGCTTGCGTTGATGGCCGCCTTGCTCCTTCCGATATCCTGTTGGCTGCACCGCCGCTGGATCCAGCGGAGCTCCAGCCTCTACCGCGGAAACACCCTGTTCACCCGATTCTCCGGAGCCGCCAGATAGCGCCTTTTCGCAGCAGCCCCCCTTCACTGCTTTCTCAACGAAGCCATAAACCCAGACAGAACCTGATATGAAACTCAACGCCACATCATTGACCGCCGCCGGCACCCTCTGGGCGGCCAGCCTTATCGCCGCATG
Source organism: Verrucomicrobiales bacterium (assembly GCA_046155625.1). Classification (GTDB taxonomy): domain Bacteria; phylum Verrucomicrobiota; class Verrucomicrobiia; order Verrucomicrobiales; family V1-33; genus CAJBME01. The sequence goes on along the minus strand of JBJXFS010000114.1, from coordinate 21,155 downwards.
GTATGCAGGGAAACATCAGACCACCTCCAGCCTGGCCGCGGTGCAGGCGGGGGCATCCGCTGCCGGAGCGAGGGCCATTTCCACGCCTGACAACAGCCCGGGCGGCAGACGGGGCGCGAGCATTGGCCCCGCGGGCACGAACCCGTCAAAGCCGCTGACGGCGAAGCAGATCATTGCGAAAGTCACTGGCTCCATGCGCGCTGGCTCCATGATGAATCCCATGGGCACGATGAAATCCATGGCCCTGCTCGATGAAATTCGCCCGGAGGACATCCCTGCGGCACTGGCTGAGGTGGAGGGCCTGCGCGACCAGCAGCAGCGCATGATGCTGCAGATGGCGCTGCTCGGAAAATGGGCGGAGACCGACGCTCCCGCCGCCATGCAGTACGCCGAGGAGCATCCCGCCGGTGCCGGCATGATGGCGCAGATGGCGAAATTATCGGTGGCCGCTGCCTGGGCCGAGAAAGACCCGGATGCTGTGTGGGCTTGGTACAAAGCGCAGCCGGAAGACGACAAAAGCGGCACGATGGGCGGAAACATGGTACTCGCCTCTCTCTTTTCCCAGATGGCGGCGCAGGATCCGGCGCAGGCATTCCGGCGCCTGGAGGAGCTGGATGGTGCCGGCCGGCAGATGGCGCTCGCGGGGATGTTTCAGGCGTCCCTTTTCGATGAGGAAAAACGCTCCGCCATCCTCGCGCAGGTGGACGCTCTGCCGGATACAGCCGAGCGCACCCAGGCCAGACAGGCGATGCTGGGCCAGTGGGCCATGATGGCTCCGGACGAAGCCCTGGACTGGGTCAAGTCGCGGCCCGCCGCAGAGCAGGGCAACCTGCGGGAAGCCATGGGCCCCATGTTGATGATGAGCGAACCCAAAAAAGGGGCGGACTTCCTCCTTGATGGCGCCACAGACGAGCAGAAACCGCAGCGCTACCTGCAGGTCATCGCCTCATGGGCCGCGTTGGATACCAATGCCGCTGGAACCTGGCTCAGTGAACAGCCGCAGGGTCCGCACCTCGATGACGCCAGGCTTTCCTTTGTCGGCATCGCGGCGCAAAAGGATCCGGAAAGCGCTATGGCCTGGGCCGGAACCATCGAAAATCCTGACAAACGTGTCGTCGCGACGGTCCAGGCCTTCCAGGCATGGCAAAAGACCGACGCGGCTGCCGCAGAAACCGCCCTCACCGCCGCGGACCTCACTCCAGAGCAGATGCAGATCGTGCGTGACACCCCCATCGCCCCCACCGCCGGTGCGTTTCCCCTCACCATCCCGGCCGTGCCGGCAGTGACCAAGGAGGCCACGAAGCAGTAGCATGCCGTAGCGGCTGAGACGGAGAGGGGTTGGCGCTGAGGGAATCGGAGTTCTTCGATACTTTTGGCAATGCCGGAGGCATTGCGATCGCGCTGATTTCGCCAAGGCGGCCAACAACGAGCAAGGGGACGCCTTTGGGGAATTCGCCTTCGACGACTCCTACGGTGAAGACTGTTTCTGAAGTCACTCATTCGGGAAATCATGCTGAGCGATTCCTTCCGCGAGCCACTCTCAGGCCCGGCAGGATACAACATCGAAAAGACCCCCTCTCTCCCCGTTCCGGATCCGGGCAATGACGCGACCCGCGAAAAGCAAATTCCTTTCAGGAACGGTCTTGCTCGCGACCAGGCTCTGGCCGTAGCCTTGCCCCCATGACACGCCGAACTCTCACCGCGATGGTCCTGACGATTGGTTTGGCCGCCAGTTTGCGCGCCGAGGACAAGCCTCAGGAACCGCAATACGCTTTCGAAGACATCATCGTTCCCGCCGCTTCCGCCGATGAGCCCATTCGGCCTGCTTTTTCGGCGGAGCGAGCGGTCGATTATCTGGAGCGCGGCGCCAAAGCCTGGACGGAGAAACGGGATTGCGTCAGTTGCCACACCAACGGCTGCTACATGCTCACGCGTCCGGCCTTGACGGCTTTGGTAGGGCCGCCTGCGCCGGATATGCGGGTCTTCTTCGTCGAGCAGCTCGCTGAAATGAAAAAGGAAGACCGGGCCAAGCTTCGCGAGGGCCTCAAGCCGACCCAAGTCGCCTACGTTGCTGCTGGTCTGGCGGAATGGGACTCGCATGTCGCGAAAACGCTTTCCGAGGAAACCAAGGCGGCCCTGGAATTGATGTTCGACGTGCAATCCGAAGACGGCTCCTTCCGCAATCTCGACTGCTGGCCGCCGTTGGAATCGAGCCATTTCCATGGCGCGACCGTGGCCGCGATGGCCGCCGCCACCGCGCCGGGTTGGTTGGCGTCCTTGCCGGCCGATTCGCCTCTAACAAAGCGCCACGAAAAACTGAAGAGCTACCTGACATCGACCAAGCCGGCCAACGATTATGAAAGCCTGCTTCTCCTCTGGGCCGCCGCGCGGTCACCGAGTTTGCTGCTCGAAGCGCGCCGGATGGAGATCATCGACCGCGTCTTCTCGCTCCAGCGGGCCGATAGCGGCTGGGCCTTGCGCGCGCTAGGCACGCCGGAATCCTGGGGCGGCGGCAATCGCGCGGGAAAACTTCGCGCCGAGCCGGAGTTTGCCGACCCCCCGAGCGACGGCCACGCCACTGGGCTGGCGGTGCTGGCGCTGCGCGAGGCGGGCGTGCCCAAGACGGACCCGCGCATCGTCAAGGCCGTGGCTTGGATCAAGTCGAACCAACGCGAATCGGGCCGCTGGTGGACGAGATCGCTCAACACCGACAAGCAGCACTACATCACTTACAGCGGCGCCTGCTATCCCCTGCTCGCGCTGGCGAAATGCGATGCGTGGTAGGCAGACCCCCTCACTCCCCGATCCGGATCCCGCTAATGACTCCACCCGCACTGACCGCAAGGGAACTCAGTAAATCCATAAAACTTTGCCCATCATGGTTTTACCAGGGCGCTAAAGAGAGGCTCGCGTTGGTGCCGCTGCCATGGCCGATCCTGAAACCGTGCGAATTGGGCGGTTTGAAAACCGTGGATTTCACCCGGTTTTCTTCTCAGTCATTCACATCAAGAACTCTTCTTCTCTACTTCCAAATCTGGCGGCACCGGCGTTGGGCACTTCGCCATCAATGGTGGGGGGCTAGGGTATGACGATTTTCAAACCGGCCAATTCTCACGACGTTTGCAGCGTCCGCCGCAACCGCCGGAAGAGGCGGAATCGTCGGCCCGGCCGCACTGCTGATCGCCCGAATCGTTCACCCCAAAAAGGGACCTTGGAACCACGAAAGTCACGAAACACACAAAAAATCATTGAGTTAGATTCATCCAAGTACCCGGCGCTATGAGGGCCGCGGATGCGCGCTCGCCAGATCCTTTTGGTCTTCCACCGCCTCATTGGTGTGTGAGAAGAAGCCAATGAGCCCTCCGGCGGCGAGGGTCAGAACTCGCTTTCCTATAGGATTCTTACTTCCGGACATATGGGGGCAATGAGTAACGGAGCGGCCAGTCAACCTAGAGGGAACCATAGAACTGACGCTTGCGGGCTAACACCCCTTCGTGACCGCACTGGCCGGGAGGTGAGCGCCGAACCCAAAACCGGGCAGCAGGCCGCCTTTCGGAAGGCCTCTCAGCCGCAATATGATGCGTTCGCGATGTGTCGATTCCTGCAACTTCCCCCGTAAGAATGTTGATCGGCAGGATGATCTGGCCAGCGGTGGAATTGAGGCCCGCGGAAGGCTGATTTTAGCGCATGTTGACTGCAGGGACTCCGCGGGACCGGTGGCGATTACGCTTGAAAACATAAGTGGTTTCAGCCTTGGTTTTCCAGCATTATGCCCAGACTCCATAAATGTGGCCGCTGCACGATATTCAAGAACTGTTCAAATCCCCTTATTTCCCCGTTTATTCTTTGCCTCTGTGGCTGCCGGAGGGACGCCACTCCTGACCTCATGAGCACTGATGCAGGCTGTACTGGGTAACCCATCATTTTTGTTCTGCGTATCTTTGGAGACTTTGGGCCGTAAAATGATCCTGATCCGTACTCTAATCTGCCTGACCGGCTGGATCGCTCTGCTTGTTACAGTAAGCGGGGCCACCGAAATTGACTTCCAGGTTAAAGATTCGGATCGTGTGTACTGGGCGTTTCAGCCGCTCCAGCGCCTGCCGGGGGAAAAGGCAGACGGGACCAATCGGATCGATCATTTCATCGCCGCGAAGCTGGCCGCGAAGGGGCTCACGATGAATCCCCCTGCCGGGAAGCGGGAATTCATTCGCCGGGCTACTTTTGATCTGACTGGGCTTCCTCCGACACCGGAGGAAGTCGCCGCGTTCGAGCAGGACACGCATCCTGACAGCTATGCGCAGCTGATCGACCGTCTGCTGGCTCTGCCCGCGTATGGCGAACGCTGGGGCCGGCACTGGCTCGACATCGCCCGGTTTGCCCAAAGCCACGGCTATGAATTCGACCAGGAAAAGAAGCTGGCATGGCGATACCGCGACTACGTCATCAAGGCCTTCAACGAGGACAAGCCCTACGACCGCTTCGTCATGGAGCAACTGGCCGGGGATGAAATGCCGGATGCCACGGCGGACTCCGTGGTGGCCACAGGCTTTCAGCGCCTCGGCTTATGGGACGCGAATGTGGCCGACAAGATCCGCGCCGAGTATGACGGGCTGGATGACATTCTCACCACCACCACCGGAGCCTTTCTCGGACTCACCATCGGCTGCGCACGCTGTCACGATCACAAGCTCGATCCGATATCGCAGAAGGACTACTATTCCATGCTCGCGTTTTTCCGCGGTGTCCGGTACTTCGACAGCGTTGATCCGAATGAGAAGGCGGCGGGATTTGCCCCGCTGGCACCTCCTCCACACGTCAGCAAAAGTGATCCCGCGAAGGAATGGGCCCTGGCCGTCCGCGAGGCCGGCACCGATATTTCGCGCACCTGTATTCACATTCGCGGCAATCCACGTTCCGAAGGACCGGAAGTGGCACCCGCGCTGCCCGCCGTTCTGAGCACGGAAACTCCTGTCATCACGCCTGTCCCGGGCGGTGCCAGCAGCGGCCGCCGCCTTGCCCTGGCTTCGTGGATTGCGAGTCCCAAAAACCCGCTCACGGCCCGCGTGATGGTGAACCGGGTCTGGAAGCACCACTTTGAAAAAGGGATTGTCAGGACGACATCCGACTTTGGCCGTGGCGGCGCGCCGCCGACGCACCCTGAACTGCTGGACATGATGGCCGCGGCCTTCATCGATTCCGGATGGTCGGTGAAGCAACTGCACCGCCTGATCATGCTCTCGCAAACTTACCGGCAGTCCTCTGTCGCAGACCGGCCGGAAGCTCAGGCCGCTGATCCCGGCAATGATTGGCTCTGGCGTCAGGAACTGCGCCGGCTGGAGGCCGAAGCGATTCGCGATTCCGTGCTGCACGTCTCGGGGACCCTGAATCCGGCGATGGGAGGACGCGGATTCTTTCCCCATCTCAGTGGTGAAGTTCTCGCGGGTCAATCCCGGCCGGGGTTGGACTGGGATGCTTCCAGCGAGGAGGAACAAAACCGCCGAAGTGTTTACGCGGTCGTTCGCCGCTCGATGGCCGTTCCACTGCTCCAGAGCCTTGACTACAGCAACACGACCTCTCCCCTGACGGAACGGGCCACGACCACCGTCGCCCCGCAGGCGCTGATCTTGCTCAACAATGCGTTCATGCACAAGAAGGCGGCGGCCCTTGCCGACCGCCTCGTGCGGGAGGCTGGCGATAAGCCGGAAGCCCAGATAAAACGCGCGTGGCAACTGGCGCTGAACCGCGATCCGTCGCCGCAGGAGTTGAAGACCGGGGAACAATTGCTCGACCGGCAGACGAAGGCGTTCACGGCGCTGAAATCGCGCATGACCTTCAAGCCGGATGTGTCGGAAGCATTGGCTACCGAATACTCTAAGGTTTTGCCGCCGGCGCGATTCATGATCGGGCCTTCCGCCGGCTGGAGCTATCATCGTGGCCATTGGGGTGGGGATTATAATGGCACCCAGGCGGTGGACCGTGAGCGCGGGCCCTTCGCATTGTGGGAGGGAGCGGATTTGAAAGACGGAGCCATTGAGGCGGTCGTGTCGCTCCCGGGAGAGACGGAACTCGGCAGTCTTCTCTTCCGGGCCTCGGCCGCGAAGGATGAGTCACGCGGCTATGAAATTCAGATCAATCGCCTCCGTGAGCAGATTTCGCTGCGTCGTCATGCCGACGGGCCGGAAACTCTGAGTGTGGCGGAGGTGAAGATTCCCGCAGGCGAGGTAATTCCTCTGCGCGTGGAGTTCAGCGGCGGCACCATCCGCGTATTTCTCCGCGGCGGGGCCACTCCGGTGCTGGAAGCGACCGATGCCAAACCGCTCGAGAGCGGGACCATGGAGAGCGGGACCAAAGTGGGCGTGCGCGTCTGGGGCGGCTCTCTGAGGGTGGAGTCGCTGACGCTTCACCCCCCGGACAACGCATCGCCGATCACCGTGCCAGCCGGAAACCCGGAGCCGGCACGCAGCGCCTTGCAGTCGCTTTGCCTGCTCATTTTCAATCTCAACGAATTCGTTTACATCCAATAAGCACCGCCCCATGAAGTCGCGTCATCCGGCCATCCGATCCGCGCATCCCCGCTGCGCTGGCACGCGGCGGGAATTCCTATGGCAGGCCGGCGCAGGTTTCGCAGGCGTGGCCCTCTCGGGACTGCTCCAGGGCGATGGCTCTGCCCGGGCCGCTGCGCCTCAGTCGGCCCTCGCCCCGAAGCCCCCGAAGCTGCCGGGGAAGGTGAAATCCTGCATCTTCCTCTTCATGTATGGCGGGCCGTCGCAAATGGACCTGTTCGACTACAAGCCGGAATTGCAAAAGAACGACGGCAAGACTGCCATGGAGAAAGGGAGCCAGAAAAAGCTGCTTGGAAGCAAGCGCCAGTGGGCCCAGCATGGAAAGTCAGGACTCTGGGTCTCCGACGCTTTGCCGCATCTCGCCAAACACGCGGACAAGCTGGCGGTGATCAAATCACTTTTTGCCGACTCCCCCTTCCACGGAGCGGCCATGATTCAGATGAATAGCGGGCGCATCATCCAGGGTTCTCCCTCCATCGGCTCGTGGATCGATTACGGCCTGGGCACCCTGAACCAGAACTTGCCTGGATACGTGGTGATGCTGGATCAGCGCGGCGGGCCCATCAGTGGTGAAGCCAACTGGTCCAGCGGATTCATGCCGGCGACCTATCAGGGCACCGTGCTGCGCTCCACTGGCCAGGCCGTCCTGGACCTCGACTCCTCATCCGATTACCCGGCCGACATGCAGCGCGACCTGATATCGACGGCGAACGATTTCAATTCCGCCCACCTCGCAGCGCACCCCGGCTACTCGGAGCTTCAGGCCCGCATCGCCAGCTACGAACTCGCCTTCCAGCTCCAAAGGTCCGCGCCGGAGGCTCTCGATCTCTCCCAGGAAACTGAGGCCACCAGGGAAATGTATGGCCTGAATGATCCGAAAACCAACCACCCCCTCGCACTGGGGCCTGCGCCTTTTGGTCGGCAATGCCTGATCGCGCGGCGCCTCGTCGAACGCGGCGTCCGCTTCATCCAGATCTATCATGGCGGCGGGCACCAGCAGCAGAACTGGGATGCCCACGAGGGAGTCGAGGAAAACCTCGCCATTCACTGTCCGGAGATCGACAAACCGATCTCGGCTCTGCTCGCGGATCTGGAACAGCGCGGACTGCTGGAAGAAACGTTCGTCGTCTGGGGCGGCGAGTTTGGACGGACCGCATCAGGCGAGGGCGAAAAATTCGGGCGCGACCACAATGCCAAAGGCTTCACCTATTTCCTCGCCGGAGGAGGCGTGAAAGGCGGCACCAGCTATGGCGCGACCGACGAACTGGGCATGGTGGCCGTTGAGAAAAGGCACCATATCCGCGACCTGCACGCCACCATCCTGCATCAGATGGGGCTCGATCCGAACCATCTCACCTATTTACACGGCGGCCTTGATCAAAAGCTCGTCGGCGTCACCGGCGCGGACCCGATCACCGGCATCCTCGCGTGATCGTCAGTCAGGATGCAATTTTTCAATTTTTTACCCCGGAAGCCGCAACTCTCATGACACCACTGCGATCCCACACTGAACCAACCCACGGACGATTCTCTCAAGCGCATCGACTCCTTCGGTTGACTGTCGCCGCCGCATTGCTCTCCACCACCACTATCGGGAATGCGGTCGCAGCCGCGCCGCCGACCGACAAAGAACGGATGGACGGCTTGGTGAATTACGCCGAAACGATTCTTAAGCACGGCCGCGACGTCTATGGAGAAAAGGAAACGCCGCTGATCCCGAACTACCTTGAGGTTGATACACTCAGAGCACCTGAGCAGGAATACATCACCCGCGTAGGCGGGCCTGGCCCCCGGCAGAGAGTGTCCTACCAGCCGGCGATCGCATCGAACCTCGCCTACCAGGGGAACCTGCAGCGATTCCTCGTCGGGATCAGCAACCTCACCGGCGACCCGAAGTACAAGGAGTTTTACAAGGAAGGCCTGCGCTACCACTTCGCGCACTACGCGCAGCCCAACGGACTGCTTTCGATGGGGCACCACCGCTGGATCAATCTGGTGATGGACGACTACGACGGCGACGGCTGGCCGCGCGGCGGCAGCGGGCACGAGGTCAAAGGAGACCACCCCTACTATCCGCTTTTCTGGGAGGCCGATCCCAACGCGACCCGCCGAATGCTGTCGGCGCACTGGAGTTCCCACATCCAGGACTGGGGATTCATGAACTTCACCCGCCACGGTAGCTACGTGAAAGAACTCAATGAGGCCGTGCTCTGGGACCGCCCCAGGACCGAGCCGGTCGTGGGGATCGTGTCGGGCAACCTCACCTTCTTCGACTCGGGAGGCGACATCATCTGGGCGGGCGCACAGCTCGGCATTCTCAACAAAGACGACCGCCCGCTCTATTGGGCACAGCGCCTTTTCGCCCGCTACTCCGACAGTGCGCCTGCCCAAAGCGGCCTCCCCCCGTGGCACCACACCATGCTGCGCGAGTTTGGCTCCCAAGAAGAGCCCGTGCCTGAGTACGCGCTTCTCACGCGGGGCTCGCTCGGCGTGGTTGGCGTCGGCGGCGGTGCCTTGTTGCGCATCGCCGAAGCACTCGGTGAGGAGAAAGGGAAATTCTACCGCGAGAGGATGCTCAAGCACCTCAAGTCGCACGCCAGGCTGGCCTATGACCCGGAGAAAAACCTGATGAAAAATGTCCTCTTCGACGGCACCGACCTCGCCGAGCGCGACAGGAAGAACGACGAGAAAGCAGGCAAGCCGAACACGCCCGTCTGGATTCCGTGGAACCCGGATCCGCATTCCCTCCACAACTACGCCCTCTGCTACAAGCTGACCAGGGACGGTGAAATCTGGGACACGCTGCGCGCCATGGTCCGCGGCAACGACCTCGGTGACATCGGCCCGGCTGGAGGAAAGGAGCCAACGCTCAACCTGGCGACTGCCCAATCCGAACCACTCCTCATCTTCCCACTGGTGGAGATCTTTCGCGCCACGGACAACAAAGCCTACCTCGACGTCGCGCGCTCCATCGCGAACAACGCTTTCTCGCAACACTTCAGAGCGGACCAAGGACTCTTCACTCAAAGTGAACTGCATCGCACGGCGAACCTGTGCTCCGCCGAACCACTCGCCCTCCTCACCCTGGAGGCCGCGCTGCGCGGCAAGCCCGACCAGGTCCCCAGCTACGCCAACAGCAACCAGGAGGGCGGCGCTGCGGGGCTCCTCAGACCGCTCAAGTCGCGCCCGTATAAACCCGCAGTCTCCCACGAATTCTTCCCGGATCCCAAGGAATCCATGTGTGATGACATGCTGCCGAAGTCATCCAACGACACCACCGTCCCGGTCATGTCGTGGGACCGGGCCCGCAAACCCACCGACGAAGCGATCGTGACATTCCCTGACATTTTCACAGGGCCGGTGTCCATCACCGCGATAGCCGATCTCCCCGAGTCACGCAATTCAGTCAGCGGCATGATCGTCGAGTCGCCCCACAGCATCACCTTCACCGGCGCTCTGGAAGGGACCGGAGATTTGAGCTTCACGGCCTCCCATGGCGAACACCTCTGGGCAGAGGGCTCGACCTGGACCACGACGGCATGGTCGCCGGACGAGACTTATGATTTCGTCATGAACATCAGCAAAGGCGCCAAACTCACCTTCAGCGGCCTCGTGCAGGAGCAGCAAGGCATGGCGAAATGGAGCAGCCACCGGGGTGCCGGCATAATCAAGAACGGTGACGGCACCGTCGTGCTCACCGCCGACCACGCGCCGCTCTACAACGCCAAGCTGAACGACAACCGGGCCTACCGCGCGCCCACCGTCGTCAACGCCGGGCTGCTCCTCGTCAACAATACCGCGGGTTCCGGAATCAGCCCGCGCTCCACCGTCGAGGTGAACCACGGCGCCACGCTGGGCGGCTCCGGCACCATCGGCATCGGCGGCACTTCGGCACCCGTCGTCGTCTATCCTGGCGGAAAGATTGCGCCCGGAGATGGACTCGGCATCCTCACGCTCAAGGACGGCCTGGAATTGCACAATGGCGCACGCCTTGAGATCGAGTGCGGCGACAAAGTGCACGACGTGCTTAAAATCACCGGAGGGACCTTCCGGGGCGCCGGCGAAGGCGGCATCGTGATTACCATCAAGGATATCGGCGGAATGAAACCCGGCATGCAGTACGAAATTCTCGACTGGACCGGCGCCACCTACGTGGATGTCGATGTGAGCGATTTCAGATTGGACCGAAGCCAGCACTTCCAGGGCGACTTCGCCATCGAGGGCACCAAGCTCCGCTTCGGTGTCTTCGCCCCGCGCATCCCCCCCGAAAGCCCTCCGGCCATGCCGCCAGCCGTGAAAATCGAAAAGCCAAGGCCGAAACCCTTCGTCACTGGTGCTCCGCCGCCCCCGAAGACGCACTTCACCTGGAGCAACCCCAAAGGCGGTGAATGGTCCGCCAGCGCCAACTGGAAAGACGGCAAAATCCCCAACGCCAAAGAAACCGAGTGGGCGCAATACCAATTCGAGAAACCACGCCGCGTTTCCGGTGTTCAGGTTTACTGGTTCGACAACGCAACTGACCGCAAAGTCCCGAAAAGCTGGCGCATGCTCTACAAGCAAAATGGCGAATGGAAACCCGTCGAGGCTCAGGGCGACTACGCGGTCAAACTCGATACCTTCAACGAAGTGAAGTTCAAACCCGTCGAAACCGACAGCCTCAGGCTTGAGGTCCATCTGCAGGATGGGGTGGCCGCCGGGATTCACGAATGGCAGGTGATGCCCTAAGGAAATCCACGACCCGGTCACTTGCCTCGAATCCCTGGGTGACGGAAATGATCAGAAACTTAGCACGTAGTCGAATCCTCATGCCGCAATTTACCAAGACTCAAGACGCCAGCGTTGCCCGAGCCCGTCACCGCGGCCCCATGCCCCGCCTTTTCCTGGCGCTGTGCTGCGTCGCCCCATTCGCTCCCCCAGCCCATGGTGAGGAACTGAGCTTCAATCGGGACATCAGGCCCATCCTTTCGGCGAACTGTTACGCCTGCCACGGGCCGGATGCGAAAAAGAGAGAGGCGGACCTTCGCCTCGATATCCGCGAAGAAGCTGTCGCGGTGCGCGATGGAGTCGCCGCCATCCGTCCCGGGGCTCTGGATGACAGCGAGATGATCCGCCGCATCCTGACAAAAGACCCCGATGACGTCATGCCGCCGCCCAAGGCGCACCTCCCGGCCCTGTCGCAGGAGAAAATCGATACCCTCAAGCGCTGGATCAGCGCGGGTGCGCCCTACGATTCGCACTGGTCCTTCGCGCCGCCAAAGAAATCGACCGTGCCTGCGGGCAGCCATCCGGTGGATCATTTCATCAATCAGAGGCTGACGAGGGAAGATCTCGCGCCGAGTCCGGCTGCCGATGCGGAAACGCTGGTCCGCAGGCTCTTCCTGGATTTGACCGGCCTGCCGCCCGCCATCAAGGACGTTGATGCTTTCCTGAGCGATACCTCGCCCGACCGCCGGGACCACCTCATCGGGCGCCTGATGGACTCATGGCATTTTGCCGAACGCATGGCGTTGCCGTGGCTTGATGGCGCACGCTACTCGGACACGCACGGCTACTCCATCGACGACCACCGCGACATGTGGGCCTGGCGGGACTGGGTGATCCACGCCTTCCATACCAACCGGCCCTACGATCAATTTCTGCTGGAGCAAATCGCCGGTGACCTGATCCCTGATGCCAAGCCGGATCAGATCGCCGCCACCGGATTCCTGCGCAACAGCATGAACACCCATGAGGGGGGAACGATTCCAGAGGAATACCGCGTCAACTACACCGCGGACAAAGTGGACACGGTCGCCACTTCCGTGCTCGGCCTGACCATGAAGTGCGCCCAGTGCCACGATCACAAATACGACCCGATCTCCCAGCGGGAATACTTCCGGATGTTTGCGTTTTTTAACACCAGCTCCGAACCCGGACATGCCGCGACCAATGCGAGTACCAACCCGGTCATGGAGTATGCCTCTCCACTGGGTGATGGCGGCATGGAGGGTCTGAAGAACCGCATTGCTGAGTTGGAGTACCACAAGCTCCATCCGACCGAGCCGGTCATCCGCGCCCGCGCTGAATGGGAAACGAAACAATCGCCAACCGACGGCCCGCTCGCCGTAGCGCTTAAGACGCCCAAAGATCAGCGGACCAACGAACATTGGCAGGTCATCAACACCGCGTTCGTCGAAGCCGGAGGCCCGTCGGCGGCCCTCATGAGAATTGCGGTCAAGACCATCGACGTGGAAATCGGGGTCCTCCAACAAGACGTTAAACGAGGCAAGACCACCGTCATGGTCATGGATCACAAGCCGGAGCTTCGCAAGACGCACATCCTGGTGCGTGGCGCTTACGATCAGCACGGTGAGGAAGTTTCCGCCGGCGTGCCCGAGGTGCTGCCGAAGCTCGAAGCCGGGGAAAGCGCGACCCGCCTCGACCTGGCGAAGTGGCTCACTCATCCCGCTCATCCGCTGACTTCCCGCGTCGTGGTGAACCGGTTGTGGCAGATGATTTTCGGGCGCGGCATCGTCGAGAGCGCCGGAGACTTCGGCAGCCAGGGGTCCTGGCCCACGCATCCGGAACTGCTCGACTGGCTCGCCGTCGATCTCGTCGAACATGGCTGGGACCTGCGCCACACCCTCCGCACCATCCTCAGCTCGGAAACGTATGCGCGGTCCGCCGCCGCCACTCCCGGGCAACTCGAAAAAGACCCGCGAAATCAGCTGCTCGCCCGCTCGCCCCGCACCCGGCTTCCCGCCGAAATTCTGCGCGACCAGGCGCTCGCCATCGGCGGGCTGATCAATCTCAAGGTTGGCGGCCCCGGGGTCCACCCGCCGCAGGCGGACCTCTGGAGCGAAATCAGTCATTTCGGATACCAGGCCCCGTTTACCGCGCAAGTTTTCCTCCCCGGCCGCGGCGCGTCGAACTACCGCCGCAGCCTCTATACCTTCTGGAAGCGCACCTCGCCGCCGCCGGTATTGTCTATTTTCGATGCTCCCACCCGCGAAACCTGTTCCGTCGCCCGCAACGCCACCAACACCCCGCTGCAGGCTCTTGTCGTCATGAACGAACCCCAATTTGCCGAAGCGGGTGCTGCTCTCGGCAAACGAATGCTGGCGGAAGGCGGCGAATCCGCCGAATCCAGACTCACCTTCGGTTTCCGCATCGCCACCGGACGCCAGCCGGCCGCGGAAGAACTCGCGCTGATTTCCAGCGCCCTCGAACGCCATCGCAATCGCCTCGGCAACGAACCTGCCGCCTACGGCATGATCGGCTCCACCTTGATCAACCTCGACGAATTCATCAATCGGCCATGACCCCGCTCGATAATCATCTCCACTCGATCTCGCGCCGCAGTTTTCTCGGGCTCACCGGCCTTGGCCTCGGCGCCATCGCCGCGCGATCCCTGATGGCGGCCGATACCGCATCAGCATCCCCAGGAGGCCTCCCCCATTTTTCGCCGACGGCGAAGCGTGTCATCTATCTCTTCCAGTCCGGCGGCCCTTCCCACATCGACCTCTTCGACTACAAGCATTCGCTGGAGGCACTCCACGGCAAAGACATGCCGGCCGCCGTCCGCCAGGGACAGCGCCTCACAGGCATGACCGCCGGCCAGGCCAACTTTACCGTCTGCAAAAGCATCGTCCCCTTCAAGCAGCGAGGAAAGAGCGGCCAATGGATCAGCGACCTCCTGCCCTACACCGCAGGCGTCGCCGATGACATCGCCGTCATTCGCTCGATGCACACCGAGGCCATCAATCACGATCCCGGCATCACCCTGATCAACACCGGCTCGCAGTTCCCCGGCTCGGCCAGCACGGGATCGTGGGTTTCCTACGGCCTTGGCAGCGTGAACCAGAACCTGCCGGCCTACATCGTCCTCGTTTCCCAGGGCACCGGCAAAAACCCCGGCCAGCCGATTTTCTCCCGCCTCTGGGGCAGTGGCTTCCTGCCTTCCAGCCACCAGGGAGTGCAGTTCCGCAGCAGCAAGGACCCCGTGCTCTACCTCAATGACCCCGACGGCATGACCCGAGCCGACCGCCGCAGCATGCTCGACGACCTCAGCCAGCTCAACCAGATCCGCCATGACAAACTGGCCGATCCCGAAATCCTCGCGCGCATCAGCCAGTACGAAATGGCCTTCCGCATGCAGGCCTCCGCCCCGGAACTCGCCGACCTCTCCAACGAACCCGACTGGGTCTTCGACCTCTACGGTCCGGAATCCCGCGTCCCCGGCACCTATGCCTACAACTGCCTGCTGGCCCGCCGCATGGCCGAGCGCGGCGTGCGCTTCACCCAGCTTTTCCACCGCGGATGGGACCAGCACGAAAAAATGCCCACCGAGCTGACCAACCAGTGCCGCGATACCGATCAGCCAACCGCCGCCCTTATCGCCGACCTCAAGCAGCGCGGCATGCTCGACGACACACTCATCATCTGGGGCGGTGAATTCGGACGCACCGTTTACAGCCAGGGAGCGATCGGCAACGGGCGCGACCACCACGGCCGCTGCTTCAGCCTCTGGCTCGCCGGCGGCGGCGTGAAAGGCGGCGTCAGCTACGGCCAGACCGACGATTTTTCCTACAACATTGTGGAAAACCCCGTCCACATCCGCGACCTCAACGCCACCATCCTTCATTGCCTGGGCCTGGACCACAACCGCTTCACCTTCCAATTCCAGGGCCTCAGCCAGAAACTCACCGGCGTCGAACCCGCTCACGTGGTCAAAGGGGTCCTCGTTTGAGCATGGGAATGCCCTGGTGTGCGCTACCACGCCTTTGCTGCTCGCCGTGCTGACATTCCCTGCTTCCCAAGTCCATTCCCTGCAAACGGGCCTGCCAAACTGGGAACCGGATCACCCCTGGTTCATCCCCGGCAGTTTATCCACTTGGACTGTTTGCAGCATCGATCTCCGCCAGTTCGTGCTTTGAATAAACTGTCCAGCTTGGAAATTTTGCGCAGCCCCTTCTTGCCCCCTAAACCCGAATCGCCTCGCCCAAGCTTACGAACACTGTCCTGCATTCCTTCTGCATAACTGTCCACATGGACCAAGAATAATACTGTTGGGCATACCCAAACAGCATTACTCATGACCCCATCACCGCCAAGTAACCTAGGATCGGTATCGTCCGCCGCGCGGGTCTACCGCACCCTGCCGAGAGGCATCTGGGCGCTTGGTTTCGTCTCGTTATTCATGGACATCTCGTCGGAGCTGGTCCACAGCCTGTTGCCAATATTCATGACCACGGTGCTGGGAGCGTCCATGGTCACCGTCGGAATCATCGAGGGGATTGCAGAGGCCACGGCCGCGGTGACGAAGGTGCTCTCCGGCGCGGTCAGTGACTACTTCCGGAAACGCAAGTTTCTCGTCCTTCTCGGGTACGGGTTGGGCGCCATCACCAAGCCGGTATTTCCACTTGCGACCACCATCTGGTGGGTGTTCGGCGCGCGGTTCGTCGATCGCATTGGCAAAGGCATCCGTGGCGCGCCGCGCGATGCGCTCCTGGCGGACATCGCACCGCCGAGACTACGCGGTGCCGCCTATGGGCTGCGCCAATCCCTCGACTCGGTCGGCGCCTTTGTCGGGCCGCTGCTCGCGGTGGCGTTCATGATCTGGCTTGCGGGCGACATCAAAGCCGTGTTGTGGGTGGCGGTTCTGCCGGCATTCCTCGCCGTCCTGTTGCTGATCGTTGCGGTGCGCGAGCCGGAGCGCTTGGAACATGCCTCGGGGTCGCGGAATCCTCTGACCCTTGCTGTCGTCGCGGATCTGTCCCTGCGCTACTGGCTCGTCGTAGCGCTGGGCGCGGTCGTTACTCTTGCCCGATTCAGCGAGGCATTCCTGATACTCCGCGCGCAGGATATCGGGCTCGCCATCGGCTATGTGCCGGTGATCATGATCGTCATGAATGTTGTCTACGCCCTGTTTGCCTACCCGGCGGGTGCGGTGGCGGACCGGCTTTCGGCGCGAACGCTTTTGGTATTCGGGCTGGTGGTGCTCATCGCCTCGGACGTCGTGCTAGCGCTCGCGGCGTCGCCCGGGATCGCATTTCTTGGCGCAGCGCTCTGGGGACTGCACATGGCGCTTACTCAGGGGCTGCTGTCGAAACTGGTGGCAGACGCCGCCCCCGCACACGTACGCGGCACGGCCTTCGGGGTATTCAACCTGGTGAGCGGCGGCGCGCTCTTGCTGGCAAGCGTGATTGCAGGGTCGTTATGGAGCGTGTTTGGCGCCTCGGCCACATTTATTGCCGGAGCATCGTTTGCCGCGCTCGCGGCAACGGGGTTGCTCCTTTACCGCCCGCCGGGAGCACGAGCCACAGCACACACGGAAGGTACGTGAAATCAAGGCTGCCCAACAACAACAGGCAGCGGACGGCGCTGCGTGCCGCCGCTGATGCTGAGCGGTTGGGCGACAAGGTTTATGGCCGTAGTGATTCAAGTCGCAAACCTGACGGTTGAAGCTTTCACCGGCGAAACCTGCTATCCCGGCGAGGAAGGCGTTTCTGCGAAGTCCGCTACGGTCGCAGCCGACGCCGCCGACGTGGTCCGAGAGCCATCCCATACCCCACATGCACCGCATGGCCCGCGCCCAGCTGCGTGCGCCCCCACGGCACGAACTGCTCCGGCAAAAACCGCGGCGGCGCGTTGGGTGCGGCGTGATCCTGCTGCACGACGGCCATGAAAAACTCCGCATGCACGTCGAGTCCGATCTTGAGGACGGTTCCGGACGGGTTATGGCTGGCTCCGGCGGATTCACTGCGGGCCGCCCCGTTTGGCTGATGAAGACTCTTGTTTATGACCTTAGAGAGTGGGCGCTCCCCTTAGCGCACGCCCCGCTTCATGGCATCGATGCGCGGCAGCGAACCTGGCCATCGCATCGCGGTTGCGATCCGACGCCATCGCGGGCCGGGTTGCTGAGCTTGGGTCGTTCTCACCCGAGACGAACACATTTATGAAACAGAGTCACATGAATGTCTCTCGGATCAGGGCTCTCGTTTTGAGTCTGACTGTCATGGTGCTTGCGGCTCACGCGGACGAGCCGGAGGCTTTGAAGGCGACGGTGCCCGCAACAAGCGCGAGTGCCGCGGTCCCCCATTCGCCTGATTTCTCCACGCAGATCCGCCCGGTCCTTTCGACGTATTGTTTCGCCTGCCATGGTCCGGATGAGGCCAAGCGCAAGGCCGGCATGCGCCTGGATACGCAGGCCGGCGCCATCGCCCGCAACGAGGACGGCCGGGCCGCAGTGGTGCCAGGTGACGCCGCGGCCAGCATGCTGCTGACGCGGTTGACCGCCAGCGACATGGATGAGCGCATGCCGCCCGAGGGGAAGCCTGGGCCGAGCGCTGCGGAGCAGTCGCTGCTGCGACAATGGATCGCCGCCGGCGCACCCTATGCCGAACACTGGGCGTTCGTCGCGCCGCGACGGCCGGGGATTCCGGCGGTGAAGGATACGGCATGGGCGCGCAGTGATCTCGATCGTTTCGTGCTGGCCAGTCTCGAAGCTCAGGGATTGAAGCCGCAGGCTGAGGCCACGCGCGAGACTCTCATTCGCCGCGTCAGTTTGGATCTGACCGGGATCCCGCCGACGCTTGCAGAAATTGATGCCTTTGTCGCGGATCGGGCCGCTGATGCCTACGAACGTGTGGTTGACCGGCTGCTCGCCTTACCCCGCTACGGCGAACGTCTGGCCACGCCGTGGCTCGATGCGGCGCGTTACGCCGACAGCCATGGTTTTCAGCAGGACGAGGAGCGTTCGATGTGGCGCTGGCGCGACTGGGTCATCGAGGCCTACAACGCCGACATGCCGTTCGACCGGTTCACCCTTCTGCAGATGGCCGGTGATCTGCTGCCCGATGCCAGCCCCCAAACGATCCTGGCCACTGGATTCCACCGCAACCACCGGCTCAGCTCCGAAGGCGGCATCGATGCCGAGGAATTTCGCCTGGAGGGAGTCTTCGACCGCGCGGAGACCACCGCCACGGTGTGGCTCGGGCTGACCATGAATTGCGCACGCTGCCACGACCACAAGTACGCCCCGATCCTGCAAAAAGATTACTACCGCTTTGCCGCTTACTTCGATTCCATTGAGGAAAGCGGTATCCGTGGCGTGGAACGCGTTGTCGCGCCGATACTGCGCCTTCCGAGTCCAGAGGAGGCGGAGCGCACCACAGCGCTCGTTGCCGCCGTCACTGCAGCTGAGAAAGAACTGGCCGCGCTGAAATCAGCCACGCCGCCGACTGCGCCGGCAGCGCTGGCAGCGGCGCAATCGGCACTCAATGACGCAAAGAAATCGCGCGATGATTTTGCCAGGGAAGTGTCCGAAGTGATGGTGCTCAAGGATCGTGCGGAACCGCGTGAAACCTATGTGCTGAAGCGTGGCGAATACGGACACCGCGGCGAGCGCGTTGAGGCCGGCACACCCGGCTTCCTGCCACCGCTTCCCGCCGGCGCACCGGGCAACCGCCTCGCCTTGGCTCGCTGGCTGGTTGATCCGGCCAATCCCCTGACGGCGCGCGTTCAGGTCAATCGTTTTTGGGAAATGCTTTCTGGCACGGGACTGGTCGCGACACTTGAAAATTTCGGGGGCCAGGCCGAACCGCCATCAAACGCAGCGTTGCTCGACTGGCTGGCGGTCGAATTCCGTGATCAAGGATGGAGCACGAAGCGTCTCCTGCGCACCATCGTCACAAGCGCCACCTATCGACAAAGCGCGATCGCTCCGGCCGAGTTGATCGCTTGTGATCCGGCCAATCGTCTGCTCGCGCGCGGCCCGCGCTTCCGCATGACGCCTGAGATGCTCCGAGATCAGGCGCTGGCCGCATCGGGATTGCTGGTCGAGCACCTGGGTGGACCAGCGATCCGTCCGTACGAACCCGCCAGTTCGTGGGATGGCGGCCAGGGCAGCGGCAATCTCATTAATTACACTCCCGCTACCGACGAAGGTCTGTGGCGTCGCGGTGTCTATGTCATCTGGAAACGCACCCAGCCGCCACCAAGCATGGTCGCGTTCGATGCGCCCAGTCGCGAATTTTGCAGCGTGCAGCGATTGCGTACCAACACGCCGTTACAAGCTTTGGCGATGTTCAACAATGTCACCACTTCGGCCGCGGCACGCATGCTGGCGGTGCGGATTATGGGCGAAGCGGCGACACCAGAGGAGAGGCTGATCCTGGCGATGCGACATGTCGTGGCGCGTCGTCCGGATGCCCACGAACTCGAAATCCTCACCGCCGGGCTGAATCGACGACTTGCCCGTTATGCCGCCGACACCCCGGCAGCGCAGGCCGTCCTGGCGGTGGGCACACCGCCGCCGCCGACCGCCTTCCCGCCCGCCGAGCTGGCGGCGTATGCGCAGACCTGCGCGCTCATCCTCAATCTCGATGAAACACTGACCCGGGAGTGACCTCTGAAATCAACAATCAACAATCCTTGTTCATCAATCGAGTAATCAGATCCCATCATGAATTACCCGCCTTTTACCTACGATCAACTGAGGCGGCGCACCTTCCTCAAACGCAGTGCCGGAGGGATAGGCATGATGGCGCTCGCGTCGTTGCTGAGGCGCGATCTTGGCGCTGCCGAAGCCACTTCCGGCGGTGTTCAACCCGGTCTGCCTCATTACGCGCCCAGGGCCAAACGCGTGATTTTCATGCACATGGCCGGGGCACCGTCACACATCGACCTGTTCGAGCACAAACCACAACTCGAAAAGCTGCGCGGCACCGACTTGCCGCCCTCCGTGCGCAACGGCCAGCGCATCACCGGATTCACCTCGGGGCAGAAAACCCTGCCCGTCACGCCGGCGCACTGGCCGTTCAAAATGTGCGGACCAGCGGCAATGCCTATCAGCGATCTGCTCCCCGAATTGCAGAAAATCGCCGGCGATCTCGCCTTCGTGCGCAGCATGCATACCGATGCCATCAATCACGATCCCGGCATGAGCTTTCTGCATTCCGGATCGCAATTGCCTGGCCGTCCGGCGCTCGGATCGTGGCTGTCTTATGGACTGGGTTCTGTGAACCTCGATTTGCCGTCCTTCGTCGTCCTCATGTCGCGCGGCGCGGGCCGTCCCCAGGAATCACCGGTTTACGATCGTTTCTGGGCGAGCGGCTTCCTGCCCGGCGAGCACCAGGGCACACGCTTCCGCGCCGGTGCCGAGCCCGTGCCCTTCCTGGCCAATCCAGGCGGTATCACGCGGGCCGATCGGCGCGATCAACTCGATGACCTGGACGCGCTCAACCGTCGCCATCAGTCCGCTTTCCACGACAGCGAAATAGGCGCGCGCATCGCGCAGTATGAACTGGCCTTCCGCATGCAGACTTCGGTGCCCGAGCTGCTCGACCTTTCGAAAGAACCGAAGGAGGCCCTCGATCTCTACGGGCCCGCCGTGCAGGAGCCCGGCAGCTTCGCCTGGAACTGCCTGATGGCCTGTCGTCTGGCCGAACGCGGCGTGCGCACCATCCAACTCTCGCACGTGGGTTGGGATCATCACGAGAACGTGGTCGACCAATTGCCGCGGCAATGCGCCGAAGCCGACCGTCCCACCGCGGCACTGATTACCGACCTCAAGCGCCGCGGTCTGCTCGATGACACCCTCGTCGTGTGGGG
>JBJXFS010000113.1:0-36220 GCA_046155625.1 Verrucomicrobiales bacterium | reverse complement strand
AGGACGCAGAGACCCGCGCTGCCCGGCGGCAGACGACGGGCCGGCGGCTGGTCGATTCCATTCGTGGTGAGCTCGACTGGATCGTGCTCAAGGCCCTGGAAAAAGATCGCGAGCGGCGCTACGCGAGTGCCGCTCACCTAGCCGAAGACATCCGTCGTCACCTGAGTGGCGCCCCGGTTTCCGCGGGTCCGCCCAGCGGCGTCTACCGGATCAAAAAATTTCTCCGCCGCCATTGGCTCCCGGTCAGCGCCGCCGCCGCCATCGCCATTGTCCTCGCGGCCGGCATCGCGGTCAGTACGTGGCAATGGCGCCAAGCGCGCCAGTCCGACCTCGCTTCCAGGGCCTCCCTCCACCAACTCCAACGAGTGGAAATCGATGACGCCATGCGCCGCGGCGATTTCGCGCGGGTTGAGCGACTCGTGGCCGAGGCGCGCGCCTCCGGTTTCCCTGACAGCGATTTCCTGCTCTTCAATGAGCTTGAGGCGCGGGAAGGTCGAAACGACCCCTCCGTGGTTCAACTCATTGAGTCCTTGGATGTCACCCGTCTCGATGCCTCGCTTCGGCCTCGCCTTGACTACTGGAAAGCGGACCGGTTGCTCCGGGCGGGTCGGTTGGAGGAAGGGTCTGCTTTAATGCAGAATGCCCTGAACGCCGGTCTGCCACCGCTGGAAGCCGCGCTGGCCCGTGGCACCCTCAGCACTTCAGTCCAGGAAGCGCTGGACCACTTCCAGCAAGCCGTGGAGCTGGCCCCGATGCGATCCGTTGCGCAACGGAACCTGGCCCTCGCTCTTGGACTCGCCGGCCGGATGGAGGAGGCCCGCCATCGGATCCTGCTCGGTCAATCACTGTTTCCTGATGAACAGAACTACTTCGCGCTTGAAGCACTGATGGCGGCCTTCCAAAATCAGCCAGAAGCAGCCATGCAGGCCGCCGCCCGCATCCCCGATCCCGCCGCCAGGCAAGCGTTTGAGGCCCTCGTCGACCAAGTGTCCACATTTTCCAACGCGCTGCTCCTCGCGCTCTGCGGGAATAACCCGGTCTCGCTCCTCGATAAATTAAAGGTCGGTACGGCCGTGATGCGGTTTCAAGCGCTCGGCGGACAAGACGCGCCCTTCGGCCTGTCCGGAATGGCGCCAGTCCTCATCCGCGGCTTGACCGGCCTGATGCAGGGATTGATTGCGAATTTTCAGTCGCCTGGCGGCGAGCAAGGAATCCAAGCCATCGAGCGCGCGCTCAAGAGCAACGACGAGGGCACGCTCTGGGCGGTTCTCGGCGTGATGCATTTCTCGCGGGACGAGTATGACCGGGCCATCGAGGCCTTCCTCAAAGCGCAAAACACTCCTGCCCTGCTCCCCCACATCCGCCACGCGGCCCGGCTCATGGAAGGGGCCGCGGAGGCCGGCACGTGGATGCGCACGATGGATGCGGCCACCCTGCAGCGCGCCGAGTCGGCTCTGCGGGATGCCTACGAATCCGACCTCCCCGACCGCGCCTTCGAGGCCATCTTCGGCCTGGCCCACAGCCTTGCCCTCACGGTCAAGGATCGCAGTCTGGCCAGACGCATCGCCCAGCGACTGCCGCGCGACAGCCCCAAGCAACTCGACTTCGTGACGAAAATCGAATACGCCGAGGGCAACCGAACCAAGGCGCTCGCGCAGGCGCGGCGCGCGGTCGAACTGCACCCCACCGATGAGGCGCTCCAACGGCTCGTGGCCAGCATCGAGGCCGGGACACTCAGTGGGTTTGAAACCTATGCCCCCAAGCCATGAGGCATCTTGCCGCCCATCGTTTCAGCCTGGCGAAGTCGGTGGGACGTGGGCGTGAAAATGCTCGCGGGCGGAGCGGCGTGGACGGTGGGATGTGACTTCCTGGCGCTTAGGCGGTCGGAGTGTGCCTCCCTGAGCGGATTCTTCCTTCTTGGGGAGGCCATCAGGGTGCGTGGCTCACCGATGGGCCACGCCCCATCATCCATGGGCGGGAGCTAAAATCGCGTCCCGACGTTCCCCGACGGGATAGCTTTTGGAGAAGGGAGCCTTTGTTCGGGAATGAACGCCGGCACCGCCGACGCGCCTGGAAGTCGCGTCCCACCTCAATGCCTCGTTCTCATCCTCGAATTGACCGCCGCTTGCCGACCTGCCTATTACCTGCCATCGGACACCGCCCGTTTCTTACGGATTACTTCTGAATACTGAATTCCGACCGCCGACCTCCGTGCTTTCTCCTTGAGCAAGGGGATTTCCGGTGGTACGGCCACGTACGGCGGAGAGGTTTCAATCGCCGCGCCAACGTAATTTCCCCATGCCTGCAACCGACAACTATCTTGCCGTTTTCCTGCAACTCGTGCTCGTGGCCGGGCTGGCGGCGAGCATGCTCGGGCTGAGCGTGCTGGTGGGCAAAGCCGGCCGGCGCAACCGGGTGAAGGATTCGGCCTACGAGTGTGGCATGCTGCCGATCGGCGAAGGGCAGCCGCGCTTCAGCGTGAAGTTCTATTTGGTGGCCATGCTTTTTGTGCTGTTCGATATTGAAGTTGTGTTCATGTATCCGTGGGCCGTGGTTTTCCGGGATCTGGTGGCGACTCATGCGGCGGTATTCTGGGGCATGGTAAGCTTCATCGGCATCCTGGCCGTGGCCTATGTGTACGCCCTGAAAAAAGGGGCACTGCGCTGGGATAATTAAGCCACAGCGGCCAACGGCCTACCCTATCCGTCCGCCGCCATGGTTTTCCAACTCATGCTTTACAAGCTCCGTCCAGACGCGGACGCGGAGACGGTCGATTCCCTGATGCGCCGTGCCCGCACCCAATTGCTGCGGATTCCGCAAGTCTTGAGCGTGCGTGCCGGGAAGGAGCTGGTGCCAGGCACCGAGTGGCCGCTGGTGGTGGCCCTGGAATTTGACAGCCGGGCCAAACAGGCGATGGCGCATGACGACCCGCATTGGCTGAAGTTCGTCCAGGAGACGCTCAGTCCACACGTGGTCGAAGCCCGAATCCTCGACTACGAACTCGAGCCGGGAAAAAACATCAAGTATTCGTGACGCCTCACTCGCGCATCTCCTGGGCGAGCTGACAGAGGTGGGCGATTTGTTCCTTGGGTATGTCTTCGATCTCGATCAAATGGTCGTTGCGATCAAGGACGGAGAACGTGGTTCCCATGAGGCCCTCCTTGAGATGGACGGAAAGCACGTTGCGCCACTGGCAATCTTCCAGCGTGGCGCCAGTCAGGGTATGGCGCATGATCACGAGGCGCCGGTTCGTGATGACGGCCGCATCCGGCCGCTGGCGCATGAGCTTCTTGCGTTGATGCCCGATGTAATAAATGCTTTCATCGTGGCCCAGCATGGGTTCGAGATGGCGGTACAGGTCCGCCACGACGGCGGCGTCCTGACCTTCATTCATGAAGTGCGAGAGTTGCTCCTCGATTTCGAAGACTTCTTCGAGCGGCTTCCATCCCATCAGGCCGTCGTAGAAGACCAAGTCTTTGCGGCCAATCTGACCGCGCTGCAGCATCTCGAGAAGTTGGGATTGGGTGTATGGCCCGCATTCCTGTTCGCCGTGATACACTAGAAAACTGGGCTCGGCGGCTTGTGAGGTGCTGGTGCTCATGGTGGCGAGGGGTTGGCTCGATCGGGCGTAGTTACATTGTAAACCCCGCTTCTCCTCCCGCCAGAAGAATTTCCATGACTTTCGGGCACTGAATGCCATCCGAGTGCCCGGGCGGAGGCGAGGACGAGGCGGAGGACCCGGGTAGCGGCGGCACCGTGACGGTTTTCGAGTGCGAGCCAGATAAGGAAACTGACCGCGAAGGCCCACAAGCCGACGGCAGTGTCGTAGCCGAACAAGCCAGCGACTGCGAGCAAGCCAACCACGGCGAGGGCGATGGTTGAGCGGCGGGCCCGGGTGGTCAACCGAACGCGGGTGAGTCGACCCTGGGGAGCGTGGTATTCGGTGGCGGTGACGAGGCGCACGGACCACCAGGGGCTTTGCGTGCTTTCGAGATCCCAATCGGCCCACTCGTCGCCCGGGGCCACCGTCGCGCCGGAGGCCGCCAAATCCCGCATCACGTTCGCCAAGAGAGCGGTACGGTCCTTGTCATCCTCGTGCCAGCAGGCGATTTCGGCGATCGCCTTGCGGCGGCCTGGCCAGGGGCCGGCGATGAGTGGCCGGAAATTGGTCCGACCGAGGGGCCAAGCGCGAGAGCTCAGGCAGGCCTGCAGGCGTGCGCCACCGCGGGCGATGGGCTGAACGAAGGCCATGGCGGCCAACAGGGTGCGAGCGGCCCACCGGGAAGCCCAGGTGGCTCCCGGCCAGGGAGCCAGCGGGATTCGGGCGGCCAGGCGCCCAATGCTCGTTATCGCCGGCAGAATCAGCAGACTGCCCAGCCAGGCGAAGGCCGGGTGCCAGACACCAGCGGCCATGATGGCAAGGGCGAGGAAGACCCAGGCGGCTGACCGGACGAAGGCGCGAATGCCGATTGGGTGGTGGGCGTAGAGAAATTGGTAGGGGGCGGTGCCGAAAAGGCCGCCGTAGATAAGGGTTTCGGCCTTCGCCAGCGCGCCAGGTTCGTAGATCCGGCCGCGCCACTGAGCGCCACCGAATCGGTCAAAGCGATGCGGGTGCTGCGCGATGAGGGCGGCTTCGGCTCGCCCGTAGCCGATTTGCTGGCGCAGATAAGTGCGCACGCTGGATCGCCGTTCATGCCAGACCATGGCACCCGGCTGATAGGCGATTCGGTATCCGTGGTCGATCAGCCGCCAGCAGAAATCAACATCATCCCCCGCGGTGTGGTGGCGTTCATCAAACCCGCCGACTTCCTGCCATGCGGCCCGCGTCACGGCCAAGTTGCATCCCGGCACGTGTTCGGCGTCCACGTCATTCAGCATAACAACTGCCGGACCTCCGGGCGAGCAGGCGAGCGCCGCTTGTTTCCAGCTTGTGGGGAGTGGAGGAATGTTCGGACCGCCGGCGGCGCCGACACGGTCATCTTCGAAGGACAGGGCCAAATACGTGAGCCAGTCGCCCTCCGCGATCGCGTCGTCGTCGAGGTAGACAAGGATCGAGCCGGTGGCCTGCGTGGCGCCAAAATTTCTCGCGCGGCTGAGGCCGCCGTGGGTGATGTGGAAGGAGCGGACCTCCCGAAACTCAGCGGCCAACGTGGCGATAGCGCGATCGGTGGAGCCATCATCGACGAGGAGGACCTCGTAGTCAGGGTAGGGAAGGTATTGAACAGATTCGAGGGCGTGGCGAAGCGAACGCGCTCCGTTGTACGAACAAATGATGATCGAAAACCGTGGGAATCGATGCAGGCGGACCCCCTCGCCCGGCCGACGCCAGGAGGGAAGGAGCGCCGTCAGAGTGGTTACCGCCTCCTTGGGTCGGCGCGGAGCGGTGGTCACACCAAACGCCCATTCGGATTCCATGGGACGCCCGTGGTTGAACCATTCATCGGTGAAACTGAAGATGACTTGACCCGCCAACCCAGTGCGCACCACCGCACCCCAAGCCCAGCCGAGCGCCTCGGCCTGTCTCGACTCTCCGTGCCGGTGGGTGTCCAATCCGAATTCGCCGATCACCAATGGCTTGTCGCCAGCGAGGAGCTGTTGCCGGCTGAGGTACCGCGTGAATGCCGTGCGGTCTTCGAGGTATATATTGCAGAGCGTGAAATCGGCGTTGCGAGGATTCAAGCATTCGGTGCTGGGGAACGACGCGTACGCCCAGAGCGCCGCCGGGGCGTGTCGCCGACCCACGTCAATCATTCGTTCGAGAAACCGCTGCACCCGCGACGGCCCCATCCAGCGCACCAGTTCCGCCGGCACTTCGTTGCCGACTACACAGCCCAAAATCGCCGGCGAATCACCCAGCGCCCGCACCACCGCGCGGACCTGACTCAGAATTTCGCGCGCCTGCCGCCGGTCACGCAAGAAGTCAGTATGCATCGGCCACGGCCAGCCGACCAGCACACGAAGCCCGTGAGCGGCACAGGCATCCAAAAACCATGGTGGAGGCAGCCGATACAGCCTCAACGTATTGCAACCCATCCCGGCAATCTGTCGGAGATCGCGCTCAACCTGGCCGGCTGCCGGCAACCCCTCCGGCCCAGCAAACGGACCATACGCCAGGCCCTTCAATAACCACGGCTCCCCGCCCGCTCGGAAGAATTTTCCGTGGGCGGTCACGTGCGGGAGCGGCGTCGGAACAGCGCTGGGTGTCACTCGGGCGGCGGAGGAATAGGAATGGGAAGAATGGGAAGAATGGGAAGAATGGGAAGAGGAAGAATAGACCCCTCTCAATGCCTCACTCCTCCAAGACACCGACCCACCAAAGGGGCAATACCTGCCTGGGCCGTTGGCCCGGGAAAGCCCCAAAATCAATCAAGGGCTGAAGGCCCGCCCCATCCCTCTCTGAAACCGATATTGTTGAACCCCAGGCCCTCGAAGGGCCGCAGAGGATGGATGGCTGAAGTTGACGAACAATCGTGTCGGCGGAAATGACCTGTTCAGGATGCTTGGAATCGTCCTCGTCCTCGTCCTCGAAGTGGCCGCTCCGCTCACCGCCCTGCCACCCACGCCTGTGACTCTCCCTTTCCATCGTGCCCCGCTCGTTTCCGGCTGAATACTGAATACCGAATACTGATTGCCGACCGCCGATCTCCGACCTCCGACCTCCGACCTCCGACTTCCGACCTACTGCCCCCGGAAATCGTAACAAAGCAGTCGGCGGCTGGCGCCGGTGAGCTCGTCTTTTTCGTTTTGGCAGACGTAGAGCAGACCTCGGCTGAGGGCGGGCAGTGTCCAGGCGCCGCCGGGGGCGGCGAAGAGTTGGGCGGTGGCGTGTTTTTGGGCTCCCTGTGGGGAGAGGGTGAGCCAGGCGAGCGTCCCCCATTCGCCGAGAGCGAGGAAGCGACCGTCGGCGTGGAGCAGGCTTCCGCGCATGAAGCCGATGGTAAGCGGGCGACCGCCTTGGGAGGGCGGCAGCGTGATGTCGTGGGAAAGTTTGGTCTGCCAGAGGCGTTGACCGGTGTCGGCGCGATGGCAGACCAGTTCGGCGGCGCGTTCTTTTTCGCCGGAGAACGCGTACAGGTGTCCGTCGTGGAAGACGGGGGTCATCCAATGGCAGGCGAGGTCCTCGTTTTTCCAAGCCAGATGGAATGACCCATCCTCGAGAACCTCGACGAGGGCGGCACCATTGGAACTGCTGTCGGGGTCGATGTAGGCCTGGGTGACGAGAACGCGGTGCGGGCTGCAAAGGACGGGAGCGGCGGCATTGACGGACGTGTGGCGGCGGGCGCGCCAGAAGAATTTTCCATGCACGGTTCCGTTGGCTGGATCGATCGAGACCAAGCCTCCTTGTGAGTCCATCGACTCATCGCCCTCCCCACCCTGGAAAAAAAGGACGCGAGACTGGCCATGCAGGACTGCCGGGATCGGCGATGAATAACTTTGGCTCCAACCGGTCTTGGCGAACCACTTGACCGCTCCGGTGGCGACATCAAACCCCACCACATCCTTGCCCCCGGATCCACCGAGATCGCACACCAGGAAGTCTCCCTGAACAAGCGGCGTGGCGCCCGATCCGAAGAAAAACTGGGGCACGCCGTCCTCCTTGCCACACTCGCGACGCCAGTGGAGCGTGCCGGATTGCAAATCGAGGCAGCTGAGCACGGAGGTGACGCCAAATGTGAAAACCCGCCCATCGGCGATGACCGGGCTGGCCCGCGGCCCGTCACTGTACCCGAAGCGGTCGCGGTATTCGATGGGGTATGAGTGGGACCAGAAGCGGCGGCCGGTCTCCGCGTGTAAGCAGTCGATGGTCTCGCGATCGTCCACGCGATGAAAGAGGACAAGACGATCACCGACGATGGCCGGACCGGCATACCCCGTGCCCTTGGCGGCTTCCCAGACCAGGGGCGGCCCCTCCGCGGGGAAGTCGGAACGCAGTTTAGTTTCAGCGGAAATGGGAACGTGCCGGTCTCCGAGGAGGCGGGGCCAATCGGACGTCACCGCCCCTCCCGGCAACGGCCGTGGCGCGGCATGGAACATAAGGCCAGGCCAAGTTTCCCCCGGGCTGGGGTGCGACGGATCAGCCGCCAACGCGGCCATCGGGGCGGCCGATATGAAAACCAGCATCCGCGGCAATGGGAACATTTGGCACCAAAGGCCCAAAGGCGGGCCGATGCAAACCATGGATGCGAGCGTGAAATTCGTGATATTCGTGGTTCCCGCCGCGCTTCCAAGGGTCATGGTGTGACCGTGTCCGCGTTGCGAATCGTCCGTCGGTGGCTCGGCTGCCTGCTGCTGGCTGGCGCGGTGCATCGCGGGATGGCGGCGCCGGATACGATGATCGGGGTGAGCGCGCTGGACGGGGTGGGCGAATCGCACCGTGCCGCCGTCGAACGCTGGGCCCGCTGGCTCGGGCGGCCGCTGGACGAGGTCGGGCACATCCAGGAAGGGATCTTTGCCCAGGACTGGCGCGAATTGGAGGGCGGGGCCGTGGCGTATTTCCAGCGGGACGACAACTGGCGCGGCTTCGATGAATCGTTCAAAGCGCGGTTTGAACTGAACCTTCCCATGTTTCCCGGCGCGGCAGAGTACGCGCTGGCCAATGATGACAAGTGGGCAGCCGCCGCGACGGGGGCCTACGATACGCATTTCCGGCGCTTGGCGGAAAACTTGGTGGCGGCCGGGTTCGGGCGGGCCGCGCTTCGCCTGGCGTGGGAATTCAACGGCACGGGCGGGCAGTTTCCCTGGCACGTGCAGCACGGCAGCGCGGAAGCCCAGAAGCGGCGGATCACCCACTTCAAGGCGTACTGGCGCCGGATCCACAACGCAATGAACCGGGTCGGGGGCGCGCGATTTCGCTGGGTCTGGTGCCCGATGGTGGCGGAAACCCAATATTTTGACCCCTCCCAGGCCTGGCCGGGTGATGATGTCGTCGACGTGGTTTCGGCCACGCTCTATGACGCGCAGGGCGAATACTACTGGACCGACCCGGCACGCGTCTCGGAGGGACGAGACACCTTCCTCGAGCTCAGCGACGACCAGCGAAAGCTGCGACGGCAATTCGTCTGGGACAAGTGGGTGCGCGGCCGCGACTACGATCTCGGGGCGTCGGCGTTTCGCGACGATCCGCCGAGCTATCGCGGTCTCGACTGGCTGCGGGCATTTGCCCGTCGCCGGGGTAAACCGTTTGCCTTGAGTGAATGGGCGATCTGGCCGCGTTATGTCCGCACCGACGATGGCGGTGGTCCGTATTTCACCACGGCCACTCCGGGGCGTGAGCCCGTGGTTTTTGGCTACGCTGAAACCACCAGCCTCACCGACAATCCCGAGTTCATCGAGCGTGTGCATGCGTGGCTGCGGGAAAACCCGGTGGCTTGGGCGTGTTACTTCGACGTCAGGCTGGCCCGGGACGGCCAATCGGAACTCATCGACCACAGCCTGTCGCCGCGCACGGTGGGCGGAGTCACCGCCAGCCAGCACCCGCGCGCGGCGGCTGCCTACCGAAAGCTCTTTCGCCGCTGAAAGCTCAACTCATCGAAGTCCAGTCAGCGCTTCGAACAGCAATTGCAATCCGGGGCCCACGTCTTGCTCGTACGGTCCGTCATAGTTGTTGACGAGCACGGAAAAGACGTAGCGGCGGCCGGATTCGGTGGCCACCAGTCCCGTGTACCCCTTGACGCGTTCGATGGTGCCGCTTTTGGCATGGATGGTCGCACCCCCGGATGCCGGACGGAGCCGCCGCAGGGTGCTCCGCGGCGCGCCGACACTCGGGAGCGAGGCGAGAAAATCCGCCCCGTGAGCGCCGGCCAGCACGCTCGCGAGGGAGCGGCTGAGCAATTCCGGCGTGATCATGTTGGTGCGCGAAAGGCCCGAGCCGTCGGTCTGCCAAAAGCCAGCCAGCGGGAGTTTCCTGTCGGCCCAGTGCTTGCGGATCGTGTCCAGACCGGCCTCGGCGCGGCCGTGCCCCAGCGTGCGCAGCAGGCATTCGCAATCGAGGTTGAGCGAGAGGTGGTTGATCGGGACAAGCAGATCGCGCAACGGTGCGGACCGGTGCACCGCCACTGCCACACCCGGACCACTCTCCAGCGCCGTCCCCGCTTCGTCCAGCCGCCGCGACGTGGTGGGGGCGCCGTGGACCGGGATGCTGCGCGTTTGGAGAAACCACCTGAATTGCTGCGCGCAAAACAACGCGGAATCGGGAAGGGCCGCGCGAATGAACTCTTTTCCCGCATCCTGAGCCAGAGTGCCGCGCAACGTGTATCGGAAGTCGCGCGGCGCGGCGAAGGCGTAGGCCTGATCGCCGGTCCCAGGCTCCCCGATGGTCACTTCATCGCGCAGGCGCAGGCCGTCTGGCCAGGGATCGGCATCGTAGCAGCCAGCCGGATCGCCGGGCCGGCCGAGCAGCCGAAACCAAAGCCTGAATTCATTGTCATGAAAGGCCAGGGGCGACAGCGGGGGCGCGTAGTAGTTTCCAATGTCGAGCCACGTCCAACCGTCCGGGATTTCACGCGGCTCCCAAGCACTTTCATCGGCCACCACGCGTCCCCGTATCTCGGTGACGCCAAGGGTGCGAAGTCCGGCCAGCCACTCGTCGAAGAGCGGTTCCCAGTTATCCCGCCCGAGCGTCGGATCGCCCGCCCCATGGATGACGAGATCGCCGGTCTGCGGGTGCCAGGTCAACCGCGTTTCGAAGGAGAATTCCGGCCCCAGCACCTCAAGAGCCACGCCGGTGGTCACCACCTTCATGGTCGACGCGGTCATGAAACTCTGACGGCTCAGCCGTTGGACAAGCGGGCGATCGGGCGAGTCCAGGGAGGCGAGGAAAAAGCCGAGTGTACCCGTCGCCACGGTTGGGGATTGCGCGAGCGATTCGACCGCCCGGCGCACCCGCTCAATCGGTGACGACGCCCCATTCTGCTGGGCGTGAAGCGACGCGGTCAACCAGAGCAAAAGGAGGACCACCGCGAAGATGAAGTGCCGCGAACGCAGACGGGAAGCACGCGCC
This sequence comes from Verrucomicrobiales bacterium, assembly GCA_046155625.1. Classification (GTDB taxonomy): domain Bacteria; phylum Verrucomicrobiota; class Verrucomicrobiia; order Verrucomicrobiales; family V1-33; genus CAJBME01. The sequence goes on along the minus strand of JBJXFS010000113.1, from coordinate 25,221 downwards.
AACACCGATCGGATGGCCGCCAGCGGAGATGCCGTGGGCCGCTTGAGACGACGGGCGCTCACAGGCTACCAGCCGTGAACCGCAGGACCATCGGGGATCCTCCCCCGGCCCCATTCTCCATGTTGATCAACTGGCCCATGGTCACGAATCGGTACCCTCGTCCTAACAGTGTGTCGACGACCGAAGGGATGGCGGCGACGGTGGTGGGATGGATATCGTGAGCCAGCAGGATGCCGCCGTTCGATGCTCCGCGGATCAGAGCATTGGACACGTGGGCTGTGTTGCGAATCTTCCAGTCGAGCGGATCGACCGACCACAAGATTGAAGGCAACCCCAGTTCGCGGTGCGCCCATTCTTTCTGCCGCGAGGTGAAGGCGCCATAGGGTGGCCGAAACACCTGGGGGCGTTCGCCACCGAGCGCCTCTGCAACGGCCCCCGAACATCCATTGAGTTCCCGGGCCACGGCCGCGTCTCCCAGTTTGCTCAGCGTGGGATGTGTCATGCTGTGGTTGGCGATCTCATGACCCTCGGCACGCGTGCGCTCGACGATGCGCGGATACGCGCGCACATTGCGACCAATCACGAAAAACGTCGCTTTCACGTCGCGCTCGCGCAAAATGTCCAGCAACCGGGGCGTATCCTGCGGATCCGGTCCGTCATCAAAGGTCAAGGCCACGTAGGGAGCCGCGATCCGGCCCGAATTATATACGGTCCGCGTCGGACCGGTGATGCGCGTGGGTACGGCGGCCACGGAACCCGCGGTCGCCGGCCCCGAGGGCGGAGGCGCCGGTGAGGGGGACGGGGGCGGCTTTGGGGCGCCTCCCGCCGCCGTCGATCCAACGGGTTCAGCGCGCTTGAGTAGTGAGCACGAAGTCAGGCCGGAGGTCGCCAACGTGGCCAATCCCAGCAGTGTCGAACGTCGAGTCGTCATGCAAAGAGTGTACCATACGCCGGACTCGCGAGGGTAAAAGGACGAACTTTGGTCCGCGACTGCGCCTCACGGCGGATTCTTGCACGGGCGAAAAAAGCATAAAAAAATCGAGGGACGACTGGGAGTGGCGGGCTAAGACCGCCATACTGACTCGAGCATTCGACTCAGACCGGTCGCTCGCAATGTTAAAACGTGTTCGTTTCCATGGCGGCCCCAGCCCGCCACTCCCAGTGAAACACTGCCTTACAACCGTGCAAAAATCCGTCGTGCTCGCGGGCACTGAAAATTTTTACCCTCCTGGTCTGAGTCGAATGCCCGAGTCGGCATGACTGTCCCAGCCCGCCACTCCCGGCCGCCGCGCTGGCCTCAGCGCTCCTGCCAGCGCAGGCGATGAAACGCGCGTTGAGCCGGAACCGGTCCGCTCAGCGACACCGGCCCTGTGGCGCCCGGGTTGCCGTGGTTGCCGACGACGTCCCAGGGCGTCCAATTCATCAGGTCGTTCGACCAATCGACCTGCCAGGACCGGTGCTCGGGCACCTGAAAATGAAGCGTCAGCTCGTCGTCATCCAGGGTCGCCTGCAGATCCGGGGCACTTGATCCGTTGAGCGGATTGGAGCCAGCGAGAAATTCCTCATGGTTGGTGTGGCTGTCAGCGTCCGGATCGGCCGTGGGATCGCCCCGCGGGTCAGTGGTGGACCCGAACAGGCGCAATCTCCAGCCCACATAATCTTCGCGAGTCGGCAGAGTGCCCGTGATCCAAGCCGTCAAGAGTGCCACCCCTTCCCCGTCAACAACCGTGGTGCCGATGGCTGGCATGCGAGTAAACCCGTTGGTGGCGGCGCTCCGCTGGAGCACGACGGATCGGCCCGGTTGGCCCGGGACGACGAGGCGGTTGAGCGGATCACCCCCGTTGTTCACGGCGGCGCCGTTGATCAAACCGGTGGCCGCCAAGCTCAGTTCGGGCCGCGCATCCCAGCCCGCGGGCGCCGGGCCGCCAGCCCGGTGGCAGGAACTGCAGTTGACCGCCAACCACGCGCGCACGTGCGCTTCCAGCGGCACATCGGTCTCGTCCGGCCTCGGGTGGCGCGGCAGGGTGTTCGGCGGATCGGGCGCGGCGGAAAAATAAGCGGCGACGCGCAGAACGTCGATCTGATTGCCCATAAACCCGTGAATGTTTCCATTCAGATTGAGCTGCCGCGTGTTGGACGACAGAGCGAAGCCGGCCTGGGGCGTGTGGCAGGCGAGGCATTCGGCGCGGCTCGGGATGCGCCATGTTTGCGTGCCGGGCAGTCCGTTCTCGGTAACGGCCAGGGTAAAGCTCGCCCCCTCATCCGGTACCAGCGTGGCCTCCGTGCCCGATTCGTTCCACTGGTAGCTGACGCCATAGACGCCCGTGGTCGTGCGCACGAGCAAGCGGGTCTCCAGTCGCCGCCGCGTGGCGGGGTTGCCGCGTTCCAAGTCGAGGTCAAAATGTTTCACCCAAACTGAACCGCTGGGAAATGACCAATGGCCCTCGCGCGACCAACCGATGGTGGTCGCGGTACCGGGCAGAGCAAACCACCGACGCTTGATCGCATGATCGCTCCAAAACGGCCGGTTGATGGCGTACGGGAGAAGACCGGGTTGGGGTGCCAGGTCGCTCAAGTCCGCAAACAAGCCCGTGGCGCTCAGCGTCTGTGGGAACGAGCCCACTGGAGTGCTGGAGGTCAGTCGCCGAATCATTCCATTGTCGATGTCGGCCAGCAGCACGTCGCCATTGGACGGATCGTGGCCAAAGCCGACGATGCCGCCTTCGCCGGTGAGCCGCGTCACGGTCGGGGCGGCGGCCTGGTTTTGACGGAGCGCCCAAATGTTTCCTGAGCTGTAATCGGCAAAAATGTACTGACCAACGATCGATGGAAACCTTCCGCCGCGGTAGACGATGCCGCCGGTGATAGAGTTTCCCTGCGTCGGACCGGATCCATGGTTGTACTGGTGCAGTGGTGCGATCGACGCGAAGCCGGCCGGTGCGGATCCGGCCTTGGGACCATTGATCGTCCCTTCGCGAAACGCCCAGCCGTAGTTCCCGCCGCGCGTGATGAGGTTGACTTCCTCGCGCTGCCCGCCTCCCACATCACCGCACCACAACTCGCCCGTTGGCCTGTCAAATGCCACGCGCCACGGATTGCGCAGACCGACTGCCCAGAATTCCATGCGCACGGATTCAGGCTCGGCAATGGCCACTCCGTTGAACCTCCCATCCCAGCCACCACCCAGGCTCGCGGGCACCCACGGGTTGTCCGGGGGAATGGCATAGCGGGCGACCTCGCCGTCGCGCACCACGGCCGGATGCGGCGGCGGCTCAAGGCTGCCTTCCCGTCGATCGACATCGATCCGGAGAATCCCGGAGAAAAAGTCCTTGGTGATGGTCTGGCTATTGTTCAACAAGTCGTTCTGCTCCCCCTCGTCCCCCAGGCTGATATACAAATAACCGTCCGCCCCAAAGTGGAGGTCGCCTCCATTGTGATTGCCGGCGTCGTCCTCCTGCTCGATCAGCGGCGATTCCGATGCCGGCAACGCGGCGATCGCGTTGGTGGGGTCGACGCTGAAGCGCGAGATCCGCTGGTAGTCCAGCCCATCGGATTTGCGCACGGAATAGAAAACATAAAAATATCCATTGATCGCGTAAGCCGGATGAAATGCGACACCGAGGAGCCCCATTTCGCTGCCGGTGCGCAGTGATTCGCCGCGGCTGTTGAGCAGGGCCGGCAGATTGAGAAAGGTGGAGGCGGTGGGCGATGCGCTCGTCACGTCAGGCATCACCCGCAGCAGGCCGGACTTCTCGCACACAAACAACCGCGCGGTCTCGCCCGGCGGGGTCGCCATGCCGACCGGCTGGTTAAAGCGCAGGCTGCCGAACGCCGAGTTCACGGACCACACGGTGGCGGGCGGCGCACTCGGCACATTGAACCCAAGCGGCGGCAGCCGCAATTCATCGGCCACCTCGACCGTCACTATCGCAGCCGCTGATTCCCCTCCCGGTCCGCTCACGCGATACTCGAAACGCGTGTCAACCCCGCTCGCGGTAACCAAGATCGTGCCATCGGAGCGAGCCACGGCACTGCCCACCGTGGGCGGCGCGCTCACCCTCACCGACGAGGCGGTCAAGACACCCGTGTCATTGGCCAGCACCGCAACGCGCGCCTTTTGGCCAGCGTGCAATCGCACCGAGTCCGGCATCGCAACGGGGGGGGCGGGCGGATTGGGATCCCATTGTTCGATCCGGATGGCTTGAAACCCGTACCCGTAGAGAGCCACCGTCGGCGATTCGGTATTCCCCGCGGGTTGATTGCCCACCGCCGGATACGCGCCGGAATGCCGGCGCGTGATCACGGTAAAGGCGCCGTCTCCCCCAACATCGATTGCATCCCAGCCGACGACGTCACCCACCCGGTTCTCGCCCGAATTCCAGGCGGCCTGCGCGGCACCGAGCGATGGCAGGCTGGCGGTCGTCGCGACGCCAGAGGTGTGAGCGCTGACAAAACTCACGGCGCCGTCGATTTCAGCCGCCGTCCACCGATTGGCAAACGAGCCTCCGCGGACTGAAGTTCCTCGGAAAGTGTACCGTTTGCCCGGCAGCAGACCCGAAAACACATAGCTGACTTCGTCCTCCACCTCCAACTGCACCGCTTCCCCGCTCGAGTTCCCCCAGTGGATCTGCCCCGCAAAGATCGTTCCCGCCGGAGAACCCCCCGCCGGCGCCGCCATTGAACTCCCGCTCGACGCCCCCGAGTCGGTAATCGTCACACGCGCGGAAAGCACTGCCCCCGTCACGCTGTCCCGCAGCAATCCGTTCGAATTCGAAAACACCCCCCACGACGTGGCATTCGCCCCCGTCCCCACCCCCGCCACCTGATCGTTGAACGCCACCCACTCCAGCACTTGACCCGCGCCCTGTGGCATCAAGAGCCCTCCGACCATCGCAGAAAAAACCCAAGCACGGAATTTCAAGAATCTCATGGAATCGAAGCGAGTTGAGCCACTTCCCCAAAAACGGCCCTTCCGACTCACCAATAATGCCGCCATCGCACCCAGTGCGCAACCCGGTCCACCAACAGCCTGCGCGGCTTCCCCCACTGAAGACGGCCCGCCGCAGCCTCCCGAAACTTCCTTCCCGTATTCGGCACGAGGTCTGCTCATGGGGAAACTCACCTTTGCCTTGCTCGATCATGTCCCAGCGTCCACGCAGTCTGATGCATCCGTCCATGCCACCCGGTATATTCGGTGCCCATGTCACGCCTCAGGGACTCGGTCTCCGGGTCTTTGCGCCATCGGCGACCGGGGTATGGGGTGTCTTTTACGATGAACCCACCGGCCAAGCGGGGCGATTCGAGGTGCCGCTGGCGCATGTCGGTCGCGGCGTCTGGGAGGCCATGCTGCCGGGGTCGTGGGAGGGTCGGTTTTACGCGATCCGCTCCGCCGGCCTGGACCACGACGAGCGCGTGGAGGTGATCGATCCCTGGGCCGTGAACACCGTGGATTCGGCCCGCCGCGCCCGATTGACACAGCTCGACCGCACCAACCCACCGGGGTGGGGAGAGCGCGGCCGCCATGGACCGCCGCTGGCCTCCCCGACGGATGCCGTCATCTGCGAGCTGCATGTGCGCGATCTGACCATTTCTTCGTCCTCCGGCGTGGCCCGTCGGGGCGGCTACCTGGGATGGGGCGAGGCGGGAACGACCCTGCCGGGGCGATCCGACTTGAGCACCGCCGTCGATCATCTGGTAGAGCTCGGGGTGACGCACGTCCAACTGATGCCGATCCAGGATTTTGACAGCGACGACCTGCAGCATTGCTATTTCTGGGGCTACATGACGGCGGCCTTCTTTTCCCCGGAAGGCATGTTTGCGACCGACCCGATGGGTGACGCACGCGTGCGCGAACTTAAACACCTCATTCAGTGCCTCCATCTCCGCGGCCTTGGCGTCATCCTCGACATCGTCCCCAACCACTTCGGACGCACCGCCACCTTCGACGCCGTGGCTCCAAACTATTACGTCCGCCATTGGCCCGATGGCACCCGCTCGAACGGCTCCGGCTGCGGCAATGACTTTCGCTCCGAATCCGAACAGGGGCGTCGCTTCATCATCGAATGTCTCAAGTTCTGGGTCCGCGAATATGGCGTCGATGGATTTCGCATCGACCTCATGGCCCTACTGGATCGGGAAACCATGATCCAGGCGGAATCCGAACTGCGCGCCCTCCGGCCGGACCTCTTGCTCTACGGGGAGCCCTGGGCCGCCGGCCCCAGTCCGCTCGAAGGCGTGCCCATGGACAAGGCGGCCCTGCCAGGAACCGGCTGGGGGGCCTTCAACGACGATTTCCGAAACGCCGTCAAAGGCCCTCCGGACGGCGACGGACCAGGCTTTATCCAGCGCGGCTGGAAGGAGGAGGGCGTCAAATCCGGACTGCTGGCCCAACCGGCATGGGGCGTCAACCCAACCCAGGTCATCCAATACCTCTCCTGCCACGACAACCTCTGCCTGTACGATAAACTGGTCCTCTCGCGCCCGGAAGCGAATGACCCCGTCCGCGAACGCATGGCCCGCCTCGGATACACGCTTCTCCTGCTGGCCCAAGGCGTGCCGATGCTGCACGGAGGGGACGAATTCTTTCGCACAAAAGACGGCGACCCCAACAGCTACCAGTCCCCCGATGCCATCAACAAAATCGATTGGCGCCGCAAAGCCCATTTTTATTCCGTGTTCGCGCATGTGCGCGCCCTCATCGCGCTGCGGCGCGCGCATCCCCTATTCCGCCTGCCGCGGGCTTCCGAAGTGTCCGCCCGCTGCCGGTTTCACCCACATTCCTGGTGGGATACCATCGTTCTGGAATTGAATGGCACCGGGCTTCACGGCGAGACCTGGCGCCGTGCGCTGCTCGTCGTGAATGGTTCGCCCGACACCGATTGCGTTTTCGATCTGCCAGACGGCGCCTGGGTTGCGGCATTGGGCGAATCGTCCCCGCACCACGGCCGCCTCCTCGTCGCCCACCAGTCGGCCGTCCTCCTGGCCGAAGTGGACGAGGCACCCCATTGGCTGCCGCCCGCTGCTCCGCCCCACAATCTCCTGCCGTGACGGATTGCACTCCGCCGCATCCCGGCCTACCCGTCCTCTCAGAACTATGAAATTATCCAGCGAGCAAAAACAACAGGTGGCCGAGTGGGTGGCCGCCGGGGCCACCTTGAACGAAATTCAGGATCGCCTGAAGTCAGACATGAATGTTGTCCTCACCTTCATGGACACTCGTTTCTTGCTTTCAGATCTCGGACTCACGCTTCGACCACCACCCGAGGAAGAAGCAGAGGCGGCCAAACACGACGAGCTGGTCGAGGGCTCGGCCGACGAGTGGGAGTCGCCTGGATCGGAAACCGACGCCTTACCCGAGGAACCGGGTGCCCCGCCCCAGCAGGTGAAGGTCACTGTCGATGCCGTCACACTGCCCGGCACCATGGTGAGTGGAAAAGTCACTTTCAGCGATGGCGTCTCAGGCGGTTGGTACCTCGACCAAATGGGTCAACTCGGCCTCACCGGAATCCCCCGTTCCTACCAACCGCCCGAATCCGACGTCGTCGCCTTCCAACGCGAACTCCAACGTGCCATCAAATGATCTTCCACAGGAGGCTGGCACCACGCATTGAGCTCACCCCCTATTGCGGCACGCTCGTGGTGACCCTGAGTCGATAAAGCCGACGCGGGGCATCGGCGGGTACTTGGGGGTCGACGATGCGGACGGAATCGATCCCACTTTCCGAGGTCAGGATTTCTTCCGCACCAAAAACACTCCAGGTGACCAAATCTGACGACCACTCGCCCTGATACACGATTTGTGACGCCAGTTCGGCCGGTCGTGAGAAAAGCAAGGCACGTCGCGCGCCTGCGGGAGAGGTGACAATTTCCACTCGTGGAAGGCCCGGGGCCGCAGCGCTTCCGTCGCGTGGCGATGTCCGAAGAGCGAATTCGACCAAATTCGGGATACCATCCAAGTCCGGATCGGCGGTCGGACCGGTCAGGCCAGGCTGGGCAATTTCAGCGGGCGTAAAATGCTGAGGCAACCACGACACGTAGCCGCCTACGGTGACCGTAACTAGATCGAGCCATCCCGCATCTTGACCTATGGGCCCCTGGGGTCCGCGGGAGTAGGTCCAGGTGAGCGTATGTTCACCGGGCGCGAGTTCGAGCGTGACAATATCCCAGTTGGCGGCGCCAGTCCGCGAATCGTATTCCTCCCCGTCGAGGAAGAACTTCAAGTAATCGCTGTTGGCGCGGCAGGATGCCCTCCACCAGAACGAAAGCGCAGCGGGCCCGACGACCGTAGTGTGGAGCGAAGTGGCTGTATTGGGCGGGGTCGGGCCGGACTTGGCCGCGTCGACACCGTCCTTGGAAAAATCGAGTTGTCCGAACCAGGGCTGGCCGGTGCCGGAGGTCGTCAAAGCCAGCGTGGGCGCCTCAAGTGCTCCTCCCAGGGACAACACAAAGGTCGCCGCCAGCGACTGATCTCCGGCCATGGCCACGCTTCGGTTCAGCCCATCCCCGGTCCCGGCTCCCGTCCAACTCTGCACCACCCACCCCTCGGCCGGCGTGGCAATCACGGTGACGTTGCTGTCGCGGGGAAATTTGGCGGTTGGGGGGATGGTAGTCAGAGAGCCCTCGCCGGTGCTGCTGAGGTTCAGAAAATAGTGCGCCGATGTCATATCCGTCGGCAGTGTGCCGTCGGTGTATTCCGTGAGGTTCGAGTTGCCATCACCATCCGGATCCGCGGCCGCCGTGGCGGCTAGGTTTTGAAAATGCGTTTGTTCCCAACGATCGGGCAGGCCGTCGTCATCCGAATCCTGCGCGTCACGCACATTGACGAATACCGTCCCCGGCCTCAAGGCGGCCCACCCAGGGGTCAGAGTCCTCAACTCCACCAGGAAATTCTCCTCGCCTTCAAATAATTCGTCCTGGGTAAGCGGCAACGTGATCGCTCGGGACGTTTGGCCGCTCGCGAAGGTGACAACACCGCTGGAATCGGGCAAATCAGAACCGATCTCCGCCGTTCCCGACTGAAGCAAATACTCCACCTGCGCCTCACCATCGGACGATCCTACTCGCGTCAGCGTCAGATCCACACTGCCCTCGGCTTCCAACGCGTGGGCCGCCGCCGCAGACCACCGAAATCCCGGCGGGCGCTCCGCCACCGCCGTCAGGACCACGGCAAAACCAGTCGTAAAAGCCAGTTCGCCCACCACGACCACCAAGTCTCCGCCCTCGACCACCGCGGCCAGCCGTTCTTGACTCAAGCCGGTTGGCCGAACCGTCCACGCCTGTCCGTCCAGCGATGTCAAAATCATCCCATCCGCCCCAGTCGCTACGTAATGGCCCGCTTCGTAGCTCACGCTGAAAAGGTATTTCGTGGTCACGGATGGGCGCGGCGACCACGTGGTCAAATCCATCGAGGTCAGAATCGTGCCGCCGGATCCCACCGCCACCCAGCGTCCATTGCCATACGTGATGCCGGAAAGAAATTCGTTGGTCCCCGTGGGAATCACCGTCCACTGCTCACCGTCGCGCGACCGCGCCAGCGTCCCCGATTCCCCCACCGCCACAAACCACCCTCTCCCATACACCACCGCCTGTAATAACGGCTCTCCCGGCAACGTGACATAGCTCGGCCACGACGCCGTGTTCCGCGTCCGATACAACCGCCCCGCCGCCCCGCACGCCACATAATGCCCCGTCCCGTTTGTCGCCAATCCAGTCAAAATCGACCCCGAACTCGACGCCACCACCGCCGGCGTCCACACCGTCGCATCCGCCGACGTCAACACCGCCCCAAACAATTGGTCGTTCTGACCACACGCCACATAATGCGTGCCCGTAAATAACAATCCCCGCATCGACCCCCCAATCGTCCCCACCGACGCCGAGGACCACATCTCCCCATCCACAGACGTCACCAACGCCCCCGCCTCCCCCACCGCCACAAATCGATTCCCATCATAGACCACCGCATTCAACGCGTCCTCCGCCGCCGAATTCTTCAGCGTCCACGACGTCTGCCCCCACACCTCCCACTCCAGCCCAATCGACAATAAAATCGATACCCCACAGGCCATTACAGCCCGCCGCCATCGTCCCTTCCACCCCAAATCCCCAATAAACTTCTTGGCTGATTGTCTCCTCATAAAGAACACGTTGGATGAATCATTGATGCCGCGGGAGAATCGGCGACGGCAAAAGGATATGGATATTATTGTAATTTGCAATGATTATTTCATGCAAATTAAATGATTCGGACCGGTTCGTCGGACCGATCGAGTCCTCACCCAAAGCGTCTCTCGTGAGGGACCGGGGTGGTGGCGCGAAGCGATGATTCTCGGGTAGGGCGGCCGGGTGCCGCGCAGGGTGTGGGAGCCCTTTTCACAAAGTCGTTCAGCCGCCATTGAGACGGCGAGCTGGAGAAACTCCAGCCCTCCGGAAACGACAACCACTGGATCCGCTCCGCTGAATTCGCTCAATTGCCGGTGGACAGAGGCACAGGTCGACGGATAGTTTTATGATCATGAAATCTTCCCTTTCTCGCGCCCTGCTGGCGTGTAGTGCGGGCGCCGCGATGGCCGTTTTTCTATGCCCCTCATTCGTCTTCGCGGCGGAACCGCGGACGTGGATCAGCTTGGATGGGCGCCTGTTGGAGGCGGAACTGGTTCGCCGCACCGGACCGGAAGTCGAATTGCGCGACACGGAAGGACGCACTTTCCGTCTCCCTCTTACCTCGCTGAGTTTTGGTGATCAGGATTACGTCAACGAGTTCGCGCCGGAGGACAAAACGAAGACGCTCACCCCCTTGGGTGGCGGCAAACAGAAGCCGAAACTCCCCAATCCCGCCCGGGAGGCGAAAGTCGACACCAAGGGGTATAAAAAGGACGCCGGGAAGTTTCCGGTGAACAACCACGTTTATTCGGTGTGCGAGACGCCGCATTTTAAGGTGCTGTACCTCAAGCCCATGGATCCGGTTGACGTCGCGGAGCTCGCCGAGCGCCTGTGGATCGACACCGCCTTTTTCCACAGCACTTTTGCTCAGAAATGGAAGGACCGCAAATTGGCCATCATGCTCGTCAATGACCAGTTGGCCTACAATTACGTGGGAGAGTGGTACGCCGACCTGATCAAAGAGACCGGAAACATCGATACGGCGAACAAAATCCGGGCAACTTGGCCGCGCAGCGCCTCTGGCACCGTCAGCCTGCCGGCCAATATGGCTGATGAAAACGGCGTTTTCACGCGCATGCGTGTGTTCCGGGCCTTCGAAGAGGGCGAATCAGCCAGTGACAAAAGCCGCCCTAACCTCATCAAGGGCGTCTGGATTCCCTTTCGCACTCATTGCCTGGCCTCCGACATGCTCGACATCCAGGCGGGCGGCATATCGGACATCGGCGCGAAGGGCGAGTTTGCCATCTTCAGTGGCCACGCTTACTTCAAGGAAATCCTGCTCACCGGCAAATCCGAGACCAGCCTGCTCCGCGCCGTCGGCACGAACAACGACGTCAGCGATGTCGGCGGATTTAAGGACGTGCGAAGCTGGGCGTCCGAACTGAAAAAACTCGTCAGAAAGGGCGACATCAAACTCGATCTGAAGTCGCTCTTTGGCCACAATCGTGATAGCGCCAAAATGGAGACGACCGTCCTGGCGTATTCGTTCGCCCGATTCCTCCAAAGCTCCCAGGAAAAACTCGCCTCGTTCAACAAACTCTGCGAACGCATCAGCACGTCGAATCAAATCCCCGAACCCGATGACATCGCCCAGTTCTACGGCCTGGAAAATGGCGCCGCCCTCGAGAAAGCGTGGTCCGATTACATCCTGGGCGCCGAGTTTCGCTGAGGCATGCACGCCCTAGGACTGATCACGCTCGAGTCGCTGCGCCAGCGCGTCGCCGAAGCGACGATCGACACCGTCATCGCCGCCTTCCCCGATCTGTACGGTCGGCTCATGGGCAAACGATTTGACGCCTCGTTCTTCCTCGATCACACCGTCGCAAACGGCACCCACGCCTGCGATTACCTCCTGACCGTGGACATGGAGATGGAGCCGGTCCAAGGATACACCTTCAGCAATTGGGAGCGCGGCTACGGCGATTTCCATCTGGTGCCCGACTTTGGTACGCTGCGGCTGGCCAGCTGGCTCGAGAACACAGCCCTGGTCCTCTGCGACGTCCAGAACGAAGCCAACCACCAACTCGTTGCCATCGCGCCGCGCTCGATTCTTCATCGGCAAATCGCCGCCGCCCAGGAACGCGGGTTCGAGCCGATGACCGGATCGGAATTGGAGTATTATTTGTATCGCGGCAGCTACCGCGAGGCCGCCGAACGCGGGCACCAGTCGCTCGATCCAGTCGGCTGGTACCTCGAGGATTACCACATTCTACAAAGCACACGAGAAGAACCGTTTAACGCAGCCGCCCGCCGCCACCTCCGCCAGTCGGGCATCCCGGTCGAGACATCCAAGGGTGAATGGGGACGCGGTCAGCACGAGCTGAACGTCCGATACGCCGGCACCCTGGCCATGGCCGACAACCACGCCATCTACAAGCAGTGCCTCAAGGAAATCGCCGACGCTCAGGGAATCTGCGTCACCTTCATGGCCAAACCCGAGGCCGGCAAAGCCGGCTCCAGTTGCCACATCCACTTCAGCCTGCGCCGCGACGGCCGCAATGCGTTCGCCGGCGACCAGACTCTCGGCAGCTTGCGCGTCTCCGACACCTTCCGCTGGTTCCTCGGCGGCTTGCTCGACCACGTGCGCGACGTCATGCCGTTCTACGCCCCGACCGTCAATTCCTACAAACGCTTTGAAGATGGGTCCTGGGCGCCCACCCGCATCGCGTGGTGCGCCGACAACCGCACTGCCGGCTTTCGCGTCGTCGGACAGGGCGAAAGCCTCCGCATCGAGTGCCGCATTCCCGGCGCCGATTGCAACCCGTACCTCGCCTTCGCCGCCATGCTCGCGTCCGGACTCGACGGCCTCGACCGGCAGATCGAACCGCCTCCAATCTTCGAAGGCGACGTCTACGCCGCCAAACACCTCCCGCGCGTCCCCTACTCACTCGCCGAGGCCATCGAGGCGTTCAAACACAGCCCGTTCGTCGCCCAAGCCTTCGGCCCGGACATCGCCGCCCACTACACCCACTTCCTCGAAACCGAACGCGACGCCTTCGCCCGCGCCGTCACCGATTGGGAACGACGCCGGTACTTCGAAAGGATTTAAGGGCCCTGCTCACCACAACCGCGTGCCCGCCTCAACGAGGTCGCCGTAACACGAACACCGAAGCCAATGCCAGCAGCACCGAGGCCAGCAGAAGCAAGGTGGCTAACGCATTGATCTCCGGCGTCACCCCCTTCTTCATCATCGTGAAGATTTCGACCGGCAACGTCGAGACGCCCGCCCCCGTCACGAAGTACGCGACGACAAATTCATCCAACGAAATTGCCAGCGACAGCAGCGCGCCCCCCAGCACTCCCGGCCGAATCAACGGAAATTGAATCCACCAAAACGCCTGCCACCCGTTGGCCCCCAAGTCGCGCGCCGCCTCCATCAACCGCCCGTCAAACCCGCGCAGCCGCGTGCTCACCACCGCAAAAACATAGCATAAACAAAAAACCACGTGGCCCGCCGTCATCGTCCACAACCCGCGCTCGACCACCCACACCTTGGTGAAAAAAATCAGCAGCGCCAGCCCCAACACGATCTCCGGCACCATCACCGGTAGATAAAAAAACGATTGAACCGCTCGCCCGCTCCGCCCCGTAAGCCGCCAGTGACCCAGCGCCGCCGCCGTGCCCAGCACCGTCGCAATCAACGTCGATACCCCGGCCAACTTCAGCGTGAGCACCAGCGCGTCCCGCAATTCCACATTCTCCACCAGCCGCGCATACCACTTCGTCGAAAAACCACCCCACACCGTGGCATACCGCGCCCCCGAAAAACTGTACGCCACCAAAACCGCCAACGGCCCCAGCACAAAAATCGCCGTCGCCACCATGTGCATCCCCAATCCCACCGTCGCCCACGACCATCGTTCGCCCCTCGACACTACCGAATCCTTGGAATGAGCGCGTGGCATTTCGTTCTTCGTTCTTCGTTCTTCGTTCTTCGTTCTTCGTTCTTCGCTCGAAAAAGAACAGCCTGCGACGCTCCTATCAAGCGAATTCAACCTCGTCCCAGGGAGGATCATCCGCTCCGCTACCCGACTCGCCCCTTCGCTGATGGCTCGCCCTGTCCATCGCGCCCCGCCCGTTTCGGGCTGAATACTGCTTACCGCCCTCCAACCGCCGCCCTCCTCACGTCCCCGCGCGCTTCGCGCCCTCCGCCTCGTCCCGGTCATCGCCAAAGCGCAGGACGAACCAGACGCCGATGAAGGTCAGGAGCATCACGACCAGGGCGAGGGCGCTGCCGAGCGGGAAGTTTTCGGGGTAACTAAGGAATTTGTCGTGGATGAGGGGGCCGAGGAGGCGGGTTTTTGATCCGCCAAGCAGTTCTGGAAAGACGAGGGTGCCGACGGCCTGTACAAAGACGAGCAAGCATCCCGTGATGATACCGGGACGGATGAGCGGGAGGAGGATGTGAATGAACCGTTGCCACGCCCCGGCTCCAAGATCTGCGGCGGCTTCGAGCAGGCGCCAATCGAGTTTTTCCAGCGATCCGTAGATCGGGTAGATCATGAACGGCAGATACCAGTAGACCATCCCGATGACCAGCGCGGCGGGCGTGTAGATGATGCCCAAGGATCCGTCCTCGCTCAGCGCCCCGAGCGTGCGCAAGGCTTTTTCGATCAATCCATCCCGCCGAAGCAGGGTGACCCAGGCATAGGCCAGGATGAGGGAGTTGGCGACCAATGGCAACATCACCAACCCGTAGAGCAGCCGCCGCCAGCGTTCGGACCGTCGTACAATGAATAGCGCCACCGGAAACCCGAGAAGCAGGGAGGCCAGGGTCGTGGCCAGCGACACCCAGAACGTCCGCCAACCGACCGAAAGCGCCTCGTTCTTGAATCGCCATCTGTTCCCGCCTTCTCCGTCATCACGCTGCTCGGTGGCCAGCCCGTCCTTGGCCAATTCTGACCACGCCTGGGTCGATGCCTGCCACTCGATCGGATCGCCTCGGGTGGCGAAGGCGGCCGCGCCGGTCATACCGAGGGGAACGAGAAAGAAAACGACAAGCCACGCAAGCGCCGGCACGAGAAGAAGGAGGAACCATCGGGAACGTGGCATGGAGTCGGCGGGGGGCGGGATCAGGTGTGGGAGGAGATTGGGGTTTCCAATCCGCGGCGCTGGCGGGCCGCCTTGATGGTATTGGCCATGAGCATGGCGATGGTCATGGGTCCCACTCCTCCGGGCACCGGAGTGATGGCACGGCAACGCGGCGCCACCGCCTCAAAGTCCACGTCGCCCACCAAGCGCGTGCCCGATTTGCTGCCGGGCGCGTCGATGCGATTGATCCCCACATCGATGACGACGGCTCCTTCCTTGACCATGTCGGCCGTGACAAAGGCGGGGCGGCCGATGGCGGCGATCAGGATGTCGGCTGTGCGCGTGACCGACCCCAGGTCGCGCGTCCGCGAATGCGCTACCGTTACCGTGGCATCCCCGCCCCGCCCCTTGCTCATGAGAAGCAGCGCCATGGGCTTGCCCACAATCATGCTGCGTCCGAGCACGACGGCATGAGCCCCCGCTGTTTCCAAGCCACTGGCCAACAGCAATCGTTGCACGCCCAACGGCGTGCACGGCACAAACCCCGCCGGGTCCTCCAACACCAGTCTCGCCACATTCACCGGATGGAATCCGTCGACATCCTTGCTCGGGTCAATGGCGCGCACAATGGCCGCTTCGTCGATGTGCGGCGGCGGCGGCGACTGAACGAGAATGCCGTCGACGCGTTCGTCGGCATTGAGTCGCGCCACCAACCCGAGAAGTTCATCCTGGCTTGTGGTGGCGGGCAGCTCGTGCGTGTACGACGCCATGCCGAGCTCGCGGCACCGTCGCGTCTTGTTGCCGACGTACACATGAGAGGCGGGATCGTCACCGACCAATACCACCGCCAAGCCCGGCGTGCACCCGTGCGCCGCCAGCTCCTCGAGGTCCCGCCGGCAGCTGGTAAAAACATCCTCGGCCACCTTGCGGCCATCGATCAACTCGGGCATGGCGCTCACTCAGCGATTCAGATTTGGCGGGGAAACCGGCGCCGGCGGCCGCGGTCGCGCTCCTTCACCCGGTGCGTTGGGCGGAGGCGCCGTGGGCGGTGAGGCGGTGGCATCCGGTTCCGGATCCGGCTGTTCGGGCTGCGTGGTGCCACCGCCCGCGCCCGCCACCGCATCCTTGGCCACGCCGGGCTCGGGGGATTCCACCACTCCCGTCAGGATCGAACGCATTTCCTTGATCCACTGAGGCACGCTCTTGTGGCCCTGATTCTGCTGAATCACCTGAAGCATTTTCGCCGCGGCCGCAGTCGATCCGGCCAAATACAAATCGCGCGCCTGCGCCCACTCGAGGTTGGGCATGACCACTTCGCGGAAATTCTTGGTCACCGGTTCCGAATTCTGCGTCGCCACTTGGGCCGACTCCTGCTGAATCCGGCGCGCCCACGCGGTCTGCAGTCTGGCCGCGTCCTTCTTCTCGCGCAGATACGGCAGAATGCTGCTCTCGTAGATGGCCTCCAAATTCCCCGGTACCAGCGACCACGCCTCCGGCGGATGAACCGAAATGTCGAGCTTGTATCGTTTGGCGATCGGGGTGGCCAGCACCGAGGTGTCCAGCGCCTGGCGGTTCTTCAACGTGGCTTTGTCGGCCTGGGCCAATTCATCCAGATAGCTCAACAGCGAGGTCAGGATTTCCGAGCGGTCCGCATCGTTCTTGGCATTGGCGACACGAATGGTCAACGTCAAATACTGCAGGTGCAGCCGCAAGGCGCCCGCCGCCCCGGGCTCGGACAGGCGACGGCCGGCCCCGTCCCGCCAAGCCCGATATTCCGACTCCTTCTTGTTCTTCTCGCGAAATTCCGTTTCGCGCACCGAATCCATCCAGAGGGCAATCGCCTTGCTGTCAGCCCCAGCCGCCTCCGTGATCGTCGCGAGCGCCGAAATGTTGTTGCCTGTTCGAGCCTTGGTGATCGATTCCTCAAGCGATTTCAGCTGCTCCAGCAACTTCGCCGCGTCCGGAGTTGCGGTCGTTTGGGCCGGAGAGGGCGAGGTCAGGACGGCGGTGACGGCGGCCAGCGCCGCCGCCGTGAGCGGCGACATCCGGAGGAATTGGGGACGATTCATCGGATGACGATAGTTTGGATGTCCACTGAGACAACCCGCTTCCTTTGCAGTTGAACCCGCCATCGCCGCTGCCATCATGGGATTTATGAATTCTGCCCATCGCCCCCTGGCCGCCCTCGCGCTTGCCGCCTTGTGTGTGCCCGCCACCGCCGCCGAGACGCCCTACCTCCTGCGACGCGAATTCGCCGCATGCGCGCTCGAGCGTCCCGTGGCTCTCGTCATCCCACCGGACGGGACCGATCGCCATTTCCTCGTCCAGCAGACCGGGAAAATCCTCATCCTGCCCAAAGACCGCCGCGCCAGCAACACCAAGACGTTCCTCGATGTGCACGACCGCATGGCGGTGCAGAATGACTTTGAAGAAGGATTGGTCGGCTTCGCCTTCCACCCACAGTACAAGGAGAATGGCCGATTCTTTACCTGCTACGCCCAGCAGAACCCCAAGATCAACCGGATCAGCGAGTGGCGCGTCAACACCGCCGATCCGGATGCCGCGGACAGCACCTCCGAAAAAATCCTGCTCGAAATCCCCAGACCATTCTGGAACCACAATTCGGGCACCCTCCTCTTCGGCCCGGATGGCATGCTGTATCACTCGGTCGGCGACGGCGGCAAACGCGACGACGCCGCTCGTCTCGCCCAAAACCTCTTCGTGATGAATGGCAAGATCTTGCGCCTCGACGTTGACCGCCAGACCGGTCGCAGGGCGTACGGCATCCCGGACGACAACCCGTTTCTCCAGACAGACGGCGCCTTGCCGGAGATCTGGTGCTACGGCCTGCGCAACCCCTGGGGAATGGCCTTCGATCCGGCGACGGGTGCGCTTTGGTGCGCCGATGTCGGCCAAGACCAGCGCGAGGAAATCAACATCATCGTTAAGGGCGGCAATTACGGTTGGAGTTTCCGCGAGGGCGCGGCCCCGTTCGCTTTGACTACCGCCACCCCTCCCAAAAGCCTTTCCGTCATCGACCCGGTCCACGATTACGACCGCTCCCAGGGCATCAGTATCACTGGCGGCTTCGTCTATCGCGGAACGGCACACCCCGACCTCCAAGGAGCCTACATCTATGGCGATTGGGGCAGCGGACGTACCTGGGCCCTGCGCACCGAAGGCGAAGCGTCGTCTACCGTGCTCTCCAACACCCTGCTCGTTGACCCGGCCGACACCCTGCCCGATCTCGCCAAACCCACCGCCTTCGCGGAGGACGCCAGCAAGGAACTTCTGGTCCTCGATTGGAGTGGTCGCCTCTTCAGTCTCGCGAAACGGTGATCCTCGTCACTGAATCATCCCGGCCGCCACGGTTTCGTTCGTCAGCGGATCGATCAGGATGAAACTGCCTGTCGCCCGGTTGCGGTGATAGTCGTCAAAAAACAACGGAGCACTCGTGCGCAACGAAATGCGTCCGATGTCGTTCATCGAGAATTCGAGGTCGTTCTCCACCTTGTGCAAAGTGTTGATATTCACCTTGTATTTGATCTCGGTGACCAGCGCCTGCGCCTCGCGCGTCGTGTGCCGCAACACATACCGTCCCCGCGGTTGCAGCGACTTCTCGCTGGAAAACCAGCAAATCATCGCCTCCAAATCCTGGCCGCACCGCGGCGGATTGTTCTTCTTCACCAGCATGTCGCCCCGCGATATGTCGATGTCGTCCTCCAGCGTCATCGTCACCGACAACGGCGCAAACGCCTCCCCCAACTCCCGGTCGTACGCGTGCACCCCACGAATCTTCGTCGAAAACCCGCTCGGCAGCACCTGGACCTCGTCCCCAGGCTTGAACACCCCGCCCGCCACCCGCCCCGCATAACCGCGGAAATCATGCCACTCATCGCTCTGCGGCCGGATTACCCACTGCACCGGAAACCGCGCGTCCACATGGTTGTCCGACGCCCCAATATACACATTCTCAAGATGATACAATAACGTCGGTCCCTGGTACCACGCCATCCGAGCCGACTTCTCCACCAGATTGTCCCCGTGCTTCGCCGCCATCGGAATCGCCGTCACCTCCACAATATTGTCCAACCGCGAGGCAAACGTCCGGAATTCCTCCACAATTCGCTCAAATACCTCCTCCCTCCAGTCAACCAAATCCATCTTGTTCACCGCCAAAACCACATGCTGGATCCGCAGCAAGTTCGCAATAAAGGCATGCCGCTTCGTCTGCTCAATCACCCCCTGCCGCGCATCCACCAGTAATATCGCCAATTGCGCCGTCGACGCCCCCGTCACCATGTTCCGCGTGTACTGAATATGCCCAGGCGTGTCCGCTATAATAAACTTCCGCCGCGGCGTCGCAAAATACCGGTACGCCACATCAATCGTTATCCCCTGCTCCCGCTCCGCCTTCAACCCGTCAGTCAATAACGCCAAATCCACATCCGCATGCCCACGCCGCTGGCTCGCCGCCTCCACCGCCTCCAATTGGTCCTCAAATATCGACTTCGTCTCGTACAATAACCGCCCAATCAACGTCGACTTCCCGTCGTCCACGGAACCACAGGTCGAAAATCTCAATAAATCCATAAAAATAATAGGAATCCATTCGCTCATCCGCGCCCCCAGCCCGCCGCTCCCGCCACAGATCCAAGAACGCCCCCCTCCCCTACCCTCTCTCCCGTCAGCATGCAACTAAAAATACCCTATTGTCTATCGGAAAAGTCGTGAATCAGCTTCGAGCTTCGAATAAACTGCCTGTCACTTTATTTACATCCAACCACACGATGGCCCAACTCTTCGTTCAGGCCAACAGCCGCAGGAATCGCGCGTCGTTCTCGATGAGCAGGCGGATGTCGGGCAAGCCGAAGAGGATCATGGCGAGACGTTCGAGGCCCATCCCGAAGGCGAATCCGGTAACCTTTTCGGGATCGTAGACGCGGTCACCGCGCTGGCCGCACACCGCTTCGAAGACGGCGGGATCGACCATGCCGCACCCGGCGATTTCCACCCAGCGGGGTGTTTGGCCCGCGATGTGGAGTTCGACGTCGACCTCGTAGCTCGGTTCGGTGAATGGAAAGAAATGTGGGCGAAAGCGGAGCTGGGTTTTCGGTCCGAGCAGGGCGCGGTAGAATGCCTGGAGAGTGCCCTTTAGGTCGGCCAGCGAAACGTTTTCTGCGACGTAGAGTCCTTCCATCTGGGTGAAGGCGCTGAGGTGGGTGGCGTCGATTTCGTCCCGTCGAAACGCACTGCCGGGCGCGATGATGCGGACCGGGGGGGCGGCCGACTCCATGGCGCGAATTTGCACACTGCTGGTGTGGGTGCGCAACAGCCAGCCATTGGGAAAGTAAAATGTGTCCTGCTCGTTGCGGGCCGGGTGATCGGCGGGCGTGTTGAGTGCGTCGAAGCAATGGAACTCGGTTTCGACCTCCGGACCGGCGGCCAGCGCAAACCCCATGCCGCGCAGGATGCGCACCGCGCGGTCCTGCAGTTGGGTCAGCGGGTGCAGCGCGCCCCGCCATGCCGGCCGCCCGGGCAGGGTGACGTCGATTCCGGCGACGGCGGCCGCATCGCGCGCCGCCACCAGCGCCTCTTTCTTTGCCTCGATCGCCGCCGTCACCGCGGTGCGCACTTCGTTCAGTTTGGCGCCGACCGCGCCCTTCTGCTCCGGGGGCACCTCACGCATTCGCCCGCCCATGCCTGCCAGCACGCTCTTTTTGCCCAGATACTCCACGCGCGCCGATTCCACGGCGGTTTCATCCGCCGCCGCCGCTATGGCCGCCAGAGCCGCCGCCTTCAATGAATCCAGTTCCGCGAGCATAAACTTCCCAGATGTGAGTGCGTCCAGACGTTTGTCAACGCTGGTCATAAGAGCGGCCACCCCGGCAGGTTGCGCACCAGCCAAAAGACCATCCAGACGGAGAGCACGACCCCTCCCAGCCAGGCGTTGACGAGAAACGCGCGGCGCGAAAGCGGCCGGTCCGATTGCCATCGATGCAACCACCATCCGGCCCAAAGCGCCGCGACCGGCAGCACAGTGACAAAGAAGGCGTTGAAATAAAATGCCTCCCACCACCGCCCGTTAAGCAGGTGGTGCGTGGCCCGGGTAACGCCGCAGCCCGGGCATTGGAGTCCAGTCCACTGGTTGAATCGGCAGGCTGGCAGGCGACTGCCTTGCGCTGGGTCGTAGTCACGAAGAATCCACGCTCCACCGGCGACCCCCACCAGCAAAACAATTGAGGCCAGCGACGGCACCCAGCGACTCCTTCCAGATTTCATACCACCAAACCGTGCCACAGGATCGGGTGGTGCACTCCAAAATTTCCGAGGCGTCAGTAAGCCACATTCCTCATTGCGCCGGCCGCCTATTGTTTATATGTTTTTCATGCTGAATCCTGCGGCTACTCAAAAACCGCAATCCACAAATACCAAACCATGAAAGCAATTGCTATGGCCTTCGCGGCGCTGGCCCTGTTCGCAGGGATCAGCACTGCTGAAGCCGCACCGAAGACCGTGTACACGGTCACCATGACGGGCGTCACGTGAAACGGCTGTAAAAAGCACGTCCGTGAGGCGTTCAGCAAACTGGAAGGAGTCACCAACATCGTCATCGCTGCTGGGGACACCGCCACTACTCAAAAAGTCACGTTCGATTCCAAGACCGACAAACACTCCAAGGATGACTTGGTGAAGTCGATCGGCAAGGACGCGGACAAATACGTCGTCAAGGAGGTTAAAAAGGCGGCCGCCAAGAGTGGCGAGTCCAATGCGCCGCCCGGAAGTTAACAGCCACCCCAAATCGACGCCGTGTCCGGGCGGGATAACTGATGGACAGGACCTCAAGCCGTCTTAAAGACCCAGCCCGGGCCAACCCACAAACAACCACCGCAGATTCAGCCAACCCCCGGCCTTACCGCCGGGGGTTGTTTTTTTGGCGACGCCCTACCGCTGGTATTGCGCTGCTTACCGCATGATTTATCTGTGGCTCGCAGTTCCGCTTCCACTCATGAAATACACCCCGCCCCCCGCGTCCCTTTTCGTTGAACACCGTCGCCGCCTCGCCGCCCGATTGCGGCCGAACGCCCTCGCCGTGATCACCGCCAACGACATCCTGCCGACCAATGCCGACGGCACGCTCCCTTTTCGCCAAAACAGCGACCTCTTTTACCTCACCGGCGTCGATCAGGAGGAAACCGTGCTCCTTTTGTATCCGGATGCCTTCGACCAGGAAAAGCACCGTGAGCTGTTGTTCCTCCGAGAAACGAATGACCACATCGCCACATGGGAAGGCGAGAAATTAACCAAAACCCGCGCCGCCGAACTCACCGGCATCCCGGAAAAGAACATCCATTGGACGAGCGCCTTCGACGGCCTGTGGCGATTGCTCATGTTCCAGGCCGAGCGCGTCTACCTCAATCTGAACGAACACCCGCGCGCGCATGTACCCATCGAAACTCGTGAGACCCGCTTCGTCCGCCAGTGCCAGCGCGAGTTCCCCCTGCATCAGTATGAACGTCTGGCCCCGCATCTCGCGTCCCTGCGCACGCGCAAGTCGGTCGAGGAGTTGAAGCTCCTCCAGGAAGCCATCGCGATCACCGAAGCGGGATTCCGCCGGGTCGCGGGCTTTGTGAAGCCTGGGGTGGGCGAATGGGAAATCGAGGCGGAATTCGCCCATGAGTTTCTCCGGCGGCGATCGCGCGGTTTTGCCTACTCCCCGATCATCGGCACGGGAAAAAACGCCTGCGTGCTGCACTACCTGGATAACCACGCCGTCTGCCAGGACGGCGAACTCGTGCTCCTGGACGTCGCGGCCGAATACGCGAACTACAATGCGGATTTGACGCGCACGCTGCCCGTCAACGGACGGTTCACCAAGCGCCAGCGCAAGGTCTACGAGGCGGTGCTCCGTGTCTTTCGGGGGGGCTGCGACTTCCTGCGGCCGGGCGTCTTCGCCAAGGACTGGAACCTCCATGTCGGGGAATTGATGGAAAAGGAGCTCGTGAACCTGAAGCTCCTAAAAATGAAGGAGATCAAGAAGCAGAATCCCGACCAGCCCCTGTACAAGCAGTACTTCATGCATGGGGTCGGTCACCACCTGGGGCTGGACGTGCACGATGTCGGATCGGCGTCCGAGCCCGTGGCGGCGGGCCATGTCTTCACCGTCGAGCCGGGCATTTACATCAAGGAAGAGGGATTGGCCGTGCGCCTGGAAAACGACATCCTCGTGGGCAGCACGGGAAACACCGATCTCATGGCTTCCATTCCGATTGAAGTCGACGAAATCGAGGCTCTCATGAGCCAACCGCGGGGCTCCTGAGTATCGCCGGATCACTGTGGGGAGCCGGCCGCACACTTTGAACCGCCCCTACCTCGAAAGGGACCGGGCCGCCCCCGCAAAACTCACCATCAGTGCCAGAGCCGAACCCGTCACCAGATCGAGCATCCGGTGCTGCCCCGTGGCCAGGGTGGCGTATAAGACCATCAACGCCCAAGCCACCAACGCGCCTCGAATCCAGGAAGTCGTCCGCGGCCACACATGCCGGGTGATCAACGCCACCATCACGGCATGGAGCGACGGCAGCGCATTGGTCGTTCCATCAAGCGCCAGAACCAAGGCCCGGTAAAGCACGTCCCCTTCCTCAGGCCGATCGACCGTGGTGGGCCATAGCCAGAATACGGGCGCGGCCAGTCCGTAACTCAACGCCATGTCCCGCGCGTAGCGACGTACGACCTGCAGGCATACCGGTACGCAAATCATGGCGGCATGGCCGATCCAGACCGACTGATAGACCAGTACCCACGCCGGATGATAATGCGGGGTCGGCTCGAAGGGAAGCAGGGGCACCAGCCACGGCGGCCTGGGGTTCCAGGCCTGGGCTGGAAAATAACAAAGCGCCATCCACACCCCCAACCCGGCCAGCCACGTGAACTTGGCGGAGGCATGGCGGGCCCAGTCACTTGGCTCGTCAGAAGTCATCAGGGAATTCGGCACCTTTGGGCTCCGCCGCTGGCGGAACGGTATCAGTGAATGATTCGAGTCCAGGGGCAACCGGATTTCTATTCGTTGCGGCACCGCGAACGCTCACAAAATTTCCCCACTCTCGGGTTCGACACTCGTGGCGGCTGGTGTATGTTTGATGAAGCGGCGTCGCCCACGCCGCTTCCAGACCATGGGGGTGCACAACCGTGATTACATGCGCGATCCTTCCGGTTCGTTCCGGAACGGCGGTCTCCGGCGTGCCCCCTGGTCCGTTGTCGGGGTGGTCATGACCGCCTGCACGGTGGTATTCGCCGTCCAGCTCGCCATGGGATGGCAGGGGTTCGGCGCTTCGCCGGATCTTCCCCGCCTTGGCAGCGTCAGTTGGCCGGCTCTCCGTGAGGGCGAATGGTGGCGCCTCCTCACCTACGCCTTTGCCCACGGAAATCCCATCCACCTTCTGATGAATTTGGTCGGGTTGTTGATCTTCGGGCGCCTCGCGGGGCAAGAATTCGGCAACCGCCACTGGCTCGGCCTGTTCTTCGCCGGCACGGTGGTGGGAGCGTTGAGCTACCTCGCGGTCTTTCACGAAAAAAACGAGCTCCTCGGTGCCTCCGCCGGCGTCTATGCCGTGCTCGTCGCCGCCACCCTGCGGATGCCAGACCTCCCGCTCGCTCTGCCTTTCCTGCCCGGTCTTTCGCTCCGCCTTCGCAACTTCACCCTTGGGGTGCTGCTCTTCGACGTCATTAACGTTCTCGCTCAAGTCGTCGCCCTCGCTCACCCTACCGCCACCGCCGTCTCATCCACCCAAGTGGCCTCCCTCGCCCACCTCGGCGGGGCCTTGGCCGGATTCCTGTACGTCCGCCTCCTCACCGACGGCTTCGACTCCATGGTCCGCGAAAGCGAACGCCGCGAACGCCTCTGGCGCGAACAGCAACAACAAAGGCGCCGACGCGAACCGCGCCACGTCGCCGCCGGCAAAATCGGCTCCCCAGTCCAGGAAGAAGCCCCCGAGCCACCCAAAGCCGCCGACTTCATGGAGGCTCAGG
>JBJXFS010000190.1:0-21908 GCA_046155625.1 Verrucomicrobiales bacterium | reverse complement strand
GATCGAGCCCATAGGCGGCGAGCATTTGTTCGCGGATGTGCGGGGAAACCGCGCGTTCGCTTTGAAACGGTCCGCTGGGTGAAGCTTGAATGATCCAGAACGTGGCCGTGACGATTGCGAACAAGGTCGCGATCGACTGCCACAGGCGGCTGAAGAGGAAGCGGGTCATGGCGCGTCAGGGGGCGGATTGAGGCGAAGGCCGATGTGTTTCCACGGCCGGCTGTCGAGGAGTTTGCGATCCCATCCGGTGACCGAGGGCGAGACGAGATAATTGCGCACGTAGACGTACAGGGGGATGGCGGGCAGGTCCTCGAGGAACAGGCTTTCGGCTTCGCGCAGCACGGCAAATCGCTCATTGTCGTCGCGGATGGTGCGGGATTTCGCGATGAGGGCGTCGAATTCCGGTCGGCTCCAGCCGGTCATGTTGTTCCCGTTGCCGGTCGTCCACATGTCGAGGAAGGTGATGGGATCAGTGTAATCGGCGGTCCATCCGGCGCGCGCCGCGTCGTAATCGAGCCGCTGCAGGGCATCGAGGTAGACGCCCCAGTCCTGGCTGTTCAGGCCGACGGAGATTCCCAGATTGGACTTCCACATCTGCTGGACGGCCTCGGCGGTTGTGCGGTGCGACTCACTGACGTTAAATAGGATGTCAAAGCGAGGGACAGTGGAGGATTCGGAAAACCCCGCTTCGGCCAAAAGGCGCCGCGCCTCGACCGGATCGAACTTCAGCACGCTGGGACCCGTGTACCCGGCGACTGGGGGAACCAGCCCGACCGCCGGGATTTGGCCGGCCTTGAGGATGTTTTTGGTGATGGCGGCGCGGTCGATGGCCAGCGAGAGCGCATGGCGCACGCGTCGGTCGTTCAGGGGGGGGCGGGTGACATTGACGCGGTAGAAATAGACGGCGAGGTACGGGTGGACGTAGTACGACTCGGGCCTCTTGTCGCGCCAGTACTCGATCTTATCGAGCGGCACGGTTTCGGTGACGTGGAGTTGGCCGTCGCGGAACATGCGCTCCTCGGCCGGGATGTTGTCGATGGGCAGGAACCGGATGCCGTTGAGTTTGACGTTGGCCGCATCCCAGTAATACGGATTGCGCTCGACCTCGATGAGGTGCTTGAAGCGCCAGGTTTTGAGTTGGAACGGCCCGTTGCCAACAAAGTGGCCCGGATGGGTCCAGCGGCTGGCGCGGGTGTCGAGCCGTCCGTGTTTGAGCACGCTGGGCGCGTGCACCGGAAACCAGGCGTAATGGGGAAGGACGTTGGGGAAGTACGGTGTCGGGCCGACGAGGCTCAGGCGGAGCGTGAGGTCGTCCAAGGCCTTGGCGCCAATGGTCTCCGGATCGGTGGATTTGCCTTGATTGAATTCTTCGGCTCCTTTCAGCAGGTAAAGCATGGCCGCATACTCGCCGCCGAGCGATGGCGTCAGGATGCGTCGATACGCCCAGACGAAATCGTGGGCGGTCACCGGGTCCCCGTTGCTCCATCTGCCCTCGGGCCGAAGGTGGAAGGTCCATTCATCGAGGGCTTCGTTCGATTCCCATCGCGCCGCGGCGCCCGGCGCCACTCCATCTCCTTCTGGCGCCTCACTGACCAACCCTTCGAGGATGGAGATGAGGAGGTGGTGCTCGGTGACGCCGCTGGCGATGTGCGGGTCAAGCGAACGAGGCTCGGCTCCGTTCCCGACCAGGAGGATGCCCTCGCGGGCGGCCCGCTGCGCGCGCGTCTCGGACCGGTGGCACGACGTCAAGCCGCCCATGGTGGCGAGCAGGCCGGTCCAGAAAAGGACGATGAGGATGCGCATCGGCGCGCATGCTGGCCCGGACCTCGCCGATTGCATGGAGAAATTCTCGTCGTGTCCCCTGATCATGGCGTATGGTGAACCGCATGATCGCCCGTTCCATACTTGTAGTTTCGCTGCCCGTGGCGGCGTGGGGCTTGGACACACCCATGCCCGTATTTGAACCGCAGGTCATCGACCCAGCCATCAAGATCGGCTATGGGCTGGCCATCGCCGACATCGATGGCGACCGGCGCCCGGATGTCATTCTGGCGGACAAGACGGAAATCGTGTGGTACGAAAATCCGACATGGAAAAAGCATGTGATGGCGCGGCAACTCACGCTGATGGACAACGTCTGTGTGGCGGCCCGGGATATTGACGGCGATGGACGGGCGGAAGTGGCGGTTGGGGCGCAGTGGAATCCCGGAGAAACCGTGGATGAAGCCAAGAGCGGCGCGGTCTTTTACCTCCAGCGTCCGGAAGACCCGCGGCAATTGTGGACGCCGGTCAAGCTGACCCACGAACCCACCGTGCATCGGATGAAGTGGGTGCAGACCGGCTCCAAAGAATTCCAGCTTGTCGTCGTTCCGCTCCATGGTCGGGGCAATAACCCGGGATCCGGTGAAGGGGATCCCGTGCGCGTGCTTGCCCATGCCGTGCCCGAGAATCGCGCGGAGGCGTCCGCCTGGACGACTCAAGTGGTCGATACCTCGCTGAATAAGACGCACAATTTCGAAGTCCGCCGGTCCCGCCAGGGGACGGAAAGCGTCTGGATTGGTGGCCGCCAAGGGGTGCGGCAAGTCAGTTTCATCGACGGCCGATGGCAGGGGAAGTCGCTTGAATTGCCCGGATTGGACAAAGGGGTGGGGGAGATCCGGGTCGCGGGCACCCAGATTCTCAGCGTGATCCAGCCGATGCACGGCAACGAGGTCGTTATTTACCACGACGACACCGGACGCACCGTGCTCGACGCCGCGCTCAACCAGGGCCATGCCCTGCTTTGCCAGCCGCTGCTCGGCGGGGGGTTTCCAGAGGTCGTCGCCGGATGGCGCGAGCCGGATGCCGACGGCCGCACTGGAATTAAGTTATTCGTTCGCGATGCCACCGCGTCCGAGGAAACGTGGGCGACGCACGTTCTCGGACCCGATGTCCCGATGGCCTGCGAGGACATCGCCGCCGCCGATATGGACGCCGATGGCAAGCCCGATCTGGTCGCCGCCGGCCGCGCCAGCCACAACGTCGTCATTTATTGGAACAAGTCGGATTTCGGACCGGCCGCCACACGCGACCGCCCCGCTTTGCCGGAGCTCAGCGAGGAAGAGAAGGCGCGGGCCGAGGAACGTCGCCATCAGCGAATCGAGAATGGCGGGGCGCCGGAATAAATCGGCCGCTGAGTGGATAGGGAAAAGTTGGCGTCGGCATTTTCCCCTCGCGGCGGGGCCGGAGTCGGGTACAGGATCGGCCATGGATGAAGCCGCGATTTTTGCTCAATTGACCGCCGCTGGCGTAGTGGCGGTGTTGGTGATTGACCGCGAAGAAGACGGGCCGCCAGTGGCGGAAGCCCTGATGGCGGGCGGCGTAACGGCGATGGAATTGACCCTGCGGACACCGGCGGCCATCGGCGCCTTGCGCGCCATCCGGCGGGAGGTGCCGGAAATGCTGGCCGGTATCGGAACAATCCTGACGCCGACCCAAGTCGCCACGGTGGTGGAGGCCGGAGGGGCCTTTGGCGTTTCGCCCGGTCTGAACCCACGAGTGGTCGAGGCTGCCCTGGCGGCACACCTCCCGTTTGCCCCGGGCATCTGCACGCCTTCGGACATCGAACGCGGATTGGAATATGATCGGCGCTTCGTGAAATTTTTTCCGGCCGAGGCATCGGGCGGTTTGAAATACTTGCACAATATCGCCGCGCCCTACGCCCACCTCGGCGTGCGGTACATGCCGCTCGGAGGCGTCGGCCAGGGAAACATGGGAGCCTACCTCGCCGACCCCCATGTCGCCGCCATCGGAGGGTCGTGGCTGGCGCCACGGGAGGCCATCCGCGACCGGCGGTGGGGCGACATCACTGAGGCCTCCCGCGCCGCCATCGCCCAGCGTGCCTTCGTGCGCCGCCCCGCCCCCGACGCGACGCTTTAGGCGGCGGTCGGCGGCATGAGAGAGGAGGGCGGAGGTCGGCGGCATGAGAGAGGAGGGCGGAGGGCGGCGGTCGGAGGGCGGAGGGCGGAGGGCGGAGGGCGAGAAGCGGTACGAAGTATTCAGTAATCGGTATTCAGTATTCGGCGGGAAACGGGCGGGGCAGGGTGGACAAGGGAGAGTCACAGGCGTGGGTGGCAGGGTTGTGAGCGGAGCGGCCACTTCGAGGACGATTTCAAGCCTCTTGAACAGGCCATTTCCGCCCACACGATGGTTCGTCCGCTTCAGGCATCCCTCCTCTGCGCCACTCGTCCTCGTCCTCGTCCTCGTCCTCGTCCTCGTCCTCGACTCCACGTGAGCGATCCTCGGGCACCAAGGACTCGAGAAATCGGCCCGTCCTCACCATTATTGGGAGGCACAAAGTGTCTGTCCCTCTATCGCGTTAATGATGCCGGACGGCGCTTCGGTGAAAATCCGCGGCGAATGTTGGGCGGGAAGCGTAGTGGTGACCCCATGCACGTCATTCTTTTGCGGCTTGTCGGCGTCAGCTGCTTCCTTCACGCGATCAGCGTGGCCGCTCAGGAACCTGCGGCAGCCATGAACTGGAGCCAGTTGCCGAAGATTCCCGATCGCGAAGGTTTCGCCTCGCCATTCGCCGGCGTGAGTGGTGGCGCGTTGATCGTCGCGGGTGGCGCCAATATCACGGGCGACAGGTGGAAAGAGCCGCTGACGAAGAAATGGTATGACTCAGTCTTCGTTTTGGAAAAGCCGGACGGCAAATGGCGCACTGGTTTCAAGCTCCCGCGCCCGATCGGCTACGGCGTGTCGGTCACGGTCAATGACGGCGTGCTCTGTTTCGGCGGAAGCGACGCGACGCGGCACTACTCCTCCAGTTTTCGCCTCGCGTGGAAGGGCGGCAAAGTCAGGACCACCGCGCTGCCGCCGCTCCCTCAACCGTGCGCCAATGCCTGCGGCGCGCTCGTCGGCCACACCATCTACATCGCGGGCGGGATCGCGACGCCGACCGCCACGACGGCGCTGCACACCTTCTGGGCGCTCGATCTCGACGCGCCGGAGCCGATCTGGGTCGAACTCGATCAATGGCCCGGCCCGGAGCGCATGCTCGCGGTGGCGGGAGTTTATGACGGTTCGTTCTATCTTTTCAGCGGGGCGAAACTCAGTGTCGATGCCGATGGTAAACCGGTCCGCGAGTTCCTGCGCGACGCTTACCGCTACACGCCCGGGCAAGGCTGGAAGCAACTCGCCGCTCTCCCGCGCGCGGCCGTTGCTGCGCCATCGCCTGCGCCGGTTCTCGGGTCCAGCCTCGCCATTTTCAGCGGCGACGACGGCCTGAACGTGACCTTCCAGCCCGTGAAAGAGCATCCCGGCTTTCCGCGCAATACACTGCTCTACGACACCGAAGCGGATGCGTGGACCATGCTCGCCAACGGGCCATTCTCCCGCGCCACTGCGCCGGTCGTTTCGTGGCTGGACCGCGTGGTAATTCCCAATGGCGAAGTGCGCCCGCGGGTGCGCACTCCGGAGGTCTGGTCGTTGCGCGTCGCCCCCACCCCATGAGCTCTCTATCGCGATGGATAGGGAGAGTCACAGACGTGGGTGGCAGGCGTGAGTGGCAGGGCGGTGAGCGGAGCGGCCACTTCGAGGACGAGGACGATTCCCCGCCCACTTCGGGCTGAATACCGAATACTGAACACTGGATACTGCGTTCCGCCCACCACCGATCTCCGACCGCCGATCTCCGACCGCCGATCTCCGACCACCACCCTCCAATCGCTACTTTCCTGGCACGACGGGCGGCGCGGTGGCGGACATGATTTCGAGGCCGCGGAGGAAGCGGATGTTGAGGGGGTTGCGGGCGGCGAGGAAGAAGTTGGCGTCGAGGATGTCGAAGACATCGCTGATGGGGCGGTTGCCGAGGCTGAGGATGATGTCGCCTTGGGCCAGACCGGCTTTTTGGGCGCGGGAGCCAGGCTTGACGAACTCGATGCGCGGGGTGGTGGTGCCGATGGCGATGCCGAGGTCGAGTTGACCGGTTTCGGCGCGTCCCACCGCGGCCAGATCATCGGCGAGTTTGGCGACGGCGGCGACGGGCAGGCCGAGCCAAGCGCCCGTTTCCTCGGGGATTGGGCTGAGCGGGAGGGCGACGAGATCGCCTTGGGGATTGTAGACGGGAGTCCCGGGGACTGGGCGGTCGGTTTCTCGGCTGCTGCCGAAATGGAGACGACGCAGAGTGAGGGCCAGCGGATTGCCATCGAGTTGTCGGAGTGGGCCGGCGTCGATGGCGGGCTGGGCGCCCTCGGGCGGGGTCCAGGTGAGCGTGGTGGTGGTAGTGGACGGGACGGCGGCGAGGCGAACGGGGGTGGCGTCGGTGGGCGGGGCGTCCAATTTGAGGAAGAGGATGCGGGAGTTGGGGTCGAAGAGGGCGACGGTGGCCAGAGTGGGGGAGGCGTCGGCGGGGCGCGGATGCAGGCTGACGTGGAAAGTGGCCTTGTCTTCCACGCTGGCGGCCACGGTGACGGCGAGACCGGGGCGGTCGGCGAGCAGGACGCCGTGGGTGATGGTTTCCTCGCCGGCGCTGTTTTTGGTGACCTCGAGCACGGCGCGGCTCGGCGGGTCGGCGGCGAGGGAGACGCTGACCGGGATCAGGGCCGCAAGGAGCGCGAGCGCCTCCAGTCGGGGGCGAGGATCAATGGACGAGAATGATGACTTTACCATGGTATGCCTGGGGTGGCGGCGCGTCCGGAGTGGACGGCAGCACGGGCACCAAGGCATCTTCCGGCGTGCGGCGCAAGCCGTTGGAAGCGGGGTTGGCCGGATCCGGGGAGTGGGTCGAAACCGGGACCGCGCCGGACGGCAGGGAGGGGCGGTCGGCGGAGCCCGGCATGGGGATGACGCCGACGGGACGCATGCTGGCGGCAGCGCGGGCGCGCGCGACTTCACCGGGGGAAGTCGGTTTGTCCTGGCGAAAGAAGAGGGCGAGCATGAGCACGGCGTAGGTGGCCCCGAGTGGGACCAGCCATCGTGGCTGAAGCAGGAACCGCCATTCCATGAAATGAGTGCCCACGCGATCCACCCACAGCTGCCACGCCGAGACCCTTAACAACTCGGCGCGTTGGCGTTTGTGAAAAGCGTGGGCGAAGTCGTCGAAATAGCCAGGGGGTGGCTGCTCGTAGCGCTTGAGGCGCAACAGGCTGGCCAGTTCTGGGGAAGGGTCGTGTGGAGCGTTCATCGGCGGGGCAGAGAGAGCGGGAGGGAGTTACATTTTCCAGAATTCGTCCAACTGGCTCTGCAATTGGCGATGGGCGTAGAACAGGCGGGAGCGGATGGTGCCTTCGGAGACGCCCATGATCTTGCTGATTTCAGCGTGCGGCAGGCCTTGAATGTCGTACATCACAACCACGGCGCGGTGATCGTCGGACAGCGACTGCATCGCCTCGTTCAATTTTTTCTGAAGTTCCTTCAATCCGGCTTCTTTTTCAGGTGAGCGTGGTGACGTGAGGGCGATGAAATCCTCGTCGCGCTCGATGCCGGCGTCGACGTCATCCAGGCTGAGGCTGCGGGCACGGCGATTGCGTTTCTTGAGAAAGTTCAGCGTCATGTTGGTCGCGATGCTGTAGAGCCAGGTGTAGAACTGGCTTTGCCCGCGGAAGCGGCCGAGTGAGCGGTAGGCTTTGGCGAAGACGTCCTGGAGGAGATCATGGGTGTCTTCGCGGTGGGAGGTCATGTGGTAGATCAGGGCGTAGAGCCTTGGGGAATGGCGGCGGACGAGTTCATCGAAAGCGGGGAGATCGCCGGCCTGGGCGCGGGAGACGAGGGTGGCGTCGGGTGGTTGCGGCGAATCGTCGTCGGGCATGGTGTGCGGAGGCGCGGGGGGCCAGGATCAATCGGCCCGTCCTTTGCTGAGGCGCACGGCCACATGGCCGCAATGGGGGAGGACGAATTTGCGGACCTCGACGGTGATGCGGGAAAGCGGGTGGGTGGCAAGCAGGACATCGGCGATGGCCTCGGCGAGCGATTCGATGAGGCGGCGTTTTTGGGCGACGGCGACCTCGTGGATTTGGCGGGCGACGATGGCGTAGTCGACGGTGTGTTCGACGAGGTCACCCAAGCCGGAGAGCCCGCGGATCGGGATCATTTCCACGGTGACTTCGAGCGACTGAGGGTGGGCGCGTTCCTCTGGTGGGACGCCGATCCAGGAGGGGACTTTGAGGCCGACGAGGGTGATGGAATCCGTGGGCATGGGGATCGTGGCCGCCGTACGGGGCGGGGACGAATTGGGCTGAGACTCAGGGGCTGGGGACTTTGTTCAAACTATTTCAGGCTCAGCGAGGTTGCGTCCATGGGATGGAGGAGGGAGCGGAGCTCGGCGAGGTCATGGACGACCAGATCCGGAGAGACGGCAGCGAGACGCACAAGGTCCTGGTATCCGGTGAGCACGGCGACGGAAAACACCCCGCCATGTCGGGCGGATTCGATGTCGTGGGTCATATCCCCGATGAATGCGGTCAGTTCCGGCCGCAGTTGATGGTGATCCAGCAAGTGGTGGATACGTTCGGACTTGTCGCGCACTCCCGCGTGAATGGCTTCGAAATAAGGATCGAGGCCAAAGGCGCGGGCTTGGTCGTCGAGGTGGGCGGGATGCGCGGCGCTCAAGACAAAGCAGCGATGGCCTTGGCGGCGGCACCACTCGAGGAAGTCGTGCGAATGCGGGATGGGAGTGGCGCGTTCCTCCGAGCGCGTGAAGGCCTCGTGAAATATCGGCTCCAGGGAGGTCAGCGGGATGCCGGGCACCATGCGGTCGTAGAACCTGTGAAACGGAAGTTCGAACTCGCGCAGAAATTCCGCGCGCGTCAGGGCGGGCCGGCCGCAGTGACGAAGGACCGCATTCGTCGCGTGCACCACCGGTGGCAGGTCGTCCACCAGAGTGCCGGACCAATCGAAGATGAAGTTGGTAAGGTGATGCATGGGAGCGGAGGTCGGTAGTCGGAGGTCGGAGGTCGGGGGTCGGCGGTCGGCGGTCGGCGGTCGGCGGTCGGCGGTCGGTAGTCAGGAGTCAGTAGTCAGTGGTCAGTGGTCAGTGGTCAGTAGTCAGTGGTCGGTAGTCGGTAGTCAGGAGACAGGAGTCAGGAGTCAGCCTGAAAGGGGCGGGGCGCGAGGGACAGGCGAGTGACGGGCGATGGACAGGGCAAGCAACCAGCGAGGGGGCGAGTCGGGTAGGGGAGCGGATTTTTCGAGGACGAGGAGAAGGGACGAGGACGATTCCAAACCGCTTGGAGCCTGTTGGTTCCGGAGTTCAGTGAGGGGTGATCAACCGGCTTGGAAGCGGAGGTCGCGGATGGTTTGGGGGCCGAGTTTTTCCTGGAGTCGGGCGAGCAGGCTGGCTTTGTTTCGGTCGAGTGTCCAGAGGACGGCGGGTTGGCTGACTGTGATGATGAGGGTGTGGTGGCGGAGTTTTTGCGGATGCGAGAAGCGGGCGGCGAATTCCCCGGCGATCGCTTGCCAGGCGGCGGCGATTTCTTCGTCACGGAGCCGGCTGGCGAGGCCGAGGCGCGCGAGCAGTTTCGGGATGAGGGCAGCGGTGGTTTGCTGATGGCGGGCGGGGTCGGGCGCATCCGGCAGCCGGCGCCATTCGAGCAGGGCGCGGCTGCGTCGGCGGAGTCGTTCAGTTTCGGCGCGCTTGTCACCCATGAGCCTGAGCATGGAGCCGCGAGAGCCGGGCGCCAGTGGAAATGGGCGGTCGGCGGTCGGCGGTCGGCGGTCAGTGGTCGGCGGAAGGCAGTATTCAGTGTTCAGTGTTCAGTATTCAGCCCGAAGTGGGCGGGGAATCGTCCTCGTCCTCGTCCTCGAAGGGGCCGTTCCGCTCACCGCCCTGCCACCCCCGCCGGTGACTCGCCTGTCCATCGGGCACAGCTCATTCGCGCGGAGCACTGAATACTGCATACTGCATACTGAATACGGCACACGGCCTTCCGCTCCCCACTTTCCGCCGCCCACCGACCGCCGAGCGCCGAGCGCAAGAAACAAGGATTCTCCTTGCGCTTGGGGCGAATCGTCGAAATCTCGGCGCGCATGAGCGCAGACGACTTCAATGATTCGCAAGGCGCATCGGTTCGGTGGACCGGTGTGTTTCCGGCTGTGACGACGCAATTGCATCGGGACCAGCAGCTGGATTTGGAGGCCACGGGGCGGCATTGTGAGGTGTTGATTGAGTCTGGGGTGGCGGGGTTGGTGATGGCGGGGTCGCTGGGGGAGAACCAAACGTTGGCGCCGGAGGAGAAGCGGGCGGTAGTCGGCTGCGCACTGGAAGTGGCGCGCGGGCGGGTGCCGATTTTGACTGGGGTGGCGGAGATGAGCACTCGGGCGGGGGCGGCGTACATGAGCGAGTGTGCTGAGCTGGGGGTGGCGGGATTCATGATCATGCCGCCGATGGTGTACAAGGCGGATGGGAGGGAATTGACGCACTGGTTTCGTTCGCTGGCGGCGGTCACGCCGTTGCCGTGGATGCTCTACAACAATCCGATTGGCTACACGGCGGATGTCACACCGGAAATGTTCTCCGAACTGGCTGACATGGAGAATCTGGTGGCGATCAAGGAGAGCAGCGGCAACCCGCGACGCATCACGGAGATTCGCAACCGGGTCGGTGATCGCTATCAGATTTTCACCGGGGTGGACGACTTGATGCTGGAAAGCGCGATCCTGGGCATCGACGGCTGGGTGGCGGGAAGCGGGATCGCCTTCCCGCGCGAGAACCAGAGGCTGTGGGAACTGACGCGTGAAGGGAAATGGGACGAAGCGCGGGCGCTTTACCGGTGGGCGCAACCGCTCATGAAGTTGGACACCCATTTGCATTTCGTGCAGTACATCAAGTTGCTCTTGCAGGAAACCGGGCTGGGGGCCGAGTGGGTACGGGAACCGCGGCTGCCGATTGCCGGGCCGGAGCGCGACGAAGTCCTGGGCATTATCCGCGGGGCGTTGGAGCGGCGGCCGGTCCTTTGAGCGTCGCCCCCGTTCTTCCCACCCACCCCATGTCCGTTGTCCAGTCCATTCGGGTCGTTGACTCGCACACTGCGGGTGAGCCGACGCGCACGGTGGTTTCGGGGTTTCCCGATCTGGGCGGCGGCGCTGTGGAGGAGCAATTGGTCAGCCTGCGTCAGCGGCACGACGCCTACCGCCGTGCGGTGATTCACGAGCCGCGCGGGCATGAGGTGCTGGTTGGCGCGCTGCTCTGCCCCACGCCCCTCGCCGAGTGCCTGACCGGGGTGATCTTTTTCAACAATGTGGGATACCTGGGGATGTGTGGGCACGGTCTGATCGGGGTGGTGGCCACGCTGCGCCATCTCGGGCGTTTTGAGGGAGGACAGTGTCGGATCGACACGCCGGTGGGGGTGGTGGATGCCATGCTGGCGCCCGATGGGGAGGTGGAATTGGCGAATGTCGAGTCGTGGCGCGCCGCCAAGGATGTGGTGGTGGAGGTGCCGGGGCATGGGCCGGTGCGGGGTGATGTGGCGTGGGGGGGTAATTGGTTTTTCCTGGTCAAGGAGCCGGCGATGGTCCTGGGCTTGGCTGATGTGGTGAGGATGGTTGAGTTTACTTCGTCCGTGCGACAGGCGGTGAATGCGGCCGGGCACCCGGAGGTCGATCATGTTGAGCTGTTTGGGCCCGCGCTGGACACAGCGAATCACAGTCGGAATTTTGTCCTTTGCCCCGGCGGGGCGTACGACCGCAGCCCGTGCGGCACGGGGACCAGCGCAAAGATCGCGTGTTTGGCCGCGGACGGCGCGCTGGACGAAGGGGAGATCTGGAATCAGGAAGGCATCCTGGGCACGCGATTCCAGGGGAGGTTCGAATGGATCGACCGCGTGCGCGGGACGATTCGGCCGCGCATCCGCGGCCGTGCGTTCATCATGGCAGAAGCGAGTTTGGTGCAGGATGCGGACGATCCGTTTGGATGGGGGATTGAGGGAATGGCACCGGGACGGGCGGGAGGACGACATGACGCATGAGCCAGCGGGTGGTCATAATTGGCGGAGGAGTCATCGGGTTGAGCGCTGCCGCGGCTTGCGCCGAGCGCGGTCATCGAGTGACGGTGATCGAGGCGGATCCGGCGCGGCGCGGCGCCTCGCTGGGGAATGCCGGCATGGTCGTCCCCAGTCACTTTATCCCGCTGGCGGCGCCCGGCATGGTCTCGATGGGCCTCAAATGGATGTGGAAACCGGAATCCCCATTCTACATCCAGCCTCGCATAAACTGGGGCCTGATTTCCTGGGCGCTCCGGTTTATGGCCAGCGCGACGCGCGCGCATGTCGACCGGTGTGCGCCGCTCCTGCGTGACCTGCATTTGGCCAGCCGCGCCCGATTTGTCGAATGGGCGGACGCCTCGGAAATTCCATTGGCGCGTCGGGGCCTGCTGATGCTCTGCCGCACCGAGCAGGCATTGGAGGAGGAAGTGACGACGGCCCGCCGCGCGCGGGAGCTCGGGGTGCGCGCGGACGTTTTGGAGCGACCACAGCTCGCGGCGCTTGACCCCGAGGTGACCATGGATGTGGCGGGGGCCGTTCATTTTCCGAACGACTGCCACCTCGATCCAGGCCGGTTGGTGGCCGCGCTGGAGCGGCGGGTGCGTGCCCGGGGAGGCGACCTCCGCTGGGATCGGCGCGTCACCGGTTGGCGGCGTCAGGGTGGACGGTTGGCGGCCGTGGCCACCAGCGATGGGGAGATTGAAGGCGACGAGTTTGTGCTTTCTGGCGGGGCGTGGTCGGACGAATTGGCGGGAGGCTTGGGGTTGCGGCTTCCGATGCAGGCCGGGCGCGGGTACAGCGTGACCGTGCCCGATCCCGTGCAACTCCCTCGCCTGTGTTCCATCCTCACTGAAGCCAGGGTCGCCGTCACCCCGATGGGGCAGGCCCTCCGATTCGGTGGGACAATGGAAATCACCGCGAAATCGCGCCCGCCGCAACCGCGGCGCGTGGCGGGCATCCTCAAGGCCGTGCCGGATTATTTTCCGGCATTCGAGGGGTGCGATCTATCCGGGCTGCCATTCTGGTCCGGCCTGCGTCCGTGCTCGCCCGACGGCATGCCGTACCTCGGCCGCACTCAAGCCGCACCGAATCTCGTCGTCGCCACCGCTCATGCCATGATGGGGCTCAGCCTGGCACCGGTCACGGGCGACGTCGTGGCCCGATTGGTCGACGGCGAACCACCCGGTTTCGATTTGCGGCCGCTCGACCCCGATCGCTGGGCGTAATCCTAAAAGGCAACTTTGGACAAGCACGAAAGACACTGAACACAGGAAAGTTGATGATGGCGAATGCCTGCGGCCGAAGTGGTCAGGCCAAGCGCGCCTGGATGTCCGGCTGCATGGTGTCCCAGAGCCGCTGCAAGGCGGCGGGGACTTCTGATTTGGCGGAGGCCAATTCGGGCGGGGACATGCGGGCGCCGTCGGCTGGCAGACGTTTGCCGAAGAAGTAGAATTTGACTTTTGGCTCGGTGCCGGACGGGCGCACGGCGAAGCGCCGGCCATCGGCGAGATCAACGAAGAGGAGGGCTTCGTGAGGCACGAGGTCGCCCTCTTCGTCACGGATCTCTTCTTTGCCGAAGTGGCGGAGGCTGAGGACTGGCGATCCGTCGAGCGACTTTGGCGGGTGGGTGGCATAACTTTCAACAAGTTTGGTGATCTGCGCCGCGCCTTGGGCGCCTTCGAGTTTCAGGTCGCGGCTGATTTCGGCGAAGTAACCGTACTCCGACCACACGTCGTCCAGCAGGGCGGCCACGGTGCGTCCCTGGCTGGCCGCGAGGGCGGCGAGTTCGACAAACATGAGGACGGCCATGTTGCCATCCTTGTCGCGCACGAAATCGGCCCCGAGGTAGCCGTAGCTTTCCTCGCCTCCGAAGACGTAATAGCGGCCGTGCTGAAGGTGGGCCTCGCGGGCCTCGGCCACGCTGAGCGAGCGGTAACGCGCCTGGACGTCTGGTGGGAGCAGGCGTTCGTATTTGAGTTGTTTGCCGCCGATCCATTTAAAGCCGGTCAACGTGTTGGTGACCGGCAGGCCGTGGCGACGCGCGATTTCTTCCTGCAGGCCGCTCGTAACGAAAGTCTTGACGAGCACGGCGTGAGACTTGTTCGCCTCGTTGAGCAGGCCGAGCTGGAAATGCGTGGTCACGCGGTACCACGCCATGAGTGCGCCGGTTTGGTTGCCGCTGAGCAGGATGAGTTTTCCGGACTGGTCGCGCACGGCCACGCCCATGCGGTCGCAATCGGGATCGGTTCCGATGACGAGATCGGCGCCGACGGACTCGGCGAGGTCACACGCCATCTTCAAGGCGGCGGCATTTTCGGGGTTGGGCGAGTCAACGGTCGGGAATCGGCCGTCGGGGACGTCCTGCTCCGGCACAGTGAAAAGCTGGACGCCGAGCGAGCGGAGCAGGGCGGGCACATGCACTCCGCCTGTGCCGTGAATGGCGGTGAAAACGACCTTAAGCGATTTAGCGGCGCGCAGAAGGTCGGGCTGGAGGATGACGTCCTTCAGGCGTGCGGTGTAGGCGGCGTCGACCTCGGGACCGATCAGCGTGAGCGTGCCCTGTGGGTCGTGAGGGAGCGCGGGGGCGCTGGGTGGTTGGGAGGCGATGGTTTGGCTGAGGCGGGTGGCGCCGGGGTCGATGATGCCGGCGCCGTCGGAAAAATAGACCTTGTAACCGTTGTCGTGGGCCGGGTTGTGGCTGGCCGTGTGCATCACGCCGCCATCGGCCTCGAGGTGGCGGATGGCGAAACTCAGTTCTGGCGTCGGGCGATGGCTTTCGAACAAAAACGCCTCACCACCGTGCGCGACCACGGTGCGCGCGCAGCGCTCGGCGAAATCGCGGGAGAAATGGCGCGTGTCGTGGGCGAAGACAATCCGCGGACGGCGCGTCGCGCCGGCGGCCGCCAATTCCGCCTTGAGATAGGCGACGAAGCCGCGGGTCGCGCGCTCGGCCACCGAATAGTTCATCGTGCTCGTACCGGTGGTGGGAAACTCGGGGCGGCCGTCTTCACGCTGGGTGCCGCGTTCGGCGGCGGTGACCACCCTGCCAATCGTGCGGCCGCGCAATCCGCTGGTGCCGAAGCTAATCTGCTTGAAGAACCGGTCGTTCAGCTCGGTCCACTGGCCGGCCTCGACCAATTCGCGCACACTGGCGACTTCGACCTCGGATGGGCTGCCGCGCAGGAGGCCGACCGCGTTATCGCGGCTGGATGGGAGCAGGTCGCCGCGGGTGACGGCATCGTTCAAGGCGGTGAGCAGGTCGTCCATCAGGGATGGATAGCCCCCTGAGAGAGGGCCGCAATCGGCGAGTTTGCGGGCGAGTCAAGCGGCGGCGAGCTGTTCGAGCAGGTGGCGGTTCAGGAGTTGGCCGGCCTCGAAATTGGCGAGCGGGAAATTTTCATTGGGGGCATGGGCATGGCAGTCGGGCAGGGCGAGTCCGAGCAGGAGGGTATCGGCGCCGAGGATGTCTTTGAAGCTTTGGACGATCGGGATGCTACCGCCTTCGCGGATGAGGGCGGGATCGCGACCGCCAAAGGTGGCGCGGAGGGCGGCTTGGGCGGCCTTGCCGAACCGCGAATGAGGATCCATGACATACGGTTGCCCACTGTGGCCAATCCGGACATTCAGGCGGACTGAGGGCGGTGTGTGGGCGCGAAACCAGGAGTCGATTTTCGGGAGCAAGTCGACGGGATTCTGGTCGGGGACGAGGCGAAACGACAGTTTGGCGAAGGCGCGGCTCGGGAGGACGGTCTTCGATCCCTGGCCTTGGTAGCCGCCGCCCAAGCCATTGACTTCGGCGGTTGGGCGCGCCCAGAGGCGTTCGAGCGAGGTAAAACCCACCTCGCCATGGAGAGCGGGAGATCCGGTAAGGTGGAGCAATTCGGTGTCGGTGAGCGGCAGGGTGGCCCAAGCGGCACGCTCCCATGATTCGAGCGGGCGGACGGCATCGTAAAACTCGTCGATTTGAACTCGGCCGCCGGCATCGTGCAACTGGGAGATCAGGCGAGCCAGTTCCGTGGCTGGGTTGGCCACGGCGCCGCCGAAGATGCCGGAGTGAAGGTCCGCCGCGGGACCGGTGATTTCAATCTCGCAACAGGCAATGCCGCGCAGGCCGTACGTGAAGGTCGGCACGCCCGGCGCGACCATTCCGGTGTCGGAAATGGCGACCACGTCACAGGCGAGCTCGGCCTGGTGAGCGCCAAGAAATGGCCCGAGATTCGGGCTTCCAATTTCCTCTTCGCCCTCGAAGAGCACGATCAAGTTGACCGGCAGGTCGCCGTGGGCCGCCATCGTCTGTCTGATGCCGTTTGCGTGAGCCATCAACTGGCCTTTGTTATCCGTCGCGCCACGCGCAAACAGGATGCCATTTTCGATCCGCGGTTCAAATGGTGGGGACGTCCAAAGTTCCAACGGGTCGGCCGGTTGCACGTCGTAATGCCCGTAGAGCAGCACGGTGGGACGCCCGGCCCGATGCGGGTTGCGAGCGATGATGATTGGGTGCCCCGCGGTCGGGTGAACCTGAGTAGCCAATCCGGAATCGCGCAGAAAGCCCTCAAGCCACTCGGCACAGGCCCGCACTTCGCCCGCGTGCGCCGAATCGGTGGACACGCTCGCGAAACGCAGGCAGGTCAGAAGGGAGTCCAGTGGGGTCATGGGAATGGGAATGGGGATGGGATGAATAGGAAGAATAGGAAGAATGGGATGGGAAGGATGGGAGGGATAGGAAGAATGGGAGCGGAGGAATGGGAAGGAGAGGAGAAGAGGGGAGTTAGCTGATGGAGCCGTGGCCTTGTTTATAGACCTGGAAATTTTGCCAGGCGAAGTAGGCGAAGAACAGGGGCATGAGGATCGAGCGATACTGGAGGAAGGCGGCGATGGCGACGAGGCCGGCCACGACCATGCCGATGGCGGCGGTGACTCGAAGACGGCGGGGGCCGAGCGCGGCCTGGAGCATGTGGCCGCCGTCGAGCGGGAGGACGGGGAGCAGGTTGACGATGGACCAGATTAAATTCACGAACGTGATCATCCAGGCGAGTTCGAGCTGCATGCCGGGGGCGGGCGGCACGAATCGGAAAAAGGCCATCGATGCGACCCACAAGAGCAGTCCGAAGCAGGGGCCGGCGGCGGCGACGATGAACGCCTGTTTGCGGGTGAAACGGGCGCCATGCGGGATGGCCAGTCCTCCGAAGGCCACCAGCATGATTTCCGGACGGGCGCCGAATTTGCGCTGAAAAATCACATGGCCGAGTTCATGCCAGAGGACGGAAAGGAAAACGACGGCGATCCAGATGCCCAGGTACCAGAGGGCGCCCGGTTGTTCAAGGCTATCGAGGGTGCCGCTGATCAGAGCGGCGGTGAGCCAGAACATCCAGTGGATGGAGACCGGAAAACCGAGGATGGTGAAGCGGATCATGGGCGTC
Organism: Verrucomicrobiales bacterium; assembly: GCA_046155625.1. Classification (GTDB taxonomy): domain Bacteria; phylum Verrucomicrobiota; class Verrucomicrobiia; order Verrucomicrobiales; family V1-33; genus CAJBME01. Next base: position 4,531 of record JBJXFS010000190.1, on the reverse strand, counting down.
GGGATAAGGGAGCGGAAATCGCAGTGCGTCAAGCAACGGGCAATGGGAGGACGCGAATGAGGGAATAGAGAAAAGTGGCGATGGCAAAGTAGAGCGTGGCCTGGCATTCCAGGGGAGATGCGATTACCGTCCGCGCGCCCGTTGAGGAACAGGGCTCTCCATGGTTTATTGGGCTGATAAGGCATTCGCCCTCAGCCCTCTGACCGCCGACGCGCCACCTATTCGTCGTAGCGAATTGGGAATTCGGTCTGGGCATGGGAGTGCCGTTGAGTCTGCTGGCGTTGTTGTATGTGACGGGGGTGGTGCTGGCCGGCGTGCGGTGGATTCGGTTGCGTTTCGACCCGTAAAAACGCCCTGGCGTTTTGACAGCCGGCCGGCGTGGGCTATGTCGTTGGCCTCCGATTTCGGAGTAGGCCCACGATCATGAGTGAAATTCACCCACAACCGTTTCAGGCGGAAGTCCGGCAGTTGCTGGACATCGTCATTCATTCGCTATACACTGATCGCGAGATCTTCATACGCGAGTTGGTTTCCAATGCTTCGGATGCCATGGAGAAGTTGCGGCACGCCCAGCTGGCGGGCGGCGCTGAGATCTACGAACCTGAGCTGCCGCTCGAAATCTCCATTACGACCGACGAAGGCGCCAAATCGCTGACCATCGCCGACCATGGAAGCGGGCTGAACCGGGAGGAGTTGGCACAAAACCTCGGGACGATTGCCCACTCGGGCACCAAGGCATTTCTCCAGGCGCTCAAAGAGAGCGGCGGGAGCACGCCGGGCAGCTTGATCGGGAAGTTCGGCGTCGGATTCTACTCCGTCTTCATGGTGGCCCAGCGTGTCCGCGTCTACACGCACTCAGTGCGGCCGGACGGCGAACATCTCGTTTGGACGAGCGATGGCGCGAACGGATTCACGATTGAGGAAGCGCCGGGCCAGTCACGCGGGGCTCGCGTTGTCATCGAGCTCAAGGAGGAGGCGCATGAATTCGCGCAGGCGGCCACGGTGCGCCGCGTCCTCGAGAAGTACTCGAATTTCGTTCCGTTTCCGATTCTGCTCAACGGCGAGCGCGTGAACACAGTGGAAGCGCTTTGGCTGAAGCCGAAGAGCGAAGTGACCGATGAACAGTACGCGGAATTCTACAAGTTCGCCTGTAAGGCGTGGGACGCGCCCCGCTTCCGGCTCCACTTCGCCGCCGATGCGCCCCTCCAGATCAATGCCCTGCTTTTCGTTCCGACGGACAACCCGGAGAAATTCGGGTTTGGCCAGACCGAACCTGGTGTGGCGCTGTACTGCCGGCGCGTGCTGATCGACGCGCAGCCACCGGATTTTCTCCCCGAGTGGATGCGCTTCGTGCGCGGGGTGGTCGACAGCGAGGACTTGCCGCTCAATATTTCGCGGGAGACGATGCAGGACAGCGCGCTCGTCCGCAAACTGGGGGACGTCATCGCCGGGCGCGTACTCAAGCTGCTTGAGCAGCAGGCGGCCGAGGAAGGCGAGAAGTATGGGGCGTTTTACAAGGACTTTGCCCGGTTCATCAAGGAAGGGGCGGTCAATGATTTCCGTCACCGCGAGGCGCTGGCCAAACTGCTCCGGTTCGAGTCGTCGCTCCATGACGCCGGCCAGATCACGGGACTGGCTGACTATGTGACGCGGATGAAGGACGGGCAGGAGGCGATTTATTTCCAGGTCGCCCCAAACCGGGCGGCGATTGAGGCGGGACCGTATCTCGAGGCGTTCAAGGCGCGCGGTCTGGAGGTCTTATTTGCTTACGAGCCGCTGGACGACTATGTGATGACAAGCTTGCGCGAATTCGACGGCAAGAAGCTGGTCTCGGTCACGCGCGAGGACGTGAAACTTGACGATGTTCCGGTGGAGACCGCGGGCGAGCCGCTCCCGGAGGCGGAGGTCGATGCCTTGAGTTCGTGGCTGAAGGAGACGCTGGGCGGCGCCGTGACCGATGTGGCCGGGAGTGGGCGGCTGGTGGAAGCGCCGGTGGTGGCGCTGACGCCGGAGCATGCGCCCACGCCGCAAATGCGGGTGATGATGCGTGCCCTCCAGCAGGAGGTCGAGCCGGTGCGCGTCAAACTCGAAATCAATCCACGCCATCCCATGATCAAAAGCCTTGCCGCGGCGCGCACGGCCCAGCCCGATCTCGCGGCCCTGGCGGCACGCCAGCTGCTGGACAACGCCCTGCTGGCGGCCGGCTTGCTCGAAGATCCACGGGACATGGTCCAACGACTGAACGATCTGGTGGGACGGGCGCTTTCTCGATAGCGGCTCCTTGAATCGTCGAGAGGCCATCGTTCGCCGCCGCCCATTCCGACACCCGGCCGGCTTTTGCTGGCTGGTAGAAGGCGGCGACAGCGGATGGCCCATCGGTCATCAAGCCATTACGACGTACAAGCCTTATATCAATGATGGCGGGTTCGAACAGGTGCCGCACTGGCTCAGTGAGCGACTGTGGGAAAAAGGTCACGACTCCCAACCGCGCTGGATACTGCCACCGCTCGACTCCCTGAGCGACGGGCTGTCAGGGCTGGTTTTTACGTCCGGACCGACGCTGTCGCAGGCTTGCGACAAAAGTTTTCTCCTCAGCGATGACAGAGGCGCGGCGAATCAATGGTGAATCGGCCGCCCCGGTGCTTCGGCCGCTACTCCACGGTCACGCTTTTGGCGAGGTTGCGGGGTTTGTCGACGTCCCGTCCCAGGGCCACCGCGGCATGGTAGGCGAAGAGCTGAAGTGGGATGATGTTCAGAATCGGCTGCAGAACGTCGAGCGTTCGGGGAACATGGATGACGGCGTCGGCGTGGCGGTGAACCACGTTGTCGCCATCGGTGGCCACGGCGATGAGTGGCCCGCGGCGAGCGCGGACTTCCTGCACGGTGCTTAGATTCTTATCGTAGAGACTGTCCTGCGGACAAATCATGACAGTCGGGGTCTGGTCGTCGATGAGAGCAATGACACCGTGCTTCAATTCCGCGGCGGGGAATCCTGCCGCGTGGATGTAGGAAATTTCCTTGAGTTTAAGGGCCGCTTCCAGGGCGATGGGATAGTTGTACTGCCGGCCGAGGAAAAGCAGGCTGCGGGCGTGGGCGAAGCGGCGTGCGATCGCCGCGACATGGTCCTCCTGGCTGAGGATGCGATCGATTTGGTCCGGCAAGCGATCGTAGGCTTGGATGAGTTCGGCCCCGGCACTCGCTGACAGAAATCGCATCCGCCCGAGTTTCAGCGCGAGCAGCCCGAAAATCGCGACTTGGCTGACGAACGACTTGGTGGCGGCGACGCCGATTTCCGGTCCCGCATGCATGTAGACGCCGCCGTCGCTTTCGCGGGCGATGGTCGATCCGACATTATTGCAAATGCCGAGGGCCCGATACCCCTTGCGCCGGGCTTCGCGCATGCCGGCCAGCGTGTCGGCCGTTTCACCACTCTGACTGACGCAGACAAACAACGTGTTGCGCGGCAGCGGCCGGTTCTTGAAACGAAATTCCGAGGCGAACTCGGTTTCGGCCGCGACATGGGCCAGGCTCTCGATCATTTGGGCACCCACCATTCCGGCATGCAGCGCCGTGCCGCACCCGAGAATCACGACGCGTTCGATGTCGCGCACTTCGGCGGCTGTCATGTTCAATCCGCCCAGCTGAGCGCTCGCCTCCTCCGGATGCAGTCGCCCGCGCACGGCATTGCGCACGACCTGCGGCTGCTCGTGAATCTCTTTGAGCATGAAATGCTCATAGGGGCCTTTCTCCGCCGCCTCGGGGGCCAGATCCAACTCCTTGATCTCGTAAGCCGATTCCCCGTGATCGAGCGACTCGATGGAAAACTGGTCATCGTGAATCTCGGCCAGATCGAAATCCTTCAGGTAGACGACTTTTTGCGTGTACGGGAGCAGCGCCGTGTGGTCCGAGCTGAGGAACATCTCCTTTTCCCCCAAACCCAGAACCAATGGACTGCCCCGCCGCGCCCCAATGATCACCCCGGGATGATTCTGGTGCAGCACCCCGATCCCGTATGTCCCTTTGACCTCCAGCAGGGCTGCTCGCACCGCCTCGACCAACCGTCGATCACCCGCCCCCTCGCTCCCCTCATAGTAGTCGCCGATCAAATGTGCCAGCACCTCGGTGTCGGTCGCCGACGTGAAGACATGGCCTTCACGCAGCAGTCGATCTTTCAGTGATTGGTAATTCTCGATCACCCCATTGTGCACCAACGCCAGTCGGCCGCTCCGGTCGACGTGCGGGTGGGCATTCGCATCGCTCGGCTCCCCGTGCGTCGCCCAGCGCGTGTGCGAAATCCCCTGGTACGCCGGCCGCTTCGGTTTCCCCACATGCCGCGCCAATTCCGCGATCCTCCCCACCTTCCGCTGCACTTCCATTCCCCCCGCCGTCAAGACCGCCAACCCGGACGAGTCATAGCCGCGATATTCCAACCGGCTCAGTCCGTCCAAAAGGATCGGACGGGCTTCACGATAACCTAGGTACGCGAGGATGCCACACATCGGAGGTCGGAGGTCGGAGGTCGGAGGTCGGA
>JBJXFS010000081.1:0-37370 GCA_046155625.1 Verrucomicrobiales bacterium | reverse complement strand
TCGGTCTGCTGAACGAAATCGTCCTCCCGTGCGAACACGGTTTAAGTAGATGCGGGCTGGGGGGGTATGGTGAATCTTCACCGCCTACGCGCCCCGAGGTCGCGTCCCACCTCAAAGCGTTCCGCGGCCAACTTCTCTGGACCAGAGATGAGCCATAGCGAAACGACGTGTGTGCGAGGTGGGACGAGACCTCCCGGGCTCGTCGGCGGTGGGAGCGTGGTGCCCGCGGCCCCGTCTGGCCTTCTCGAGCGATGGCCGAAGCGACGGAAAGCAATCATGGGCAGAGAAACCAATGCCCCATCCCCTTTCGGGTGATCCATGCGACCATCCCCCGAGAAGCGGAGACTAGGCCCGGATGGTATGCCTTCACCGCCTACGCGCCCTGGAGGTCGCGTCCCACCTCAATCCCTCCAGCGCAATTCTTGGTTCCAACGCCCCTTGTTGGATTTCCCGGCCGCCGCGCTGCAACAATTTCCGGGCCGTTTCCACGTTGCGGGTTAAAATATCAATCATCTGAAGCACGTACTCCGACCGCTGTTCGAGGGTCTCCAAGTCCTTGAGCTGGGTTAAGGTCATCGAGCGCTTGTGTGGCTCGAGCAATCGCAGCCCGCGCGTCGTCACGCTGCGCAGCGAGGCGGTGAGCGATGTCCACGCTTTGGCTTTGTCGGCGTCGGAGAGCGAGGCGACTCCGAGCGTTTCATCCGCGGCATTCACGGCATTGTGCAGGTCTTGGAAACTCTTCCAGTTCACCCCCTCCACCGGATAAAAAAACGCTTCCAGTGCGGTCAGTTCCTCTCGCGTCTTGTCCATGAGGCCGGCATTGCGACGGAAATCGGCCAGATTCATTGCATACCATTTTTCGGCGGCATCGAACCGGTGCCCAAAGATGCGCACTTCGCTTTTGATCTGCGATTTGCCGTCGCTGAAGGACGCGGCGTCCACCGCCCCGTCCAGTGACACCATGCTGGCCTCGGTGAGCAGGCCGATGACCTGCTTGGTCTTGGCGTGAAAAATTGGCCCGCCGCTGTTGCCTGGATAAACCGGGCAATCGACCTCGATTTTGTTGGGTCCAATCCCAATGATTTTTCCCGGGGTGGTAGTGATCACCCCATCGCCTTTGCTGTTGCCCGGGACGAGGATTTCGTCGCCCTTCGCCACCACTTCCTCAATCGTGCTCCCGAAAGTCAGCGGCCGCCGCGGGGTCGGCCCGGGCTCGATTCCGATCAGCACGATGTCCACGTTGCGCGCCGCGATGAAATTGGTCGGCTTGAACTTCTCCCCGGTGGGTCCCTCAATGGAGAGAGATTTCGATCCGTCGATGACATGCTGGTTGGTCGCGATGAACAGCTTGTCGCGGTGCGTGCAAATGAACCCTGTACCTACGGTTTTATCCGTCCGCACGATGACCACGTTTTCAAGATACTCTGGAGCGAGGGTCTCGGTATCGCCCGCCGCGCCCTCCGTGTCGTCCGCCGCGCTGGGCGACACTTCAACCGCCTTGTCATCGGCGGTCGCGTCACAAGCCGGTGGTGGTTCTTGACCCACCACCGAAGACAACGCTATCCATGCCGCCCACAGGGAGCCGCGGAGAGAGAGGCCTTTGATCATCGAAAAACATTAGGGAATCACTCCCCGAGATCAAGCCACTGCTTCAACGGATAAAAACGCCCTGCCGGGAAGGCTGGGCGCTTTTCGGCATCTGGAACAACTGCTGAAAAATAGGCGCTCTCTGCGATGCAGATGAGCCTGATGGCTCGTCGGTGCGAAAGGCTCGATTGAGAATGAAAACGCCCTGTGTTCGAGCACAGGGCGTTTTTTTATGCCGTTGACTTGATGCATGGAACCGCCCTGCCGTCGTGCCGGGAGTACGACGCCTTCAATTGACGGATGCTCGGATGGGGCGGATCATCCGTTTATCATGATGACTCGTCGTGTTTTTGCCGTGTCCGCCGCCGGCGCCTTGATCGGCGGCGCTGGCGGAACGCCGCTCGGCGCCGCGCCCACGCCCGCGGACGCCTTTCAGCGCAGGCGACAGGAGGTCGAGGCCAGTGTGAACCGCGGGCTCGATTACTTGCTTTCCCAGGAGGATCGCGAGAGCGGCACGTTTCCGGACGGAGCGTACGGACGATCGACTGGGATTTCTTCGCTGGTGGGTCTAGCCCTGCTCTCGACCGGTCACCGCCCTGGTGTGGGAAAATACGGTGAAGCCATCGACCGCCGAATCGACTTTGCCTTGCGCCACGCCAAGGACAACGGCCTGATCGAGTCCGGCGACCACGGGCACGGTCCAATGTACGCCCACAACATCAGCACGCTGTTCTTGAGCGAGTGCTCGGGCATGGTCACGCCGGAACGCCAGAAACGGCTCGATCCCGCTCTCGCCGCCGGCATCCGCGTCCTCCTCGAGGCGCAGGCCGTCCGCAAAGATCCGGATCACCAGGGCGGCTGGCGGTACTTCCCCAATTCCACCGACAGCGACCTCTCCTGCTCCGGTTGGGCGCTCATGAGCCTGCGCTCGGCGAAACTCAACGGCGCCCCCGTGCCCAAGGAAGCCATCGATTCCGCCGTCGCCTACGTTCTCCGGCGCCAGAACAAACGCCACGGGCACTTCGGTTACATGGGCGACAGCGACCACGCCGACACCCTGACCGGCGCCGCCCTGCTCAGCCTCTGCGTCTGCGGGTTGTTCGACGACCCCCTCGTCATCAAGGGCGCCGATTGGGTGCTGAAAAACTTCAAAAAACTCCCGGGCAATCAGTTCGAGTACTACGGCAATTACTACAACGCCCAAGCCCTGTTCCAAATGGGGGGCAGATACTGGCAAACGTACGCCGATTGGATGTACGACTATTACCTCAAAGAACAGGAAACCGACGGCGATTGGGAAGGCACCAGCTACGGTCGCGTTTACTCCACCAGCATGATGGTCCTCGCCTTCACCGTCCCCTACCGTCAACTCCCCATCTACCAGCGCGACGAACGCGTGGATGAAGAGGCGTGATCGAGGCCCCGCCAGTTGGTGTTTTGCCGCCCCAGACCATTCTCAAGAGCATTTCCTGGACAAGCTCTGGCAATGGAGCCATCCCGATCACCTTCCAAACTTCGTCAAGAACCAGAGCGTTTACTCCATGACCGAGTATTCGCGCCTCAGTTGGCATCGCGGGGACTGGAGCTCAGAGGGACCCGCCACTCCCAGTGAACCACTGCTTACAACAGTGCAAAATCCGCCGTGGTCGGCGCGGGTGTCTCAGGCTTCCTTTTTGACGTGCAACCAGGCATGCACATGCGGGTCGCCGCGGAAATACGACAACATGGCGGGGCCCTCGATTTGCCAGACATCCCAGATGCCGTCGTTGCCCACGTCGTGGTTCTTGAAGAAGGCCATGTGCAGGTGGTCGAATCCATTGGCCTCGATCAACGTCATCGCTTCGTCGGCATCTTCCTTGCGAAAGGGGGCCATCAGGTCGGCCAGCACCTTTCTGACGTGGTCTTTTTGGTCGCGTGACAGCTCGGTCATTGGGATGCCAGGCAGGCCGGACTGTTTGCCGGTGAGGGTGACGGTTTTGGTGCCGTCCTCGGACCGGGCTTCGTCGAGCAGTGCGAGCGCCCGCTGACGGCCATCGAGCATGTGAAAAACCTCGTTGGCGCGCACAGCTTGGTACCAATACGCATTGCCCGGATGGTCCGGTTTTTCGTAGAACCCTTTGGCGGCGTGCCCGTAGAAGAGGGGGCCGCCAAAAGCCGACCCCTCGACCGAGTCGCCGTCGCAGCGGCGCGTGCAGTGGCGACCGGTCAGGACAAACTCGAACTTGCCCGTGCCCGGTTCGCCGAAGAATGCCACGGAGCAGTCGCCAAACCCGGCCTCCCCGCTGTCATGCACCACTTGGTTGTACACGCGTTCGGCATAATCGGGGCTGTGCAGTTTGAGGAAAATTTCCTTGACCATGGCCTGCTGATCGGCGCTGAGGAAGGCACCGATGCGTTTCTCGGTGATGTGCCAGTTGTTGTCGACTTTCGACCGCAATTCGTGAGCGAAGTCAAAACACAGGGCGCCCCGCTGCTCATCGGTGAGGCTCTTGTACAATGTGGTCGCTAATGTTTCCGACGGCGGCGTGGTCGTGGGGGCGGCTGCCAGTGGATTGGCGTCGATTACGGAGGCGGTGACCAATCCGGCCGTCGCGGACTTGAGGAATTGGCGGCGTGAGATCCTGTCTCCCGGGTCACAGTCGCAGCGGTGAATCAACGAATCGGCTTTCATAGTGTTTCGAATATCTACCACGTCCTTCGATCTTTGTCCCCGAAAAAACTCAAGGGGAGCCCTTCCGACACGGCGGATTCTTGCACGGGCGAAAAAAGCATGAAAAAATCGGGGGACGACTGGGAGTGGCGGGCTAAGACCGCCATACTGACTCGAGCATTCAACTCAGACCGGTCGCTCGCCATGTCAAAACGTGGTCGTTTCCATGGCGGCCCCAGCCCACCACTCCCAATGAAACACTACCTTACAACCGTGCAAAAATCCGTCGTGCCCTTCCGATGCCATCGGGTTTCCGACCACGGTTCATGTTTCCAGGGGTAACGGTCGTCGGCGACGAGTATCCATTTGAGCCGGCCGCCGTGACGCCAGGGATCGACGACCAAGCCGTCGCTGAACTCCTGCCCCCGCGCGGCGACAACCACGGCATTGTGCTCGCGCCAAAGCGAGCCGGCGTGGGCACAGGCCCAGTGCAGGTGGAGGGTGCGCAGGTTTTCCTGGCGCAACCGGCGTCCGAGCCATTCGGCCCACTGCCAGCACAGGCCCCAGTCGGCCAGTCCCAGGTTGATGGCCACGTTTCGCCGCCGCGGGCCGCCATTCATCGCGACCGCCAACCGCTGCGCCTCCACGGTGGTCACGATCACGTGCGCCGTGCGCTCGGCTTCCGATTGGTCGACGGTGGGCCCAAGGTCCCGCAACGCGCGGGCCAGCGCGTCGGTCTCGACCTGCAGGTCAGCGACTGGTCGGGGCCGCGAAGGCACGCTCTGACAACCGGCCGAGGTCAGGACCAGAACCGTCAGGCATGAGCCGACAATCGTCCGATGGAGGTTCACTGATTGATGGAATCGAAAACAGGGTGGAGGCGGGATATTCACTCAGCGGGCGACGGAAAAACTGGGGGCAAGAAATGACGGACCTCGATGTCGGGCGTCGGCCATCAGCCGGCCGTTTCCGGCTCCAGGGCGCTTTCGAACTGCATGCGGTAGACGCGTTGGTAGCGTTCGCTGCGTTGGAGCAATTCGGCGTGGGTGCCGATGTCGGTGATGCGGCCGTGTTCGAGGACGACGATTTGGTGGGCGCGGAGGATGGTGCTGAGGCGGTGGGCGATGGCGATGACTGTGCGGTTTTTGGCGAGTTCGTCGAGGTCGGTCTGGATTTGGGCTTCGGTTTCGCTGTCGAGGGCGGAGGTAGCTTCGTCGAGGAGGAGGATGGGGGCATTGCGGAGGAAGGCGCGGGCGATTGAGATGCGTTGGCGTTGGCCGCCGGAGAGGTTGCCGCCGCGGTCGCCGACGTCGCGCTGGTAGCCGTCCTTGTGAGCCATGATGAAGTCATGGGCGTGGGCGCGGCGGGCCGCGGCCTCGATTTCCTCCTGGGTGGCGCCGAGCCGTCCGTAGCGGATGTTTTCGTAAATGGAGTCGTGGAAGAGGAAGATGTCCTGGTTGACCAGCGCGATGTGGTCGCGCAGTGATCGTTGGGTGATGCGGCGCAGGTCGTGGCCGTCGATGGTGATGTATCCTTTGTCGGGGTCGTAAAACCGCATGAGCAGGGCGAGCAGGGTGCTTTTGCCGGAGCCGGTTTGGCCGACCAGCGCGCACGTGCTGCCGGCCGGGATGACCAGGTCGATGTCGTGGACGGCGGTGCCTTTCTTTTTGTCGTAGGAGAAAGTGACGCCGTGGAATTGCACATGGCCACGGGCTTTGCGCAGATTCACGGCGGATGGAGCATCTAGGACGCCGGGTACGCGGTCCATGAGCTCAAAAATCTTGGTGGTGGCCGCGAGGCATTTCTGAAGCAGAATGTGGAGTTTTCCCAATGCCTTGGCTGGCTCGTACATGAGGATGAGGGCGCCATTGAGGGCGAGGAAATCGCCGGGCCCCATCCCTTTCCAGAACGCGTAGACCAAGGCGGCGGCGATACCGAGGGAGGCGGTGGCTTCGACGAGCGGGCCGGTGAGTTCCATGGCCTTGCGCCAGCGCATCATGAGGGCCAGCATTTTCTGGTTGGCGCGGGCGAATCGTTTGACCTCATGTTCCTCGCGGCCATGCGCTTTGACGACGCGGATGCCGCCCAAGGCCTCCTGCATGATGTTCATAAGCTGGCCGGCCTCCTCTTCCTCCTTGTTGCTCTCGCGGCGGATTTTTTTTCCTATGTACAGGACAGGCAAGATGCAGAGCGGGAAGATGGTGAAACTGAAGAGGGTGAACTTCCAGTCGATGAACAGCATGGCCGTGAGCGCGCCCAGGATGGCCACCGGCTGCTTCACGACGTCGCTGGCCACCTGGGTCAGCGCCATCTGGGCCATGCGCGTCTGGTTGAAGATGGTCTGGATGAGGTCGCCGACTTTCTGCTTGTTGAAGAATTCCTGCGATTGCCCCAGCACCTTGGAGAAGACCTCCTGGCGAATGTCGTCGAGGGTGCGCAGACTGACCCACTGCATGCAGTAGGCATTGAGGTAACCGAACAGACCGCGCACCAGCATAAGCGCCGGGATCAATCCGCAAATCCACAAAACCTTGCGCAGGGGAGTCTGGTTGCTCGGCGCGGACTCGGAGAGAGCGGCGCTCGCAGGCGCATGGGCCAATTCCGCCGCGCCCTCGGCCGGGCTCAACCCCCGCGCCGCATGAAACCACTCCGCGGCAGGGTCATTGGTGGTGTCGGACGGGTCAGACGAGTCCGACGCCTCCGACGCGTCTGACTGGTCCGACGCGTCTGACGCGTCTGGCGCGTCTGACGCCAGGTCCTTCTTCCTATACTTAGCCGGCACAAAAGGCACCCATTCCGGGATGGGCGGGAGATTCAGACCGCCGGGGGCCGTGGCGTTGGCGGATTGGCTGCGTTGGCTGAGGACTTCGTTGCCGACGTGACGGGTCACGAAGACGAGGCCTCCGTTGGTGGCGCCCGCGAGCAGGCCAAAAAAGATGCCGAGGGCGAAGCGCGACCGGTATGGCCGCAGGTACCCGATCAGACGCCGGTACGGTTCCCGCGCGGCGGCGAGCACCTGGCGGGATGACATGGTCGCCAACTCCTTGCGGCTGATCTTTTTCATCGCGATGACCGTCAGGAGGGGCGGGATCCCGCATCGGGAAACTTTCCGCCCGTCTTCGGATCGAACAGGCCATCGATAGCCGCCAAAACCGCTTCTGTCGACAGCGCATCCATGGGAGCGGCCGTGTGCCGCGGCCCCACGGTGTCGGCCGGTTCACCGCTTGCCAGCAGGACGCGAGCCGCCGGATGCCTGGGGCGCCAATGAAACGGGTTGGTGGGGCCGAAGAGGGCGACCTGCGGCCGGCTCGCCATGGCGGCAAGGTGCATGGCAGCCGAATCCACGCTGAGGACGAGGCGCGCCCGGGAGATGACCTCGGCGAGTTGCCTCAGACTGAGTGCGCCGCTCAGGTCGTGCACCCTCACCGCGGCGGGATCAAGGGCGTCGCGAATCGCCGCCAGGTGGGCCCGTTCTTCCGGGTCCATCGTCGATCCCGTGAGCACAACCGGGAAGGGCAGCCGCGCCATTACCGCCGCCCAACGATCGGGCCGCCAATATTTTTCCGCGCGTGCCGTGCCGGGATGAACTACGCAAAAATCTCCGGCGGGCAGACCCGTGATGGTGGTCGCGGGTCCCACAGGCAAGGCAAACCCGGTGCCATCCGGTGCCACGAGCCCGGTCAGGGCGAGGTGAAAGTCGACCGTGTGTAGGACGCGCACGGAGGCGTCGATCAAGTCTGAATACCCGGGGACGCGCCAGGAGCGTTTTTCGACGAATCGGCGGAACCCAAACGCACGATCGGCCCGCGCCATGCGCACCATCAAGGCCGAGCGGTCGGTGCCGGTGAAATCGTAGCAGGCGTTCCATCCCCCGGTGATGACGCGGGTCCACAGCCCGAGATTGGCCCGCCCTGGCGCGTAAACCAGCACTTCGTCCGCGGCGACGAAGGCCGGCTCGAGCGCACCGGAGAGGCCGTGCAGCACCAAGGTGATGTGGGCGCGCGGGTGGGCGCGGCGCAGCGCGGCCAGGGCCGGGGCCGTCAGGATCGCATCGCCGATTCGTTTGAGTTGAAGACAGAGAATGTTCATCGCGGCAATCCAAGAATCCCGATGCACCACGATCGATTCGTGGGCAAATGATCGCCGCGGTACCCGCGGGAAGTCGGGGGGCAATCCGCAATAATCCGAATTCTTTGCGAGAGGTGATACTTTTCGGCACGAGATTCCGCATGGGGCCAATGGACGACGTTCGCTTGGGATCCCAAACGTGGGGACCGCGGACCGGATCCAGCCAACCAACCGAAATACCAAACCTATGAACACTCCCGGCACAGCAGCCAGATCCGTTCCACCCTCGTACTCTTCCTGTCGCAATCGGGCCGTGATGGCAATCACGGTCATCATCGCAAGCTCCGCTGGTATGGCATGGGCGGACACTTACGAAGCCCACCTCCAGCCCTCTAAATTCACTCTCTACTCCGACCCGTACAACGGCAATCGAATCAAGGTCGGTGGGAGTTCGGGGCTTTACCCCGTGGCGGGAAAGCATGACCGGTACTATGTGGTCACCGATCGCGGCCCAGCGCCCGACTTTAAGGACGCCAATGGCTTGAATTACAAGACATTCGCCACCCCCGATTTTGGACCGCACATCTTGACGGTCCGCCTCCTGCCCAGCGGCAAAGCGATGATCGAGGACATGAAGCCCTTGCGACGACCTGACGGTGTGGTCATTACGGGTTTGCCCACCACCCTGCCCGCGACCGACAAGCCCTATGACTTCAACCTCCAGCCTCTGCCTTACGACGAAGACTCGATCGACGCCGAAGGCATAACCATCGACCCGTGGGGCAATTTCTGGGTGTGTGAGGAATACAAGCCCAGCGTGGCCATGGTCGCGCCTGACGGCACGGTGCTCATGAGGCTAGTCCCCGCGGGTACGCGGACGGGATCGGAGGTCGTGCCAACCCACGAGCTGCTTCCAGGCATTCTTGCCAAACGGCGCAATAATCGCGGATTCGAGGGGATCGCCGTAACGACGGGCGGAATCCTGTACGCCATCGTGCAGCGACCGCTCAACAATCCAAACCGCGCCGCGGCTGATGCCAATGGAAACGCCCGCCTTGTGGCCGTTGATCTGAATGTTCTCCTGCACGGCGCCACTGGAACGCTGGTCAAACAATACCTCTACCAAATGCCCGCGGGAAACAGCAGCGTGACGGCGAGCGACCTGTTCGCGACCGGCCCCACCACCCTGCTTGTTCCGGAGCGGAACACGGACACTCTGTTCGAAATCGACGTTGCGGGGGCCACTGATCTCACGCCGCTCGAGAACGCCAGCGGTCGCCTCATCTCGGATCCGTCGAAAACACTCGAGCAGTTGAACCCTGCTGGACTGGCCGCCCTCGAGGTCGTGCCCGTCAGCAAATCAGTCGTGATCGCCTCGTTGACCGCCATCGATCCGCTTTTGGAAAAGGTCGAAGGCGTTTGCGTGGTGGGTGATTCCATTGTGCTGACCTACGATAATGACTTTAACGTCTCGGACACGGCCAGCATCCCATCAAACCCCGATCCCGAAGGACCATTGGTGCAGTTGGAACTCGTGGGGGCCAATTATCCGAAGTTTTTCACACTGCCACGGCCGTAATGGAAACCGTGCGGAGCTGAATGCGGAAGAGCTCGGCTCCGGAGAATCGGCCTGGCCCCGTGGGCTAGGCCCTGGAGTTTGTCCATTTCCCATTCCTTAGTGTTAGCGGAACTTCCGATGCCAACGAATGAGAGAAAGTGGCATTGAGGTGGGACGCGACCTCCCGGGCGCGTAGGCGGTGGAGGCGTACCCCTGGGAATCGTTTCCACTTCTCGAGAGATGGTCGCGTGATTCACACCCGGAGAATTCCCGATGACCGCATCTTGGCTCATCGCTTTTTCTGGCTTTGGGCACGACTTGAAAAGGCGCAAATGGGCTTCCTTCAGCACGCTCCCACCGCCTACGAGCCCGGGAGGTCTCGTCCCACCTCCGGCTGACAAGGCTTGCCGATGCCAGAATCGTCCGCTCTTGGCATCGCTCTAGGCGCAAATTATGTACAAACTCCAGGGCTTGGCCCACGGGGCCTTGCCGGTAACCGGTGAGCGCCGGTCTTGCCAGGGCCTCGCCGGCCTGTCATGCTCCAAGGCATGCGATGGTGCGCCCTTTTCATATTGATCCCCGCGGCGGCGATGGCCGCCGAGTCGCCGATAGTTTCATTTTCGTCGAAAGGAGCCCGTGAGCCTGGTGATCGCCCCACCCTGCAGATGCTCGTACCCGGGTTCTCGGTGCGCCGGTTGCCGGTCACGCTGACGAATCTGGTGAATCTTCAGTATCGCTATGACGGCGTGCTGGTGGCGCTCGGGTATAATGGCAACCTCTGGCTGCTGCGCGATACGGACGGGGACGGACGGGGACGGGCTGGAGGACAGGGCCGACATTTTTTGGGAAGGCCGCGGCCAAGTCACGGCACCGATCGGGATGGACTTGGCGCCGAAAGGAGCCCCACACGGCAATGCGGTCTTTTTTGCCTGTCAGGGCAAGCTGATGATGGTCACTGATCGGGACGGCGATGGTCGGGCCGAAGAAGCTAAAGCCATCGCTGAAGGCTGGCCGCCAGCGCGGGCGGGTGTCGACACGGCCAGCTGACGATGCGAACCCGCCTGGACCTGCACGGCATGCTCCGGCCGGCGGTGCAGCCGGGATCCTCGCTCGACCACGTGCCGCCGCCCGAGCGGGTCACAGTGGTCATCACATCGCCGACCACGCCGTTCACGGTCGAGCACGGCCGTGGGCGCGAACGCGCCACGACTGCCTCCAAGCCCGGTCAAGTCACCCATGACTGTTCATCACGCTCGACCCGCAACCACAGCTACCGCTCGACCTTGTGTTGACCTGCCGCACGGGAGGGGACCGCGCTCCCCAACTGCGCTGGGCCTGGCACACCGCGGAAGATGCGCGCGATCGCGTCTTCTCGCTGCGGCGGTTCCTCCTGCCCTGGGCTCAACCTGAGCGCCCGAGCGGATTCGCGCGCGTGACGTCGCGGCCCCAGATCCAAGGCGGTGACTGGGCGCGGGGGCGCGAGATATTTTTCAGCGACCAGGCGTTGTGCGGCAAGTGCCATGCGGTGCGGGGGCACGGCGCCACCTGAGCACCGGGCCTTTCCAATCTGGTAAGCCGCGACTACGAGAGCGTGCACCGCGACATCGCCGAAACAAATGCCGCCATCAACCCGGACTACGTGACCCACGAGCTGACGCTCAGAAATGGCACGGTGATTCCCGCGGTGGTGCGACCGGGCAATGACGGGCACCTCGTGCTCGGTCTCGGCGCGGGTGCCGAAATGCGCGTGGCCGCGGACGAAGTGGTCACTCAACAGCCGCTCAAGACATCGATCATGCCGGCCAAGCTCGACGAGGCGCTCGGACCCGAGGCTTTCCGCAAGCTCATGGCGTTCCTGCTCACCGAGCCGCCTCTGATGGGAGTGAATGCGAACGAAAGCCGCCCCCATCCACGGGCGGCGGAGCGGTCTTCATCCCTTGGGCGGTTGAAGGCGGCGCCGAGGCGGCCGGTCTGGCGGCCCGCATCGGGATGGGGTCGAACGTCGCGCAGACACGCTATCGCCATGGCCCGATCGAAGTCGTGTTCGATCCGGCGGTCAATCACCCGGTGGCGCGCGGCTTGCAGCGCGTCCAGTTTGTCGACGAAACATATTGGAACTTGGTGCCCAGTGCGGAGGGCCGGCCGACCGTGCTCGCGGACGCGGAGGAGGCAGGCGCCCGGCACCCGCAGTTTTGGTCGCAGGAGCATACGGGGGCGGTCGGGTTCTCGTCAGCATTCCCGGTCATTATTCATGGAAATTCGACGATCCGCTTTTCCGGTTTATCGTCCTGCGTGGTCTCGCCTGGTCGGCCCGCGAACCGGTCGATCGTTTTAATTCTCTGGTGCGGGTCGGATGGGAGTGAGGATGCGAATTGGTGCGCATTCAACTGAGAGAGGTCAGTGGGACATCCCAGTTCCCATGTGCGCCATCGGTCGCCTCCCTAGGGAGGGGGTGGGCCGAGGGGGCGGAAGTTTCCTTTGCGCGGGTCCCTTCGAGGTCGTAGTTTCATCCTTAACGCACCCACACCCATGACCACAATCCCACTGCTCGCTTTTAACCTCGGTGGTCCCGAGGTGGCCATTATTTTTATTCTAATGCTCCTGTTGTTCGGCGCGAAAAAGCTGCCGGAACTGGCCCGTGGCATGGGCAAGAGCCTCGGTGAATTCAAGAAGGCCAAGCAGGAATTCGAGGAAGAAATTAAGTACGGCGACCTGCACGCCCGCGAGGACAAACCCGCGCCCACCACCCCGGTCGTCAGCGAAGCCGCTGGCAAGCAGCAATTCCCCGGCTGATCCGGCGTCCCGCCGATGCTCCTCCCTCCCGTTGCGACCTGGCCGGTCCTGCTCGGCGGCCTTTGGGCTGTCGAGCTGTGGGTTGCACCCGGTATCCGCGCCCAGAATCGTCCGGACGATGCGGAGTCGGGCGATCCCGCGCCAGTCCGGGTGGTCGCGTACAACCTGCGCAACTGGTTGCACCTCGAACGGCGTGTCGACGGTGAGATCGTGGCCGAGGCACCGAAGCCAGAAGCGGAAAAGGCCGTGGCCGTTCGAATGCTGGCCGCGCTCAAACCGGATGTGGTGGGCATTTGCGAGATCGGAACGGAAGAGGATTTGGCCGACTTGCAGGCGCGACTGCGAGCGGCGGGCATCGACCTTCCGGAAGCTCACTGGCATCGCGGCGCCGACGAAGTCCGCCGCCTGGGTCTGCTGACCCGGTTTCCCATTACCCGCCGTGAACCGCCCGGTGATCACAGGTACGTGTTGGACGGTCGGACGCTGAGGTTTCAGCGGGGCATTCTCGACGTGACGCTCCAGATCACCTCCGATTACGAGTTGCGGCTGGTCGGGACTCACCTGAAATCGCGACGCGAAGTGGAGGAAGGGGATCAGGCGGCAATCCGCCGGCATGAGGCCGTGTTGCTGCGGCAGCACGTTGAATCCATCCTTTCGGCCCGCCCGCGGGCTAATCTTCTGGTCTACGGCGATTTTAACGACACCAAAAACGAACAGACGATCAAAATCGTCCAAGGCAGATTCGGCGATGCCCACCACTTGCGGGATCTATGGCTTGAAGATGCCGACGGTCATCGGTTCACCTACTACTGGAATGTGGCTGACACGTACGACCGTATCGACTTCGCTTTCGTCAGTCAGGGCCTGTGGCCTGAAATCGACACCAGGCAGTCGTTTATCGCCAAGGATACCGACTGGCTCAAGGCCAGCGATCACCGGCCTCTAGTTATTGCGGTCCATCCGCGTGAAGCGGGCGGAAAGGCCAGGCGCTGAGCCAGCCATTACGGCGTCAGCTTGTCCCAAACGAGCGAGTCGCGGCTGATGGCGTCGACTGCCTGAGTGAGCAGCGCATCGGTCTGGCCCTCGGAGCGAACCACGTGGGTGGGAGCGAGCGAGGCGGCCACGTCCGGTGAAAACAGGTAGTCGGTGAACGAACTGCCCAGCAATACATACGCCCAGCGCTGGTCGAAGCCGCCGAGCAGCCGGTCCTGCATGTCGGTCAGCGTGCGCTTATAGTGGTCAGCGGTCACGGTGTGGCTGCCGACAAACCAATAATAGAACACGTGCTGAAGGCGAACTGGACGGCCGTTGGCGTCGAGGACGAAATTGTCGGTCGCCGGATCCTTGATTTCGGTGTAACAGCGGATGCGGGTGATGGGCACGAGGCCGCGCTCGGTCTTCACGAGGCGCGGCTCCAGTTGCAACTCCTTAAACCCCTGAGCGGGCAGACAGCGCTCCGGCCGGTGAATGCTGTCGTTCAAATCGTGGCCGGAGAGCACGATCGACGCCTGCACCGCCAACAACTCTCCAAATTGTCCCATCTTGGGGTCCGAGATGACCGGTTGCTTGGTGTCGACTTCGGCCAGGTAGTAGTGCTTTTTGGCGAATTCGGTATCCTCCGCGAGCATGCGGTGCTCTTCCGGGGAAACCGGCATTACCGCGCCATGCCAGTACTGGAAAACCGGGGAGCCATCCGGGGATTTGGCCCAAAAGTTCAGATTCTCCGGGAGCGTCATGCGGATGGCGGCCTCGCGGGCGACATCCGAGCGCGGGAGCATAAAAGCCAGGGACAGAGTGCCCAGCGTGACGGCAAGCAGAATGCCCAGCCGGTGGGCCGGGGATGAAGGGGCGAACGGTGCGGACATGAGGGCGGCGAGCGGAGGTGATGGGAAAATGCGTCAACTGATTTACGGCGCGGTGGACGGGGCGACCGGTCTTTCGCCCTCCGCCACCGTCGGCGTCCGCCGGATGACGACCTTGCGGCGCCCTCGGTGATTGAGGAGCCAGTCGACGGCGGCCAGTCCGGCCAACCCGACGACCAGGAAGAAGAGGAAACCGGATCCTTCGTGGTATGTTTTGGCGGCGAAATCGGCACTGAAATATTCGGCCACCACAAGGATGCTCGTGACGCGCAGGCAATTGCTCAGGATGGCAAGCGGCATGGAGCAGGCGAACAGCACGGCCTTTTTCCATAGCGTCTTTTGAGTCAGGTGCGCATAGACCGCGCTGACCAGCATCAGCGCCATCAGCGATCGCACCCCGCTGCAGCCCTCGGCGATGTTGAACTTCCATTTGTCCACCGGTATGGAATAAATGTCGTTCCCCGAAAGACTGGCCTGAATGCCAAACAATTTGCTCAGGTGATACGCTGACTTCGTGGCCAAGAGTTGCAGGCCATTGGTCGCTTGAATCATCCCTGGCACCGGAATCACGAAGTACATCAACAGCACCGGAAATGCCAGCAGCCGCGCCGTCGCCCACCCGCGCCACCACGCCAAACCGCCCAGTACGATGAATGGCAACCCACCCAAGGCCACTCGCGGCTGAAACGTGCGCACCGCCGCGACAAAACACAACCCCCCAAGCACCGCCAACGCCAGCCCCCAAAGGCTCGGCTTCACCGGCGCTGCCATCACCTGCGGCAAACGACGCGCCACGAGAAACACAAATAAAAATGGCACCAAGTAGCCGTGCTCATAACCGGTCCGCGGATTCCACGTGCTCACCAGCCAGGAAAACGCCGAATAGGCATGCCGCGGACCAAAACTTTGCACCCCGGCATAAAAATAAACCATCACCAGCAGCAGCGCCACCGCCAGCCCCGTCACTGCCGGCTGCCGCCGCGCTGCGCTGACCAGCTGCCGCAAAGCCTGAAACACCGCCTGTGCCAATCCTGGCGGTGACGCAGCGGGAGAAACAGAAGAGGGCATTGTCGCCATCCCTTGAGACTACCGACTCATGCGGCCAGTGCCAAGGAAAAGAGAGGTCGGAGGTCGGCGGTCGGCGGGCGGAGGGCGGAAGGCGGCGGGCGGAGGTCGGTCATCAGTATTCAGTATTCAGCGGGAAACGGGCGTGGCCCGATGGACAGGTAACGGGCGATGGGTGAGCGAGCATCGGGTGGTGGAGTGTGGTAGCGAGGCGGATTCTTCGAGGACGAGGACGAGGACGAGGACGCGGACGACTCCAAGCGTCTTGAACAAGCTTTTCCGCCAACACGATAGTTGGTCCGCTCCTGCGAACCATCCTCTGCGCTGATCGTTCTCGTCCTCGTCCTCGACGTCACCTGTGCGATTGGCGTGCACCAAAAAGTCGAAATGCCCTGAATAGGAAGAACTTGACACCATTTGAATAAAGGTTTCAGCGGGCGTTTGAGGCTGGAGGTGGGACGAGACCTCCCGGGCTCGTAGGCGGTGGGAGCGTGGTGAAGGAGGCCCCTTTTGGTCTTCTCGAGCGGTGCCCAAAGCCAGAAAGAGCGATGAAAAAGGACGCGAAAATTTGGAAATTCTTCGGGGTGTGAATCACAAGACGCCCAGGCTGGTAAAGAGCGGGCTTTGCCCATTTGGTGGCGACCGCGGCCTCTGGCCAGCTGCCGATGCGAGGCTTCCTATGGGCGTGCCCCGCCGCCGCTTGACCTGGCTGGGCACTCTCGATTATGGGAGCCGCGTGGACATCGGATTTATCGTGCAATGCCTCGTCCTGATCGGGGCGCTGGCGATGGGAGCCAGGGTGGGCGGAGTGGGGCTTGGCCTTTGGGGGGCGGTCGAACGGTTGGTGTTGGTGGCGGGGTTTGTTGTCGCTCCCGCGGCGATTCCTGGCGAGGTGCTGCTGATCGGATCCAATTTTTCCCAAATGATCCCCCAAACGACCCCCGCCGTCCGTGCGCCTTGACCCCGACACCATCAAAGCCGCCGCCAAACGGGCGGGCGTCGCCCCCGAAGACCTCGCGGCCGCCCTGCGGCTCGGCGCCGCCTTCACATACCAGGCCGGCGAGTTCCTCTTTCACGAGAGTACCCCTCGCCGGTGGCTGGGGATCGTCACTGATGGAGAGATTGAGATTGTCCGGGGCGCGCAGGCCCGCCGCACCCACCTGGCTACGCTCACCCCCGGCGCGCTTCTGTGCGAAGGTGTGATGCTCGACGATTCGCCCCATGCCACGAGCGGCATGACCCGGCAGGGAGCCACCGTTTGGCAGATCCCCCGCGAGGCGCTCGACCGCTTGCGCGAGGAGAAGCCGGACAGCTATTACCGCATTGTCGGCCGCGTCGCCGCGCGCATCAGCGATCGCTTGCGCCATGCCGCGGAACGCATCGCCGGAGAGAACGCGGGGCTCCGCCTCTCGAGCGTTCGCCGCGAATCCGACTCGCTCGGGGAGCGCGAGGTTCCCGAGCATTGCTACTACGGTGTGCAGACGGTGCGCGGCGTGGAGAATTTCCCGCTCTCCGGCATCCGGCTTCACCGCTTCGACCACTTCATCCGCGCCCTTGCCTTCGTGAAAAAGGCCGCTGCCCTGGCCAACCGCGAGCTGGGTGCCCTCGACCCCACCAAAGCCGACGCCATTTGCCAGGCCTGCGATGAAATCATCGCGGGCAAGCTGCACGATCAGTTCGTCATCGACATGATCCAGGGCGGCGCCGGCACCTCCACCAACATGAACGCCAATGAGGTGATCGCGAACCGCGCCCTCGAAATCCTCGGCCACTCCAAGGGCCAGTACGAGCACCTGCACCCGAACGACCACGTCAACCGTTCCCAATCGACCAACGACGTCTACCCCACCGCCATCAAACTGGGCGTGATCCTCACGCTGCGGGACACCCTTTGCGCCCTGCGCGGACTGCGCGCCGGCCTCGAAGCCAAGGCCCGCGAGTTTGCCGACGTCCTGAAAATGGGGCGCACCGAGAATCAGGACGCCGTGCCGATGACACTGGGCCAGGAATTCGACGCCTACGCCTTGATGATCGGCGACGGCATCCGGCACCTCACCCGCGCGTGCGAAGAATTCCACGCCGTGAACATGGGAGCCACGGCCATCGGTACCGGCATCAACTCGCCGCCCGGTTACGCCGCCCTCTGCACCGCCCGCCTCGCCGAGGTCAGCGGCCTTCCCGTCACGCTGGCCGACAACCTGGTCGAAGCCACGCAGGATTCGGGAGAGTTCGCGCTCATGAGCAGCTCGATGAAAACGGCGGCCGTCCAGCTCTCCAAAATCTGCAATGACCTGCGCTGGTTGTCATCCGGCCCGCGTTGCGGGTTGTACGAGATCCGCCTTCCCCCCATGCAGCCCGGATCCTCGATCATGCCGGGCAAGGTTAACCCCGTGATCCCCGAGGTCGTCAACCAAGTCTGTTACCAGATCATCGGCGCCGACGTGACGGTGTCGATCGCCGCCGAGGCGAGCGAACTCGAGCTGAACATGGCGGAACCGATCATCGCGTTTAACCTGCTCTTCGGGCTCACGCTCCTCCGCAATGCCGCCATCGTCCTCCACAGCCGCTGCATCATCGGCATCGAACCCAACCGCGAGCGATGCCTCGAATACGTGCGCCATTCCATCGGCCTCGTCACCGCGCTCAACCCCGTCCTCGGCTACGAACGCAGCGCCGCCATCGCCAAAGAAGCCCTCAAGACCGGCGCCAGCGTCTACGACCTTGTCCTCCAAAAAGGCTGGCTCACCAAGGAGCGCCTCGACGATCTCCTCAAACCCGAAAACATGACCCACCCGCGCAAGATTCCGGAGGCAGAAGTCTAACCACCCCATGAGTCCGCGTCACCGCGCCCTAGAAGAGTAGAGTTGTCATTTGTATGATCGTTCGTACAGTGCTGATAAGCTGATGGCAATCCGCCAATTTCCCGAGCTCGTGGCACACGTTCCGATCCCATTCAGTCGTTCCCAAATACCGACCTGCGTCCGCAGAGGTCTGGTCGTAACCCTGGGCTTGATGATGGGGGCCGCACGGTTCCTGAAGGCGGAGGAGTTTTCCTGGAAGGAGGTTCAGAGTGGAAGCTTCGGCGACCGGTCCCGGTGGTTGATGAACCAGGGAGGGATTGGTGTGCAGGCACCGCGTCCCCCGGGTGCAGAAGACACGGTGATTTTTAGGGACGGTGACTACATCGTGACCATCAATGGCGAATCGACCGGCACGGTGTTCGCGGCGTCCGACAACACCCTCAATATCGCCGGATCGTTCGCGGTAAACTCCTTGGTCGGATCGCCCATGGTGGTGGGATCGGGGGTCATGACGATCGGCGATTGGTCGCTCAGCCCATCGGCGGTTGACCATCTCCACGCCTTGGTGGCGGAGGCCATGGTCACCACAGGCTCGTTGCGGTTGCCGGGCAGCAACTTGGGCGTCGAGATCCGGAATGGCGGAGTACTGCAGTGCCAGAATTATGTGCATGGAGGAGGCTTCGGTTCGAAACCGATATTCGTTCGCGGGCCGGGCTCGAGTTTCGAGGTGCAGAACGACATCACCGTGGCGCCGCAGCTTGAGATCCGGGTCTCCGACGGAGCTCTGGCTCTCCTGGAGGGTGTTCTGGGCACTCCTGGGGCCACGGGACTCCCCGAATTCTACATCGAGGGCGGTGGCCGGCTTTCGACCACCGACCTGACGACGAACAAGCTCCTGTTAACGGACGGCGGGAAAGCCACTACGGCCGGTAACGCGTGGTTGTCGGGAACCAACAACACCGTTTCCAACGGATCAAGGTGGGATGTTCATCGAAAGCTGACGTTGCTCGGGGTGTTTGGCCAGGTGCTCGTGATCACGGGAAATAGCATCGTCAATACCGATGAGGTGGAGTTGGGGGACCGGGCGGAAGTCTTCATTGAGGGTGGGAACGGGGAATCACTCCTTTTCGCGAAGACCAAGCTGACGAAAAGGGCGGCCACGGTGAGGGCTGTGGACGGGCTCGTCGGCTGCGGGTCGGCTGATTTGCTCCCCGGAGAAGCCAGCCTGGGTCAAGTCTCGATTGATATGACACGGAGCACCTTCCTCGTCGAGGGAACGGCAGTGCTGGATTCCTGGGCTCGATTTCAGGGAGAAGGGGCTGAATTCTTGGCCACGACATGTGTCATCGGTTCGCTCTCCAACCGTCAAGGTCGGCTGGAATTGCTCCCCGGCTCGGATCTCGCCGCGGTCGAGCCACTGGTGGTCGGGGCCGCGGGTCGAGGGACTGTGACCGTCCGGGGTGCGGTCCTCAGCGATGATCTCACTGCCATCATCGCGGGAGAAGCCGGTAGCACGGGCCAGTTTAGCCTTGTTGAAGGCGCGACGCTGAATGCGGCCGGAGCCTGGGTGGTCGGATTGAGTGGAAACGGAACATTAACGCTGGGAGGCGGGTCATTGATGCGGTTGAGCGATGACAACGCCCTCATCGTGGCTGGGGGGGCGGCGGGTTCGGAAGGCACTGTGATCGTGGAAGGCGGTTCCGAAATTTCGAATCAATTCATGAACAATGGGCTGCCGGACATCGCGTTCAACGCGACCCTGGTGATCGGGGACGAGGGCAAAGGGACGCTCGTTGTCCGGGACGGCACTCTCGCGCTGCCTCATCTCCGCGTCGGGCGGTCATCAGAAGAAAACTCGGTGACTGTCTCTCCGGGGCCGCTCCAGGGGAAATTGGAGCTGGACGACCTGATCCTCGGTGACGGAGGGAGGGGACGGATGAAGTTCGAATCTCGAAGTTCCATGGCGCTGGATGAGTTGACCGTGGGCAAGGGATCGTCGCTCGAGAGCCTCCTTTCGGTTGACCGCGGGGCCACTGTCCTTTGCACACGCGATATCACGATTGGCGATAGCGGGCGCGGTTCGGCGGTGTGTAGCGGCACCTTGAGCGCGAATCGTGAGATCCGCGTGGCCGCCACCAACGGAGCAGTGGGTTATTTGGAGGCGAGTGGGCAGGGCGCCGAAGTGAGCGGCGAAGGTGGCCGAATCGTGATCGGGGGAGGGAATGGCTCATCGGCCAATGCCGTGATCAGTCTCGGTGGGCGGTTCTTTGGAGCCGAGCTGTCCATGCCGCCTCCGCCATCCGGCACCGCAACACTGACTGTCTCGGGAACGGGATCGAACCTTTTTATTTACAACAAGTTGGAAATCGGCCGGCTCGGACGCGCGTCCGGGCCCGCCACCTGCACGATCTCGGGAGGAGCCAAAGGATACGCCGGTCGCGCTTTGCTAGTCGGCCCCACGGGCGTCCTCAGTGTCCTCGGCGGAGGGATGCTCGTCAGCCCGATTGAATCATCCCCGGTGAAACCGGGCGTGGTGCGTGTTGAGGCGGGCGCCCATTTCGGGCTCGCCGGTCAGCTCATCGGTGACACGGAGATCGCCCCCGGAGCCTCGTTTTCGCCGGGCGCCTCCCCCGGGACAGCCGAAGTCCAGGGTGGCATGACCCTCGAATCCGGCTCGCGACTCGATCTGGAAATTGGCGGACCGGATCCCGGCACTGGCTACGACGTGATCCGGACCACCGGACCTCTCAGCGTCAGAGGCACCGTGCGCCTTCGGTTCATCAATGGCTTCGCGCCGATGGCGGGCCAGTCGTTCACCCTCGTGCGGAGCGAGGGGGCGCTCGTCTGGACGCCCACCCAAGTAACGGTCGAAGGGTTGGGAACCGGATTCGCCTTCACGCTCCTCCCCGGCGCCGCGGGGACCGTTACCCTCATCGCAAGCAACACCGCCAGCGCCACCAGCCAGCCAGAACTCGACATCGCCCTCAACGGCGTGATGGTCGAATTGTCCTGGCCAGCCGTCCCGGGATGGATTCTCGAACAAAGCCGCCCCGGCGCACTCACTCCGTGGTCGACCGTCCTGCTCATCCCAGCTCCCGAGGCCGGATACTATTTCCTGAGTCGTCCACTGGACCCTCAAAATCCCGCCCCAAGGTTCTTTCGGCTGCGAAAGTCGCCCTGACATGTTAAACGCGGAAGGGGGCGCTGGAACAACGAAAAACACGAAACACACAAAAAACCAAGGCGTTGCCCAATTATCACTGGGCACCTGATGGATGAGAAGGTCGCTTGTCCTAACCCAATGAATTTTCGTGTGTTTCGTGACTTTCGTGATTCCAATGTCCCTTTTTGGGATAAACGAACCCCTCATCCATAGTCTTGATCAACACACCCACCCACCCGGTCAGCGCACTTGACCGCGGGCGCGGAGGGAATCGAGAAGGGCGCGGAGTTCCTGAACTTTGCCGGGCTCTTGGGCATAAAGGTTTTTTTTCTGTGCGAGGTCGGTATGCAGGTTGTAGAGTTCGCCGGGTTGGTCGTCTTCGGCATAGCCGTTTTCCTGGGTGAACC
Organism: Verrucomicrobiales bacterium; assembly: GCA_046155625.1. GTDB lineage: Bacteria > Verrucomicrobiota > Verrucomicrobiia > Verrucomicrobiales > V1-33 > CAJBME01. Next base: position 15,416 of record JBJXFS010000081.1, on the reverse strand, counting down.
AGTCGGGGACTTTGGTGTGCGTCCCGGAGGCGGCGTCGACGAGCAGCCAATGATCGTGGCGGACGGCATAGGCGCCCTTCACGGTGTTATGAATAATGGTGCGGCGCGGGCTGGAGGCGTTGTCGCGCCAGACGGCGAGCAAGTTATGGCTGTCGGGGGCTTGGCCGGCCGGGATTTCCGCCCCGACGACGGCGGCCAGTGTGGCGAAAATGTCCACTTGGCTGATCAGCGCTTCGCTAATGCTGCCTGGTTTCACCCTGCCGGGCCAGCGGACAATGAACGGCACGCGATGGCCACCTTCGTAGAGGTCGCGTTTCATTCCTCGCAAGGGTCCGGAACTCCGGTGGCCGAACGAGCGAAGGCGCTGGTAGGCGTAGTGTTCGGCGCCGTTGTCGGCAGTGAAGATCACCAAGGTGTTTTCGGCGAAGCCGGAATCGGCGAGTGCCTGGAGAATCCGCCCGGCTGCTTCGTCCGTCTGGGCCATGAAGTCGCCATACCCACCCGCCGATGACTTGCCGGCAAATTCAGCGGTCGGCACAATGGGTGCGTGCGGCGAAGTGAAGGCCACAAAGAGGAAAAACGGAGCCTGGCTGCCGCGCCGCTCGCTGATCCAATTCACCGCCTGATCCCGAAGTCGAGGGGTGACGGCATAGAAATCCCAACCGGGTGTCATGGGGCCGGGGCGTGCCTCCCAAGCTCCTTCCTTGGTCTGGGGTGTGATTTTCAGTGGCTCGGACGGCACGGTGACAATCCGGTCGTTCTCGAACCACGCGTAGGGAGGGAAGTTCGGCACGTCGTCGCCGAAGTAATAATCAAAACCGTGGGAGAGCGGGCCACCGGAAATGGGTTTGGACCAATCGAAGTCCTCCGGCCGAAAAACCCTGTCGCGGCCATTCGCCGGCGGATCGGGCTGGGCGCCGGGTCGCCGGATGTCCGACCAATTCCAGCCGAGGTGCCATTTCCCGATGCAGGCGGTGTTATAGCCTTTGGATTTCAGGAGTTCGGGCAATGTGACTTCCGCGTCCTCCAGCACCGGGGGATCAAACGAGTTCACGATGCCGTGAAACTTGCGCCAATGGAATCGCCCGGTGAGCAGGGCGTAGCGGCTCGGAGTGCAGATGCCGGAGGAACTATGCGCGTCGGTAAAGCGCATGCCCTCCGCGGCGAGACGGTCAAGATGCGGCGTGGGAATCCGCGAATCCGGATTGTTGGCGCCCAGGTCGCCATAGCCCATATCATCCGCATAAAGGATCACGATGTTGGGCGGAGCCGCGGCCGCCGCGGCCGTGCCGAGGACGAGGAGTGTGAAAACGACGCGCCACTTCATGGACAGATGATTCCCGATTCCTTGCCACAAATCCAGCAGTACGGCCCCCCGGTCAATGAGTGGGTGTCTCGTATCGCCCACCCAGGAACTATCCTTCGCGGTCTTCGCTCCCTTCGCGAGAAAACAGCGAACAACCTGAGGCGCAGGCTGATTGTCTCGGTCTCTCGCGAAGGTGGCGAAGACCGCGAAGCAACAGCAAAAACCGGAAACAAAAACCGAGACACCCATTCAATCGTCATTTTACTACCGCAAAGCGCCTCAAGATCCCATGTCGTCGATGTCGCCGTACAAGCTCTTTGGCGCTCCATTCGCCCTCCTGGCCACCGGCCTGATCGGGTACTCGTCGGATGGGACATCCGGGACCAAGATCGGCAATTGGAAAGGGCGCAAACCACTCGGGACGTCGATGTCCAGACCCCACTGCTGCTGGCCCCAGATGGCTAGCCCGGCCGCAGGCGCATCATTATCCCGCCGCCGGCCAAATCGCCGGTCAAATGATCGGCCATCTCGATTCAGGCCGCTCCCTGGTCAGATACAGACCGAGGCCGACAGCTTGGGTCAGGGATGATCGGGATACTGCCAACCATTCCCAAGTTGTGCCAGCGGCAGGGTGGCGACCTTCTCCCTCCGCTGCGAGCTTGTTGAGATGGGGTCTCAGAATTCGAGAGTCAGGATCGTTGGCGCCGATGTCACCATGGCGCATGTCGTCGTCATAAATGATCACCATGTTGGGTGGAGGGGAGGCCGCCGCGGCGGTGCCGAGGACGAGGAGTGTGAGAATGACGCGCCACTTCATGGACAGAGGATTCCCGATTCCCGGCCAGGGATCCAGCACTACGACCCCTGGGGATGAGTGGGTGTCTCAGATTGCCTTTCCCTCTGGGGATGAGTGGGTGTCTAAGATTGCCTTACGGCAGACTGGCCGTGGATGGCTTTGGACGAAGTGGACTTTCTGGTGGGCGCGGGCGGGGTCAAAGTGGTCGAGGACGATTTCCCAGACGCCGCCGCACATGTCGGTCAATCCGAAGCCGTTGCGCCCTCGGGGGCCTCGCGACTCGTGCCTGGAGTCGCGCCACCCTCAATGCCCGTGGCCCAGGCCTTTTCTTCGGCGGTGCTGCCCGTGAAAAACTCGTCGGGAGGGAGTTTGACCAGTTCCGTCGTCACCCCGTGACCCAATTCCACGCGAGAGGCTTCCTCTACGGTGGCCCGCGCCATCCACCCCGGACCGGTGGCCGCGGCTGCCAGCAGGCAAGCAAACCCAATCGATGCTCGAGCCGTCAGGCGGAGCGCAGCACACAAAGTCTGCTCATCATTCATGCGCTCACTAAGGGCTCGGTTTCGATGGAGCGGAAGCTCATTGTTTCAGCCGCCGGCGGATCCGGAAAAACCGGTGGACAGCCTGGCGGGTCCAGAGGCTGGGTAGGGGTATGGATATGCCAGTCTCGAAGCACTGAGCGAAACGAGAAGGAGCCGTTGGTGCGAGAGAAAGTAAAGTGCATTTTCGAGCCTATGAATCCTCCGCACTCATCTCGGTGGTCCCGACGCTGGGGTTGGAAGGTGGCCTTTGGGACGCTGAGCGCCTTGGTGGCTACGTTCTTGGGATTTGTGTTCACGCCACGACTGGCCACTTGAAGGTCGAGGTGAGGGCGATGCGTTTTCCGGTGGCGGACGACTCGCGGGCGGCGGTCATGATTTCGAGGACGTGGAGCGCGTGTTCCGGGGAGGTGAGCAATTCTTTGCCGGTGGCCAGGCATTCGGCGGCGAGGGCGGCGCCCTGTTGCCAGATGTAGCCCTGGGCATCGGTGACATGGCGTTGGATGGTGGGTGATTCCTTGGTGGCGAGGTCGACGCCGAGCGGCGCCCAATCGTAGCCGACCATCCCCATGAAGCCATCGGAGCCGACGATGCTGATGGTGTAGCGGGATTCCTTGCTGCCGTCGTGGCCATGGGGATTGAAGTAATTGAACCCCGATTGGGTGTGGGAGATAACGCCTCGGCCGTGGTCGAGCAGCACCATGGCGTTGTCCTCTTCGGTGACCTTGATTCGACCTTTGTCGCCCACCGTGCGTTCGGGTGTGACGATGCTGAGCATGGCGCTGACTGACTTGGCGGGTCCGAGCAGGCCGGTGAGGGTAGTGAGGTTGTAAACGGCGAGGTCGGGCATCGAGCCGCCGAGTTTTTCGTAGAAGAACGCGGACCAGTCAGGGCCTTCGTGGCCGTAATCGGCGTGGGCGGCCGCCACGCGTCCGAGTTTGCCGGCGTTGAGTTGTTTCGCCATGAACGCGAAGTGCGGGCTCTGCACGGTAATGGGCGCGCCCCAGAGCCGGCGGCCTTTGTCGGTGGCCAGTCGCAGCAATTCCTGTCCGGCGCCCAGTGAATTGGCGATGGGCTTTTCGCTCCAGACGTGTTTGCCGGACTCGAGCGCCTGGCGGTTCAGGCGTTCATGTTCCTGCATGTCAGTCAGATTGACCAGGAAATCGAATGGCGCGCCGGCGAGCAGCGCGTCGATATGCGGGTACTGGTGGGCGACTTTGAATTCCTCGGCGCGCCTTTTGGCGCGATCAGGCTTGATGTCACAGACGCTCACGACCTCGACAAAGGGAGAACTCGTGAGCACGGGCAGATACGAGCCGGACACGCTGCCGCACCCGATAACGGCGGTGCGGAGGCGCTTGGGTGCGGCGTCAGCGGCTCGGGATGACATGGTGCCCCCGGCCAGCGCGGCCGTGGCGGCCAAAGACGTCCGGGTAAAATCCCGGCGATCGATGAGATGAGGTTTGGGTGACATGAAGGGATTCTGAGGCAAGGGGCGACTCAATAGCCAGCAAATTGGCGCCACCTCGCCGCTGCGGCCAGGGCGTTTTCATTTCCATGCAAACATTTCGTGCCGGAGGGCTGTGAGGGAGCATGCGTTTCACGAGGGTTTCCGGTATCGACGCGGAATTCCGTTGGCGGACCAAGTGCCGCCGATGTCGTTGATCCCAAAAAGGGACTTTGGAACAACCACGAAAGACACGAAAAATCACTTCAGCAAATGAAGACATCCTGCGGCAGCCGCGCCCAGCCAGCCGGCGTCGTTTCCCGTGGCAGCGGGCAGGACAGGCAGGCCCCCCCTTGTGGGGGACCAAATGTGGTCGTGAATCGCAGCACGCAACCCGTCCCAGAACAGGCCGCCGCTGAGGCCCAATCCGCCGCCGATGACCACGGCTTCCGGGTCGAGCATGTTGATCAGCAGGCCGATCTGCGATCCCAGCGCCTCCGCTGCGGTGGTGACAATCTCGCGTGCCGCGACATCCCCGGCGGCGGAAGCGGCCATGACCTCCTCGGCGCCGTAAGCCTGACCGCCTCGCGACCGGAACCGGGCAACGAGCGCCGGACCGGATGCGATCTCTTCGAGGCTGCGTGTGTGGCACGCTCCGCAGGATTCACAGGGGATGCGGATCGGGCTGCTGGCCATGGTGCCGGTGGCTCCCTGCGCACCCAGAAATGGCTGGCCATCGATCATGAGGCAGGCGCTGATGCCCGTCCCCACGGTGACGTAGAGGAAATGGCGCTTGCCACGCCCCGCGCCGAAAATCGCTTCCGCTTGAGCGGCCGCCCGCACATCGGCTTCCAGCACCGCAGGCGCGATCGCGGAAAGTTCGGCGACCACCGGCAGATCCAGCCAGTCCAGGCAGTTTGCGCTGGCCAGCCGACCGTCCCTCGTGACCAACTCACAAATGCCCAGCCCGATGGCCTGCGGGGCGAGCCCCCTCCGGTTCGCTTCGGCACGCGATTCGTTTGCCAGCTGCAGCACGTCATCAAGCACCGCTCGGCCACCGCGTGCCGTGCCGGTCGGCACGGTGCGCTTGGCCAGCGGGCGCCATGCGGGGGTGAGCGTGTCCATTGTGCCGCTGACCGGCCCCGTTGATTCCAACTCCCCAATCTGGACCAGACCCGCGGCGATTTTGGTGCCGCCCACGTCGATGCCGATGGCGCAGAAACTCATGGGCGATGCTCGGTTTGACCCGACGCTGCTTCGGCATCCAGGAAAAGGTGGACGCCCGAGTGGCCTTGCAGGAGCGATGCCGGACAGCGCGGGGTGCGCGGGCCATGCCGCATGGCGGCTACGGCCTCCCGCTTGTGCGCTCCATAGGCAAGCACAATGATTCGGCGTGCTTCAAGGATGGTTTTCATGCCCACGGTCGCACCCCGAGCGGGAGCATGGTCGCCGCCGAACCACAGACGGTTGGCCTCGATCGAGATAGAATCCAGATCGAGGACACGCGCCTCCGAATCCTCCGTGCTGCCCGGCTCGTTGAACCCGAGATGCCCGTTTTGTCCGAGCCCGAGCACGAGCACGTCCACACCGCCGGACTCTCTGATGAGGCGCTCGTGGGCCCCCACGCTGCCCAGCGCTTCCGCCTCATTGGAACTCACCGTGTGATACTGGGCCATCGGAATGCCCCAGGGCTCCACGGTGGTGCGGCGAATCACGTTCGCGCAATTCCGCGGCTCATCGACTGGCACGCCCACGTATTCGTCGAGCGCAAAAAGATGAAGGTGCGAAAGCGGAAGCTGATTCGCCCCGATGAGCCGATACAATTCCAGCGGCGTGTTGCCCGCCGCCAGCATCACATTGCGGACGCCGGGCGTCATGAGCCAATCTGCCAGCCGCTCGCTGGCGGCGGCGTCGGCATCGGACCGGGTGGGGAAAACGCTCAGGTCCATCAATAACAATTGGTCATGAAGCGAGTCGTGCGCAGGGGGCCGAACCTTTGGGCTTACCTGGGCGCGCGTGCCCACAAGAGCTGCGATGAGCGCAGCACTGCCAAAATATGAATTGCGTCAGTTAAGGGCACTTTTTTCAGCATAGCTTATCGACTGGCCTGACGCACCCCCGAGGCCAGCGCTTTGATGTAAGCGGCATTGCAGCCGCAGCAGCCGCCCACAAATCCGATGCCCTCATCCTGTGCCTGGCGGCCGAAGTCGGTGAATTCGTCACGCGCGATCTGAATGGTTTCCAGGGCGTCGGGAAACCCGGGAAGACGTGTGAAGCTGTGGCATTCGTCGGTGGTCCGAAAGGCTGATGGCTGCGCGGCCAGTGGCACCTCGACGGCTTCGCGCATTTCGCGCAGCAAGGGAAGCATGCGCGACGGCTCCTGCTCGCAGTTGGCGCCGACGGCGATCGCGCCGAGGTCTGCCATGACCTTGGCGCATTCCGCGGGGGTGCGGTCGTCACTGCACCGCGCGATCAGCGGGCGAAAACTCATCGTCGCGATCGCCGGGAGGCCAGCCTCCGCCGCGCAGCGCAATGCGACCTCCATTTCCGCCAGGTGGAAGAATGTTTCCAGGATCAGGAAATCCACCCCAGCGTCCTTGAGGAGCCGGATCTGTTCGGCCAAATGATCGCGCGACTTGTCGAGGGACGCCATGCCTTCGCGCTCGGTCAGCTGGGTGCGCGAGACGCTGCCCGCCACCAGCGCCTGAGTGCCCGCCACCTCCCGCGCCAACCCGACCGCCGCGGTGTTGATCCGTTCGGTGTCGGCGCCATAGCCGGCGCGGTTGAGCTTCTCGCGCGTCCCGAAAAAGGTCAGTGCTTGCAGGACAAGGGATCCGGCGCGCAGGAACTCGCGGTGCAACTCGCGCAGGGCATCCGGGTGTTCGATCGCCACTTCCGGCGTGAATTGCCCGCTGCCGCGACCGGTCCCGACCGTTTCGCGCCCGGAGCCGCTGTCGACATATCCGCGGCGTTCGAGCTCAATAAGGTAACCGCCGTCGCCGATGACGACGCCGGATTTTAAGAGATGTTGGATCGTGTGAGGCATGGTGAATCACGAGGCGGCGGGAGCGATCGCGGGGCGCGTCGGCCTTTCCCACGAGAGGGCGGCCACTGAGGCGAGGGCGGTGGTGATGGCGAGCGATTCGCGCGGGCCAACCGACTCGTGAAACCACAGCACGGCCAAGGGAACACTGATGACCGGATACAGGTTGCTCATCGGCGCAATGACCGATGCCTGCCCGCCCCGGGCATAGGCGGCCAGTACCGCCAGATTGCCAAACGCGATAAAGAATCCCAATGTTCCCGCCAGGAGCCAGACACGCGGTTCAATGGCTCCCGGCCACGGCGCGCGCCAGGCAAAATAGAGCCCCACTGGCACAAACGCGGCGAGATACACCAAAGCCGCCACGTCACCCGGCAGGTGGTTGGTCGCCACTTTTTGTAGAAACCCGGATGCCCCCCACAGCAGTATTGGAGGCAGGGCATACAGCACCGTGCTCGAGAACATCCCACGGTCATTCTGGATATTGAAGAGCCAAATCGCCACAAACGACAGTGCCAGACCGCCCCATTGCACGTGGTTCATTCGCTCCCGAAGCACCACCAGCGCCAGAATCACCGTGACCAATGGCGAAATGGCCGTGAGCGACGCCACCGAGGCCACCTTCTCCCCTCGCGCCAACGCCGCGTAAAACGCGATATTCCCCAGGCATGTGATGACTCCGCCGAGGAACGCGAACGCCAGCCCCCGTCGCGAGGCCCGCCGCCAGTCGCCTCGTGCTTTCCACGCCAGCACCGGCAAGATCGGCAGAAGCCCAAGTGTGGACAGCGCCTGGCTTTGTTCGGCCGTCAACGCCTCGCCCAGCCACTTCGACAATACCGCCCATACGCCCCACGAAAGAAGCGCCGCCATCGTCCATATGAGCCAACCGGGCATCTCAATACACTAACAGTGGTTCGCGGCGGCCGGCAATACCCATGAATGAAAGACGTGCACCCTATAAATACACGTTTCAGCGGGCGTTTGAGGCTAGAGGTGGGACGAGACCTCCCGGGCTCGTAGGCGGTGGGAGCGTGCAGGAAGAAGCCTCATTTCGCCTTCCCAAGCGGTGCCCACAGCCAGCAAAAGCGACGAGCCAACACGCGGTAATTGGGAATTCTCCGGGGGTGAATTGTGCGACCATCACTCGAGAAGTGGAGGCCCATCCAAGGGGGCACGCCTTCACCGCCTACGCGCCCTGGAGGTCGCGTCCCACCTCGATGCCATCTTCTCTCATGCGTATGGAGCGTCGTTCCGTTAACAAGCCAGTATGGCTGGAATTGCCTTCGACGGTCAGTGCCACGCTTCGGCGCTTCCAGTCTCAAGGGCGGGCGGCCTTCGCCCAAACTCCGGTCTCAACAAGGCGATGTGGGCGCTTGGTCCGGGCTCATTGCGTCGTCGCGGCCACCGGCAGCGACAACACAAAAGCCGCACCCTCAGCGACGCTGGCATCTCGGCGCAAGTCGCCGCCCAATTCACGGCTGATGCGGCGGCTGAGGGCCAGGCCGAGGCCGACGCCGGGCACGCCGCGGGCGGCTTCCGCCGCCGAGCGGCTGAACGGCGTGAACAACCGCTTCGCGGCGTCTGCTGAGATTCCCGGGCCGTGGTCGCGCACACGGAGTGTCATAAATCCGCGATCGCCCGGCGACGCCAACGCTTCCAGGTGGAGGCGTTTGTCCACGGCCTCTGGCGCGGCGTATTTGCAGGCATTATCGACGAGGTTGAACAGGATTTGTTCGACCGCGGCGACGTCCACGCGGACGGTGGCGGCTGGCCCCGCGCCGACGGCCTCCGTCACGAGCGTCAGGCCGGCTTGCTCAGTGCGTTGGGCCAATCGGGGTTTCACGTGATCAAGGAGCTCCGACAAACGGACGGCCTCGACGCGCTGCCGGGCGCTTCCGCGCTCGAGGCGGGCGTAGGCGAGCACATTTTCCACCAGGTGCCCCAGCCGTGTCGCTTCGGCACGGAGGGTATCGAGATAACCTTTGCGCTGATCGGGATCGGTCACCATGCCATCGGCGAGCATTTCGGAGTAGAGCTGAAATGTCGTTAGGGGGGTGCGCAGCTCGTGCGTGACGGCGGATACGAAGGCGGCACGGCGTTCGCTGAGGGACAGGGTGCCATGCAGGAGGCTGCCGGCGGCGGCGGCGGCCACTGTGGCGCCCATCCAAGCGAGGCACAGCGAGATGTGGAGTGGCGTCCACTGGCGGACGGGATGTTCCGGTTCCCAGTCGGGCACCAATTCCAGCGGCAGTGTGGCCAGCCGGCGTCCCGCGTCGGTGGCGGCATCCGGAGCGGCTGGACGGAGCGAAGCCTGCGGAAAAAGATCGTTGATCGAGGAAAGCAGCGTGGCCCGCAGGGCGGGCCAGTCGATCCACACGCCTTGCACCACGAGCCCGGACGCACCGGCCACCCGCCGGGCCAGCACCAAGTCGTCTCCCAACCACAATGCTTTGAACACAAGAGCTGCGGCGTCCGAAGCGGAAGGGGCGGTCGCCCCCCACCAGTTGGCGTTTGCCGTGGCCAGTTGGGTAGCTTGTTGATACACAGCGGCTCGTGATTGGAGTTCTGCGCTATTCGACATCTGCTGCTGCAACTCCGCCGCGACCATGCCTTCTTCCACTGTTCCGGCCTGTCGCGATGGGGTGGCGGTCGAAGCCACGGGAAGTCCCGGCGCGGCCGAGCTTTCCTGAAGGAGGATGAGGGAATTAACCGGCCCTCCCTCGGCAGCGGCGGTGAGTGGCGCGGCCCGGTGGGCGGAAGCCGGCTGCCTCAGGAGCCGGTCCAGCTCGGCCAACCGGCCGCGATATTCCCGTGGCGAGTGGTTCTCACTGTCGGCGTCACGGGGCGCCGACTTTCCTTCGGCTGGCTCCGGAACCTGTGGCGAAATCAAGGTGCCGTCGTGTTCGCGTTGAAAGTGCAGTTTGATGTGGGGCGAGGTAAAGTTCTGGAGAGGCGACGGCACAAGGATTTCGCCGGGAGCGAGCAGGCGGTTGGAGACGCGCTCCAACGCCTGGTCTGCTTCCCTCAGCGGACGGTAGTCATGGGCGGGCCGCGCGCTCTCTTCGACAATCAGCGCGGTGAGCGCCGAGTCCATGCGCCAGAGGGCGAGGCGCACCCGCTCCTCGAGGGCCGCCTGCCGCTCGCTCGTCTGTCGCGTGTGATCGAGGCGCAGCAAAGCGGCCGTCATCCACCCCAGCGCGCCAGCCACCACCGCCAGGCAGAGGCCGAATCCCATCCAGCGATGCCAGGGGCGGTTCATGCTTCCTCAAGCCTCGAAAACAAGTAGCCTTTCCCTCGCACGGTGAGCAGCACGCCGGGCGACTCGGCATTGTCCCGCAATTTGGCCCGCAGATTGGCGATATGAACGTCGATGGCCCGCGTCTCCAGTCCGCGGGGGTCCAACCTCCACACGCGCGTCAGGATTTCCTCGCGCGATACCGCCCGGCCACGGTGGGCGACCAGATAACTCAACAGCCCGGCCTCGCGTTCCGAAAGCTCGTGACGAGTGCCGTCCTGGAAGCGCACCTCCCGACGCGCCAAATCCACCATACCGCCCGCCAGCGGGATGTGGTCAACCGGATTGGGTCGTTCGGGCGAGCGCCGGAGCACCGCCTCGACACGCGCCAGCAATTCTTTGATGCTAAATGGTTTGACGACGTAGTCGTCCCCGCCCAGACGCAGACCCCGCACTCGGTCGGCCTCCTCGCCCCGCGCGGTCAGGAGGATGACCGGCAGGGTGGGCCGTGTGGCGCGCACGGCCTGCAGAATGTCAAACCCGCTGGGACCGGGCAGCACCAAGTCCAGCAGGACCAGATCCACCGTGGAGCGCAGCGCCATGGCCAGGCCATCCTGGCCGGTGGCCGCTTGCAGGACGTCATAACCCGCGAACGTCAGTGCATCCGCCAGCCCGCGCCGGATGGCACCATCGTCTTCGACCACCAAGACCCGCTTCGGTTCCATTCGTCAGTGCCAGTAATAGTGCCAGGCATAACCCAAGTCGACCGATTTACCCGGGTCGAGCTTGACCGACCAGGCGATGCGTCCGATGCCGTTGACTTGGCTCCACCACGACGGCCAGCTGGCCCACCGCCACCACAGAGGTGAGGCGTCGCCGCCGGTGGGGGAAGCCATGTCCATTCCCTCAAAGACATTGTTCATCGTCACCGTGGCGTGGGTGTCCGCGCTGTCGACATGGCCCAAGGCATGGCGGACCACCTCGATCTCCACGCTCTTCGACTTGTGGTTGATCAGTTTGATGCTGCCCTCCAGGTCGATCCGCATGAAGTTGCTCCCGCCGAAGGACAGGGCATTTGGTGTCCGTTTCGTTTCGCGGTCCGACTTCGTCACGGCGATATCCAGGGCTGCCGTGATGTTGACGTCTGCGCCGGTTCCCGGCGTGGCATACGTCATCAATCCTTGGGAAAGCACGCGGCCTTCGCGCGACACGAGGGCGGGTGCCGTGGTGAATGGAATGTCGCTCTGGTTCTTGATCTTCGCCTTGTGCGCCACCTTCGGCGCGTGAAAAAGCCGCGCCAGCTCGGCCTGCTGCTGGGTATTGAACTGCTGCTGCATGTCGCCCGGCGGAGCGAACGGCAGGTGCAACGTGTAGACGTCCTCGTATGGCAGCGATAGATCCGCCAGCGGCAGCACGAGGCGCTCCCCCTTTTTCAGCGTCACGCCCGGTACGCTGAAGACGTACAGGTCTTCGTTTTGGCTGCCTTGCGGTAAGCCGTCGGGCTGGCCCTCCACTGCGACTGCCGCTCCGCCATACTCTCCGGCCCTGGCGACCTGCGTCATGATGGTGTTGCTGAAGTTGTTGGCCAGGGCGCTGGCTCGCCCCCCGGCGGCGTCCGTCTGGAAAAACTGCGACAGCTGGGCGGCCGATTGCTGGAGCGCCACGGGATCCACGGTGTCCTTGAAGTGGAACGTCGGCATGCCGATAACCAATTGGAGGGTCGTGTCTTTGAGGTCCGTGAGTTCGTTGAGCACCGTCGCCTGCAGACGGACCGAGGCCATGCCGTTCGCGCCCAGATCGATTTTGTAGCTGGGAATCCAACGAATCCCTTTTTGCACGTAGACCAACCCCACTTCGGCGCTTTTTTCGGGAGAGCGGCCGCCCCAATCAAGCTTCAACGTGAGAGCGCTGCGAAATTCCTCCTGGCGGGACTTCGAGTTGGGTGATTGGCGGAAGACAACATCCTGAATGCGCTCCAGCGGCACGACTTTTGTCCCTTCCGGCGTTTTCAGCATAACCAGCCCGCTTTTTTCGCTGAGGCGCATCGGTGCGTTGGGCGGGCTGGTCGCATCGAGCTCCTGCGGTGTCCGCATTGGCAGGCCGATGATCGTGGCCGGGTAGCGCGTTCCACCCGTCTCTGTGATGGCAACCTCCGCGCCCGGATTTCCCTCAATGAGTTCAGCCAGCGTCAGTGCCGTCCGCTCGACCTCCGCTCGCCGATGGCCGGCGATCACGCCGCTGACTTTCGGCGCGCCGGCCTTTGAGAACGCCCAGAAGGTGCCGATGACCGGCGCCGGCAAATGGTCGATCACCACTTCCCCGGTCGTTTCCGTGGCCAATGCGCCTTCATGCACCACAAAGGCATGACCGTCCTTGAATACCGTGACCTCCTTCACGGGGAGTTGGCGGTGAACAGTCGTGTCGTCCGCGGCCGACTGGGCGGCCGCGGATCCGGCCGCGCCCGCCGTGGCAACCGCTCCTAGAATAATAAACCATGGGATTGTTTTCATGCGGCCCCCAATCTACGACTCGGACGCCCGCCGTCTGTAAGGGGCGTGTTAAGACCGGAAACCTCATCATGGAGCCACGCCGAGATTGTTCGTGTCTTTCGTGGTTTCCATGAGGGTGCTTACGGCGATTCAACCGCCGCCGGGGCCCGTTGCGCGCGTTCCCGGGCACTCGCCCGGAGTTTCCACCACCACCCCAGGGCCGCCCCGATCATTGCCAGAATCACCACCAGCGTGACGCATCCGGCGGTCAAGCGGGAAATCAGCAATCGGGGTCGGGATGCCTCCATGGCGTAATCAATCAGGCCACTCAGAGCGCGGCAAGATACTTCAGGCTTTGGCGCACGCTCGCCAGCGGGTCGGGCGACTGGTCCTGCTCGACGTGGCAATGGGCGACTCCGATTTCGGCGGCCAGCGTGATGATCGGCTCCATCGGAATGATCCCGTTGCCCAACTCCTTGAACCCGTCCACCGGCATGTTCGTGAATATCGGCAACGCCAGCCCCGCTTTCAGGTCCTTCAGATGCAGTTGCGACACGCGCCCCTTCAGGCGTTTCATCAAGTCCAGAGGCTCGACCGCGCCCGCCTTCACCCAGAAAACATCGATCTCGAATTTCATCTCGGGGGCGAATTCAGCCATCAGCACGTCAAAGCCGGTTTTGCCATCACCCATCGGCTCGAACTCAAACGAATGATTGTGGTAGGCGAGCTGAATGCCGGCCGCCTTGGCCAGGATTGCCGCCTGGTTCGATCGTGCGGCCACCTTCTTGTAGTCGTCGAGTGTCTTCCGTTGGCTGGCGTCGAGGTACGGGATGACCAAGTGGGTCAATCCGTGCGCCTTCGCCTCCTCCAGTGTCTTCCGGAAATCACTCATTCCCTCGTCCTTCGGTGCCACCACCGTGTTCCAGTCGAAATGCATCGAGTTGACCGCCAAGCCGTGGTCCTTGGCCGCTTGGATCATCGCCTCGGTCTGCGGCGACCGGTAGGGCTCGACCTGCTTGTACCCGGCCTCCGCCACCGCCTTGATCGTGCCCGCCGTATCCTTCGCGATCTCGTTCCTCAGCGTGTACAATTGCAGGCCGATCGCCTCCCGGAAACGGTCGTTTTTGGCCAAGGCTGCCCGCAGGGCGGAGGAGGGCGCCAGCGACAGCGAGGCCGTGGCGGCTGTCTGAAGAAAATGGCGACGTTTCATAGGGTGTTGAGAGATCGGGAGTGGGATGACATATCCTTGCCCCGGCTCGGATTCGAGGCCTTGAGCCGAGACAAGCTGCTCGTCAGATAATCCAACCTGTCGGTCCTGGCCACCCTAATCAGCGGTCGGGATTCTGGCGTCATACCCCGGCATCCCGCGCGCCAGTCGGGCCGAGTTCCGCCGATGCCTCCTCAACACCCAGGAGGTGGGCCTGCCGGAACGCGTCACGCGCCGCCAGTTGCTCCCCAAGGTGCTTGGCCAACTTCCCGAACTCCCAATGGCCATCGCCAAAGTATGGCCATTCCTGAGTGAGGCGCGACAGAGCCACCCGGGCGTCCTCCCATCGGCCCCGTTCCCGCAACCCTTGAGCGAAGAAATACAGCGCCACTGGATGTGCGGGTTCGTGACTGAGAACCTGCCGGGCCATCGCGAACGCGGAGTCGGTCACGGCTTTCGCCTCCGCCTCGCTCCAGTTCTGAATCAAGTCATGGATCCACGAATCGTGCGTCGACGCCTGCATGGCCCGGTTGAGAATCTCCCTTAATCCCGGACTCAACGACGGGCACAGACGGTCGGTGGGATTGACGAAACTGTACGCCAGCTCGTGAAATCCCACCGATCCAAGGATTCCTTTGGCTTCAAAGAGCTGGCGTGGGCCAAACAGCAGATTTCGCACCTTGAGCGAAATGAGCTTGACCGCCCGGTCGGTAGCCAGAATGCGGTAGCGTTCCCCGGTGCGCGAACGCGACTCGATGCGCTTGGCCAGGTTGATCGAGTAACCCGTGTAGGCGAAGCGGCCGTCCTGCCACACCGCCCATACCGAACCATGGTTGATCCCGGCCGCGACCTCCGAGGGAGGCATGTCCCGATCGATGCGAGCCCGGTTGAACGGCGCGCCCAGCCAAGCCGCCTTGATGAGAACCGCCAGCAGCGTGAGCAAGTACACATCGTTGCCCGGTTTCCCCGTGCGCAGGAAAACCACCAACTCATCGCCCACAATGCTCGCCGCATACTCCCGCCACTCCCGATACTTTCCCTGCAAATAATCCTCGAAAAAATACCGGCACTGGGTCAACGCCATCCGCTTAAACTCCTCAACGTATTCCGCATACGCCTCCAGCGAAAGTGTGCTCGCGAATACACTCGAATCCACCAGATCGACAAACAAGATCCCCAGTTCTTGGCGCTCGCCGTCGCTCATCCCCGATAATTCAGGCGTCTCTCGCTCCTCGTTGCATGGGCCGGTCTGTGCCATGGCATGTTACCTTGGAGGCCTTGTCGAACGATCGATCTCTTTTGGGTCCGGTACCGTGGGCGGAAAAGGGCCCTCCTGCTCTTTTGGATCGGGCAC